>NZ_ANNI01000003.1:0-325746 GCF_000466745.1 Campylobacter concisus ATCC 51562 | reverse complement strand
GACTTTTGAGAATTATTATTGGAGCATTTATATTTAGTTTTCTTATAAATTTTTATTCATATAACCGTTTCATAAAAAAGGTTTCATTTTTTATACCACATCTTGCAAAAATCAGGATACTTTTATATGTTATTTGTATTCTTGAGTTTATATTTGTTCTTCAGATCAGGTTTTCATTCTTAAGCATTGAGCTTTATTTGATCGCTGGCACGCTTATAGGATTTTCACTATTTTTGTTTGCTGTTAGTCTATTTTACGATATTTTACGTAGTATTTTTTCTAAGAGTAATTTTAGTCCAACAAGACGAAAATTTATAAAATTTTGTTTTGATATTACATTTGTTATTTTTGTAATTGCTTGTTTTTTAAAAGGTATTTTCAATGCTTTAACACCACCAAAGATCAGACAAGTAGATATAAAAATAAAAAATTTACAAAGCACCTTAAAAATAGCCATGATAACGGACGTGCATATAGGAGAATTTCTGCAGAAAGATTTTATGAAAAAACTCGTCAATGACATAAATTTGGCAAATCCTGACATCGTAGTGATAGTGGGCGACTTAGTTGATGTAAATGTTGCTTTTATAGGAGATTTTTTGGAGCCATTAAAAAGTCTTAAAAGCACTTATGGGACTTTTTATGTCCCTGGCAATCATGAGTATTATCACGGGGTAGATGGTATTTTAGAAAAGATCAGTTCTCTTGGCATAGAAATTTTAGGTAATAAAAACAAAAAAATTGCGAGTATAAATCTAGCTGGCGTTTACGATTTGGCTGGCATTAGGTTTAAACATTTAGAGCCAAATTTAGATGAGGCATTGACAGGACGTGACCCATCGCTACCTACTATCTTGCTCTCTCATCAGCCAAAATTTATAAAATCAATGCAGCAAGACGTTGATCTGGTGCTTTGCGGTCATACACACGCTGGTCAAATTTTTCCTTTTGGCCTTTTGGTCTTACTTGATCAGGGATTTTTACATGGCCTTTATAAGATTAATGATAAAATGCAAGCTTATGTTAGCAGTGGTGCTGGATTTTGGGGGCCTCCTGTTAGAATTTTTGCTCCAAGCGAGATTGCAATATTAAATTTAAGTAAGGAATAAAATGAATAAAGACAATCTGTTTTCTCAAATTTTTGGAAAGGTTGCAAGGATTAACTTTTACAAACCACTTCAAGAGGCCATAAATTCTTTTTACATAAAGCTATTTAAGATAGATATGAGCGAGTTTAAGTCAGCAAATGAATATAAAAATTTAAATGAGCTTTTTACTAGAAGGCTCATAAAACCAAGAGATTTTGATGCAGCAGATGAGATGTTTATAAGCCCAGTTGATGGTACTTGTCTTAGTTTTGGCAGCACAAAGGAACTAAAGGCCTTTAGCATAAAAGGTATGGAGTATAGTGTAAGTGAACTATTGGGGCAGAACAAGCTTGAGGGCGAATATGACTTTGCAAATATCTATCTTAGCCCAAAAGATTATCATCATTATCATGCGCCTTGCGATATTGCCATTAAAAAAGCCATATATATTCCGGGTAAACTTTACAGCGTGGCTGCAAAATGGCTTGCAAAAGTAGACAGCCTTTATACAAAGAACGAACGCGTAGCGCTATCTTGTGAGACGAAAAATGGTAAAAAACTTTGGCTTGTTTTTGTAGGTGCGCTAAACGTTGGAAAGATGAAATTTAGCTTTGATGAGCGTATTCAGACAAATGCGATGGCAAATTTCACACAAATTTACGAGTATGAAAATTTACATATCAAAAAAGGTGAGCGACTTGGAAATTTCGAACTTGGCTCAACTATTGTGATACTTAGCGAAAAAGATACGATCGAATACAATCTTTTTGAAAACAAAGAGCTTAAATTTGCTGAGACTATCGGGCTTATAAAATAAATACGCTTGGCATATAAGTAAAATTTTTATACCTTACTTGGCTGGTGTCTTATTGCTCAGACTTTGGTTGTAAGTTTTATATAGTCTTTAAAAAAATATTATAGATTTAAAAGTTTGTAAAAGATGATGAATACATTATTTTATCTATCGAAATTTCTCTCGACTTAGTACTTTGTCCTAAGATTTAATTGGCTTACCCATAAAGCCCATATTTATATCACAAAGCCGAGATGGTATTTACATCATTGCTTGTATAGAGAAGCTTATGTATCAATAAAGATATTAATAAGATATAAGATAACTTAGTATATTTTTCAAAAGAATTTTTATTGACTTATAATAAGGAGGTTTTAATTTACCTTATACAGCCCAAGGATTAAATATTTTTTGACTATTTAGCCCAAAAAAGGGCTAAATTTAGACATTAAACCTAAAGTGCATCACGTCGCCATCTTGCACGACGTAGTCTTTGCCCTCAAGTCTCATCTTGCCAGCCTCTTTGGCTCCGTTTTCACCGCCATGTGCGATATAGTCGTCATAGCTTATCACTTCAGCTCTAATAAAGCCCCTCTCAAAGTCGTTGTGAATGACGCTTGCTGCTTTCGGTGCTTTCCAGCCCTTTGTGATCGTCCAAGCTCTTACTTCAACGACGCCAGCGGTGAAATAGCTTATCAAATTTAGCTTTGCAAAAGACGTTCTTATGATCTTTTCAAGACCGCTTTCGCTCGTGCCAAGAGAGGCTAAAAACTCGTGAGCCTCCTCGTCGCTTAGTCCGATTAGTTCCTCTTCTACTTTGGCGCAAAGCTTGATTACCTCGTGATCTGAGGCTTTTGCGTACTCTTTTAGCGCTTTTACAAATTTATTATCTTCGCTAAGTCCCTCTTCATCGACATTTGCGCCATAAACTACCTCTTTTGCACTTAGAAGTCTTAGCTCTTTGTTAAGTGCCAAAAATGCCTCGCTATCTCTTTGCTCAAAGCTACTTGCACTTTTGCCTTCATTTAGGTGAGCAAGGAGTAAATTTGCTATCTCAAGCGCCTCTTTAGCACCTTTTGCATTTGCTTTCGCCTCTCTTGTGAGCTTTTCTATCTTTTTGTTTAGCTGCTCGATGTCAGCTAGTATCAGCTCAGTTTGGATGATCTCGATGTCTCTTACTGGATCGACGCTACCCTCGACGTGGGTGATGTTTTCATCCTCAAAGCAGCGAACTATGTGTAAAATAAGCTCGGTCTCTCTGATGTTTGATAAAAATTTATTGCCAAGTCCCTCACCAGAACTTGCACCCTTCACAAGACCAGCGATATCTACAAATTCGATGGTTGAATATTGAATTTTATTAGGACTTACTATCTTTGCAAGCTCATTTAGGCGTTTATCAGGTACTGGCACGATGGCTTTATTTGGCTCGATAGTGCAAAACGGATAGTTTGCACTCTCGGCATTTTGCGCCTTTGTAAGTGCATTAAATGTCGTTGATTTGCCCACATTTGGTAGGCCTACGATTCCAACTGAAAGTCCCATCAATTCTCCTTGCTAAGTGCTTGTAAAAAGTATAAATTCATCCTAACGCCAGCTCCGCTCGCACCTGCTTGGTTGTATCCCCAAGCCTTTTCGCGGTATGCTGGGCCAGCGATATCGAGGTGTAGCCACTTATCTTTATACTCATCTTTGATAAATTTAGCTAGAAACATGCCAGCTGTGATCGCACCGCCATACCTGCTTGAAGCGCAGTTGCTAACATCTGCGATCTGGCTTTTGATAAGCTCGCTAAGATAAGGATTAAAATCAAGCGTAGTCGCTAGCTCGCCGCTATCTTTTATCTTGCTTTTAAACTCGTTTTTTAGACTCTCACTGTTGCCCATGATGCCAGTCGTGTACTCGCCAAGCCCCACGACGCAAGCGCCAGTTAGGGTTGCCATGTCGATTAAGATATCTGGTTTGAAGTCCTGTGCGTAGCTTAGGCAGTCAGCTAGCACCAAGCGTCCCTCTGCATCGGTGTTTCTAACCTCTATGCTAACGCCGCTTCTTGAAATAAGCACGTCATCAGGTTTGTAGGCATTGCCACCTATCATATTTTCAGTAGCACCTAAAATGGCGTGAATTTCAAATGGTAAATTTAGCTCCGCCGCACCCTTTATGATGCCAAGAGCTGCTGCTGCGCCGCTTTTGTCTGACTTCATTGTTAGCATATAATCAGCCGGCTTCAAGCTAAGTCCGCCGCTATCGTATGTTAGCCCTTTGCCGACAAAGATGATGCGTTTTTTAGACTTTTTAGGCTTGTAGGTTAGGTGGATGAGTCTTGGTTTATGCACGCTTGCACGATTTACCGCCAAAAATGCGTTCATATTCTCTTTTGCTAGAAATTTCTCGTCATAGACCTCGCACTTTATGCTTGTGATGTTTTTGGCTAAATTTTGCGCATCCTCGGCCATCTTTTGCGGTGTGTAAATTTCTGGGATTTCATTTACGATATCTTTTGTGAAATTTGTAGCACTTGCTATTATCTCCGCCTCTTTAAAGCCCTCGTTTGCTGCCTTTAGATCGACCTTTTTGCCAGAAAATTCTTCAGTAGAAAAGATGATCTCTTTTAGGGTGTATTTTTCTTTTTTCTCTTTATACTTGTTAAATTCATAGCTTCCAAGTAAAAAGCCCTCAGCTAGCGCTTCAAAGCTTAGTTTTTGACACTCCGCTACGTAAGAAGCTAGCTTTATACTCTTGATGTTTAGCGATTTTAGCGCGTTATAAGCTTTCGCAGCTGCAACTCTAAGCTCGTCAAGATCAAGCTTAGAAAGTGGCACGTAAGCCCTTTTTGCCTCGCTTAGGATGAGGACGCTATCGCCTTTGTAATTGTTAAATTTAATAGCCTCTTTATCGCCTATAAATTTATGTTTTAAGTCCTTATCTACTACAAAAATTAGTTCAATATCAGCTTTTATATCTTTTAATTTTTTATCAACTATTTGAAACTGCATGTCTTCTGTCTCTCCTTTCATTTAAAATTTTATTTTCGATGCGCTTAAATGTGTAGATCAAAAGCCCCATAAATATGGCAACCACTGGGATAGCGACATACCAATGCTCTTTTGCCTTTTGAAGAAGCACTAATATATGCTCGCCAAGTATCCAAGCAGGTATGGTGGTGATCGCCGCCCAGCACCAAGCGCTGATCAAATTTATAAAGGCGTATTTTTTAGCGTCATAGCCAGTAAGCCCTATGCAAAGCGGGATGATGACGCGAAAGCCGTACATATAGCGTTGCAAGAAGATGATCGGCCAGCCGTATTTTTTCAGCATTATGTGCGCCACTGCAAATTTTCTCCGCTGCGTGTGAAGCCTTTTTGCGATGTATTTTTTATTGTAACGGCCAAGGTAGAAGTAAATTTGATCACCCACAAAGCCTCCAAGTCCAGCCACAAAGATAGCAAGTGCTATATGCATATGCGTGGTGTGAGCGAGAATTCCAGCCATTATTAAGGCCATCTCACCCTCCATGATGCACCAGACAAAAAGTATGATGTAGCCGTACTCTTTAAGCAGTTCTATAAAAAATTCTTCCATTCTAAACCTCTAAAACGCTGTAAATTTTAGTAAGCGACTTTAGCTTTTTGCTACCTTTTAGATCGACTAGATCTATGAGAAAGCACGCTTCTACGCAGGTTGCGTTAGTTTGATTGATAAGCTCAACTGATGCTTTTGCAGTGCCTCCAGTGGCTATGAGATCGTCCATCAAAAGCACTCTTGCGCCTGCTTTTTCGCCAAAGGCATCGATATGAATTTGCACCTCGTCCACGCCATACTCTAGGCTATATTTTTGAGAAAGCGTGATATATGGCAGTTTTTTTGGCTTGCGAATAGGCACAAAAGGCAGCCTAAGTCTTGCCGCGAGCGCTGCACCAAAGATGAAGCCACGTGACTCGATACCAGCGATGTAGTCGATGCTAGCACCATCATATCTATCAGCCAAATGATCTATCAAAAAGTTAAATGCCTCTTTGTTATTTAGCAGCGTCGTGATGTCGCGAAAGACTATGCCAGGCTTTGGAAAGTCGTTTATGCAGCGAATAGAGTTTAGTAAAAATTCTTTGCCTTTTTGATCTAAAATTTTCATAAATTTCCTTAAATTTGATGTTAAAGTAGCGCTTCGATCTTGCCTTCAAGCTCACGGATGCGTTGTCTTAGCTTGTCGTTTTCTAAGCGGTACTGGGAGTTTCTTGTGCGAAGTGAGGTTACGTCGTTTTTGGTTTTGTTTAGCTCGTCAGTCAAGATGTCGATGTTACCGAGGCTTCGCTGAAGTTGGATCTGAAATTTTCTTATGACGACCTCGGTGTCTTGGAGGTTATTTTTCATAAAATCTTTTGTAGCACGCTCTTTTTTTAGAAGCGTTTTGAAGTAAAAAACCATGACGGTTAGGTAGATCGCAGCACAAACAAGAGCGGTAAAAACGATCCACTCGCCTATCATTTGGCTTCCTCAAGCTCTATTTTTTTGACTCTTCTTTCGTGTCTGCCGCCTGCAAACTCAGTCTTTAAAAAGGCTTCAACCGCCGAGATAGCCACGCCAGCGCCGATAACTCTTGCGCCAAGAGCGATCACGTTTGCGTCGTTGTGCTCTCTGGCAAGTCTAGCGGTAAATTCGTCATGGCAAAGGGCACACCTTACGTTTTCGTGCCTGTTTGCGGCTATTGATATGCCTATGCCTGTGCCACAAACTAGCACGCCGTAGCAGTTAGGCTCAAGCTTGCTCGCTAGCAAATGCGCATAATCAGGGTAATCAACGCTATTTTTATCGTTTGTGCCAAGATCAACTACTTCGTATCCAAGCCCTTTAATAGCCTCTTTAAGCTCGTTTTTTAGCTCAAAACCAGCGTGATCGCTAGCTAAGAAAACTTTGTCTATCTTCATGAAAAGTCCGTTAAATTTTTTGTTGATTATAGTCAAAGTTGCATTAAAATAAAATTTTACTCTCAGCCAAAATGAAGCTATAATTTACCAAAAATTTAAAGGAGAAAATGTGAAAAAAGCGCTCTTTTTAGCGGCTTCTACGCTAGCCTTTGCAAATGAAAATCTAATAGAGATCTACACAGATCAAACCATCATCACTCAAAAATTTAGCGACGCAAATAGCTCTTTTAGCGCCTTTGTGCCAGAGGGTGTGCAGAGTGAGAACATCACTATAAATGGGGATTGTGACGCGAATGCTTATCTAAAAAAGATCAGCGAAGAAAATAGCCCAAGTTACATAAAATGGAAGCAAGAAGTTGCAAATTTAAACAATAAGCTTGAGGCGCTAAATGCAAGAGGTAGGTTTATAGAACAAGCTTTGGTAGAAGAAAACAAAAGTAACGATGTGACAAAAAGAGCTGAGGAGTTTTATAAATTTAGCCTAGAAAATATCGAGAAAATTTCAGCTGCTAAAAGTGAGCTTGAAGCGCTTAAAGAAAATGAGCCAAAGAGCGAGATGGCTGGATTTTTGCAGCTTGATATGAAATTTGCTTGCGACCCAAAAGAGGCGACGCTATCATACATGGATGATGAGGCCCCAAAGACGCTAAATGAAATTTATGCAGACACAAAAAACAAAAATATCTTGATAAAACAAGAAATTTTGCTCACTAATCCTTTTGCAAGTGAAGTTAAAAATTTAAAGCTCGCCATCTATCCGACCAGATATCAAAAGGCGCTTGCTCCAAGCAAGTTTTACCCTTGGTACGAGGAGAGTGAGGCGGAGGCTGATGGTTACGGCGCTTCAAAAAATATGCTAAAAGCCGCGAAAGTCACTGCTGAGGTCGCTGATATGCGTGTGCAAAGAGATGAGAATGAGTTTGCCAAAATTTGGAAGATAGATGGGATAAATTTAGCAAAAGGTGAGAGCAAATATATAACTTATGACACACAAAAAATGGATGCAAATTTTAGTGTTTTTGCTGATTTTTACGGCTCGCTAAAGGCATATAACGTAGCTAGTTTTAAGCTAAATGATGATCTAACTCCAGCTAAAACGCAGTTTTACGTTAATGGCGTGAGTGTTGGTAGTCCAAGTGAGTTTGAGATGAAAGCTAAAGATGAGCCATCTCAGCTCTTTTTAGGACAAAACGAGCTAATCGAACTTAAAAAAGAGCGCTTAAATAAATTTAAAAAGAGTTCGCTTCTTGGTAAGGAGCGCATAAGCGAAGAGGGCTATGAGATAAGTGTCAAAAATAACTCAAGTAAGAGCGTTGATGTCACTTTGGTGGAGCGCGTGCCAGTATCTGCTGATGAGGCGGTAAAGGTCGAGGTAAAGGGCTTTGACAAAAAAGATATCAGCAAAGATGGCAAGGTGGAACTTAAATTTAGCCTTGCACCAAAAGAGGAATTTAAAAAAGAGTACTCTTACAAGATCACAAAGCCAAAAATTTAGAGCAAATTTGCTCTAAATTTAGCCATTTATAAAGGCACTTGCGATATCTAAAACGTATCTTGTCGGATAAAAGATAGTATCTTTTAACGGCGAAACAAGGATGATAATAAGGATGACAAAGCCATATCTTGAGATGCCCTCAAGCTTTTCAGCCAGTGCGTGAAAGCCAAAATTTCTAAGTGCGTACTCGAGCGCGTGAAAGCCGTCAAGTGGCGGGATCGGATAGAGATTAAAGATGGCTAACATCAAATTTAAAAGCGCAAGCGTAAATAAAAACTGAAGTACAATTTCAAAGGTTTCTATATTTAGCAGAGCCTTTAACACAAAAAGCGACAAGATGCCTAAGATGACGTTGTAGCAAATGCCAGCTAGACTTACGTATATAGCTGCCTTGTAGCCGCCATTTCGCACGACTGTGTAGGTATTTACAGGCACTGGCTTTGCCCAGCCAAACATCATACCAGTGCTTAGGTAAAGTACCAGCGGTACGATGATGGTGCCAACTGGGTCAATATGTTTTATAGGGTTTATGCTAAGCCTGCCAAGGTTTTTTGCGGTGTTGTCGCCAAATTTATAAGCGACATAGCCATGAGCGATCTCGTGGCCGACGATGGCGATTATTAGAGAGATGACGATAGTGGCGATTTTAACTATGTCCATGTTATCAATGAAGCCCATCTACTTCGCCTTCTTTTAGAGCTTTGTTAGTGAAAAATTCGTCATTTTCTATCGTATCTACAAAGCGTCCGATACGCTCCCAGCGCACATTGTAGTTCTTGTCCCAGCTAAAATATATAAACCAAGGCTGACCGACTATGTCCTTGTAAGCCACACTTCCCCAAAAACGGCTATCGTTTGAGTGATCGCGGTTGTCACCTATCATGAAGTATTCATCTTTTGGTACTTTGACGTAAAATGCATTAAGGTTAAAATTTGGATTTTGCGGTAGTGAGCTAATTAGCACTGGCTTCATAAAAACACTATCTTTATTTGTATTTAGCATGAAAATCATCTGCTCAAATAAATTTACATTTTCGTCATAGTGGATGCCGCTAAATCTATATGGCTCTTTTATGAAAAGTTTGCCATCAAGCTCGGCTATATCGCTACATGAGTAGCCAAATTTACTCTCTTTGCCGTTTAAATTTTCACGGCAGTTTGCCTTTATAAAGTTATCTCCCTCTTTTGGACGCAAATATAAGGCTTTTTCGGTAAATACTATCTCATCTTCGCTTGTGGCAAAGCAGCGTTTTACAAAGTGGGTTTTTTCATCTTTTGGATAACGAAAGACGACTATATCGCCTCTTGCTGGGCCACCACCTGTAATAAGATGCCCATTGTCATTTAGCTCGGGTAAAATTTTTACCTCAAGCCATGGAATTCTTGGTGTTGGTATGCCATAAACAAATTTTTTTGCAAATAAAAAATCACCAACCAAAAGCGTGTTTTTCATCGAACCAGACGGGATAACAAAGGCTTGAGCTATGAAAAATATAACAAAAAGCACGATGATGACTGTGCCAGTCCAGCTCGAGCAAAAGTCATAAAATTTAGTAAAAATTTTTTTCATTATTACGCTCTTTTGTGGCTAGCTATCTTAGCTTGGGCTGCAAGGATTGTGTTATTTAAAAGCATCGCAATCGTCATCGGACCAACGCCGCCAGGGACAGGCGTGATGTATGAGCATTTTGGTGCAACCTCGTCAAAATCTACATCGCCCACAAGCCTGCCATCATCAAGTCTGTTTATGCCCACATCAACGACTACTGCGCCATCCTTTACCATGTCAGCCTTTAAGAAAAATGGCTTGCCAATGGCTGCGACGATGAGGTTGGCATTTTTGCAAATTTCTTTTAAATTTTTAGTTTTGCTGTGAGTCACGGTAACGGTTGCCGAGGCGTTTAAAAGCAAATTTGCCATAGGCTTGCCAACGATATTACTTCTGCCAATCACTACCGCGTTTAGTCCAGCCACATCAATGTCATACTCTTTTAAAATTTCCATCACACCAAGCGGTGTGCAAGGCACAAAGCCATCAAGTCCGCTAACAAGTTTGCCAACATTTACAGCATGAAAGCCATCTACATCTTTTTGTGGATCGATCGTTGCTAAAACGGTGTTTGTATCTATATGTTTTGGAAGTGGCAATTGTACTAAAATTCCATGGATGCTATCGTCTAAATTTAGCACATTTATAAGCGCTAGAAGCTCTGCTTGGGTTGTATTTTCGCTTAGACGGTGAGCTACACTTTTTATGCCGTATTCGTTGCAGGCTTTTTCTTTGGCTCTAACGTATGTTTGAGATGCTTTATCTTCGCCTACTAAGATGACAGCTAGGGTTGGCTCTATGCCAAATTTTTTTAGTTCTTCAGCTCTTACTTTTACGCTTTCTTTGACCTTTAAAGATACGGCTTTGCCGTCTAAAATTTTCATATTGGATCCTTATTTAAAAGCTTTTTTAATCACAAGGGTGGTATCATACCTAAAATTAAATTAAAAATTTTAAAGAGAGGTTTATGCGGTCTGTTTTTTTGTTTTTGCTTTTTTGTGTGGCGATTTTTGGTGCTGATTTTATCACAAAGACCGAATATGCCAAGATGCTCTACCTAAATCCACGTGGCATAGGATGCGATAAATGTCACGGCACAAAGGGCGAGGGCAGTCTAATCTCTAAATACAAACACTTTGATAAAAAGGCAAACAAAACGGTTGACGATGAGCTTAGAGCGCCAAAGATAAATGATATAGATTTTGAAAGCTTTAAAGCCGCTTTAACTAAGCCAAAAGGCGTCATGCCAAGCTACTTTTTGACAGACGAGGAGACAACTATTCTTTATGAGTACATTACAAATAAGATAAATACTCCTTCAAAAGCAGTAAAAGCACAAAATTTAAGCAAGCCTGTTACTGCTGATACGACGCAAAAACAGCCAGAGCAATCTGCCAAAGCCGCCCCTGCTACAAAACCAGCAGAGCCAGCTAAAACTACCACAGCTAAGCCAGCTGAGTCAGCAAAAACCGCTACTACGCAAGCATCAAAGCCAGTAGTGAAACCAGCTGCAAACCCAAAAGATAATCAAAAAATAAATTTAAAAACACAAAATCAAAAGGATAAAAAATGACAAATAAAGAGGCATTTAGCGAAGCCAAAAAATATATCCCAGGTGGAGTAAATTCACCAGTTCGCGCATTTGGAAGCGTTGGTGGTGAGCCTGTAATGATCGATCACGCAAAGGGAGCTTATCTATACGACATCGAGGGTAAAAAATACCTTGACTTCATCCAAAGCTGGGGACCGCTCATCTTTGGTCACTGCGACAAAGATATCGAAGAAGCGATCATCTCTGCTGTAAAACAAGGCGTATCTTACGGCGCGCCATCTCCAAAAGAGACAGCTCTTGCAAAGCTAATATGCGATGAGTTTAAACAAATAGATAAAATTCGCTTCGTTAGCTCTGGCACAGAGGCTACCATGAGCGCTATCAGAGTGGCTAGAGGATATTCTAAAAAAGATGGACTAATAAAATTTGAAGGCTGCTACCACGGACACAGCGACGCACTTCTTATCAAAGCAGGAAGTGGCGCAACGACATACGGCAACGCTTCAAGCAGCGGAGTGCCACAAGATGTTGTGAAAAATACTTATCTAGCAGTTTATAACGATATAGAAAGCGTAAAAGCCATCTTTGAAAACAATAAAGACAAAATTGGCGTCGTCATAATCGAGCCAATTGCAGGAAATATGGGGCTTGTGCCAGCTGATAAGAAATTTTTAGAGGAGCTTAGAGCGCTTTGCGATAAATTTGGCGCTGTGCTTATCCTTGATGAGGTTATGAGCGGTTTTAGAGCGTCACGCCTTGGCTCATATTCATTTCATGAGGTGGACGCTGATCTCATCACATTTGGCAAGGTTATAGGCGGAGGCATGAACGTCGCTGCATTTGGCGGCAAGGCTAAGATAATGGACTGCTTAAGTCCTGATGGCGCTGTCTATCAAGCAGGCACGCTAAGTGGCAACCCAGTAGCGATGAGTGCTGGTATAGCGGCGATTTCTAAGATAAATAACGACGTAAATTTATACGCCAGACTCGAAAAGCTTGCCCTAAAACTAATGGCTGGCTTTAAAGATGCTGCAAAGAGCGCTGGCATCACCATCCAAACTGATGTTCGTGGCTCGATGTTTGGCTACTTTTTTACAGATCATGCTGTGAAAAACTACGACGATGCGCTAAAGAGCGATACAAAGCTATTTGCTAAATTTCACCAAGCGATGCTTAAGCGTGGAATTTATCTTGCACCTAGTCAGTTTGAGACAGGATTTGTCTGCGATGCGATGAGTGAAGCGGATATCGATCTAGCGGTAAGCGCAGCTAAAGAGGCGTTTTTGGAGATAAAAGCTTAATGGCAAAATTTAAGATAAAAGATATCGTAGCAGGTGCTGAGCAGCTAAGTCTTGGCGTTTCAATCGTAGTTGCGATCTTGCTTGGCACTGGACTAGGGTATTTTGTAAAAAGGGCTACAAATTTTACGCCAGCTCTTTGGATAGGCTTTGCTATTGGCATCGCAGCTGCTATTTTAAATGTCTATAAAGCTTACAAAGCACAGATAAAAAGCTTAGATGAGCTAAAAGATGAAAGCAGATACAAAGGCTACACAAAAGACGATGATGAGGACGATTAGTAGGCTTTTGATTTGCTATTTTGTGCTTTGGTTAGCTCTTAGCGTGATTGGCAAATTTGTATCATTTTCATTTTTTATAAGCTCACAAATTTCATTTTTTGCTTCGCTTATCATCTTAACGGCTAGCTTTTTTGCATATAAAAACCGCATAAATTCTAGACTAGAAAATGCTAGAGATGAAATTTTAGCCAAGATAGAAGAAGAGGACGAAGAGGACGAAGAAATTTTGTCCCAAAATGAGGCAAAAGATTTTAGCCTAAAGGATGAGAAAGCAAGGCTAAAAAAGCAGAAATTTTCATTTAAAGATAAGAGTTTTGTAGCAGCCTTTATGCCTTACCGCTTGGTAGCTTATGCGATACTTTTTTTTGGATTTATTTTTTTAAAAAATGAAAATTTACTAAATGTGTCTGGCTTTTTAGTGGGGCTTGCTCCGATGCCTATTGGTGCATTTGTTTTTGGACTTATGGAGAATAAATTTAATACTGCAAAGGACACTGATGGCAAGTAGCTTTAGGATCATCCGCTCGATGGGACCGCTATTTTTGGGCATGAGTTTGCTTTTTATCGGAAATGGCCTAGTCATCGCATCTTGTAGCGCACTTCTTAAGCAAAATGGAGTGGGCGAGCTAGAGATTGGATTAATCAATACAGGCTTTTTTGTGGGTGCGTTAATTAGCACCATTACAGCTCACAGAGTCATCTCAACTACTGGCCACATCAGAGCATTTGCCATCTTTTCAGCCATTTTTGCAGTCTCAGCTATGCTTCATGCGGTAAATCAAAATTTAGTATTTTGGGCGATATTGCGTGCATTTTTGGGATATTGCTACTACGCGCTTTTGATGGTTATAGAAAGCTGGCTAAATGCGAAAATTCCAAACAAAATAAGATCTCGTGTGATAGCCTTTTATGAAGGCGTTTTTTACACGAGTTTTGGACTTGGCATTTTGATCTTGGCGCTTAATCTTAATACCTTTGAAATTTTCATCATAAGTGCAGCTTTTATCATGCTCTCAAGCATTCCATTAAATTTGATCCGTATAAATCAGCCTCAAATCCCAGAGCGTCAGCCCATAAATATCCCAAAAATTTTTGGTATCGTCCCGCTCGCTCTTGTTGGAGCGCTAATTGCGGGCTTAGCAATAAATGGCTTTTTTTCGATGGCAAGCCTTTTTGTCTTGCTTCAAGGATACGGCACAAAAGAGGCGTCATTTTTTATGACGGTTGCGATGATCGGAGGCTTTTTAGCTCAAGTTTTTATCGGTAGTTTCTCTGATAGATATGGCAGAAGGCCAGCTATTTTGCTTTGTAGCAGCGTGGCTTTAATAAGTGCGGTTTTGTTTTTGCTAAATGGCAAAAATTTAATGGTTGAATATATGCTTTCATTCTTTTTTGGGGCTGGAATTTTTTGCACATATGGACTTTCTTTAGCTAGAGCAAATGATGAGATCACAGATAAAACTAAAAGCGTACAAGTCGCACGTGCCTTGCTATTTAGCTACTCTTTGGCTTCGCTTTTCTCACCGCTTCTTATGAGCTATGCGATGAAAATTTTTGGAGCATTTGGCTTTATCTATGTTTATTTGGTGCTTTTTGCTGGGCTTATTTTATTTGCACTAACGCAAAAGACAATACCACAGCACATGAGAAAAGAGTATAACGATAGGCTCGTTGCAAGGACGGCTGGCATAGCTACTATTGAGCAAAATGGAAATTTTGCCGATAGAAAAAATAAAAAGTGAAAAATGGACATAGGAAATTCTTTGAATATATCAAATACTTCGGTTCAAACAGGGCAAAATGCTACTCAAAATGTGCCAGTTCGTAAAAATGAAGGCTCGCTTTTTAAAAATCAGCCAAGCGTACAAACGCCTAGTGAGCAAAGCGTTTCAGAGACACTTGATAATGTTGGAAAACTCGTTGCAAGAGTGCTTGATGATCTAAAAAGTGCTTCAAGTCTTAGCAAGGCTGAACAAATTTTATCTCAGGCAAAAGATACTAAAATCGCTCCAAATTTAGCCAGTGAGCTATCAGACCTTGCAAAAAGCTTAGAGGCTGAAGCAACCCAAAATGAAAGCCCTGAGATAAAGAGCCTTGCACTAAAACTAAAAGAATTTCTAAAACCAATAGCCGATCTAAAAGCCGGCTCGCTAAATGATCAGATCAAAAACTCAGGCGTAATGCTTGAAGCAAATTTAAAAGATGCACTTAGTCCAGAGAAGCTTCCAAGCTCGGTTCAGAAGCTACTAAGTGATATAAAAAATCTCTCAAGCGGGAATTTGCTAAATCAAATTTTAACCCTAAATGATGAAAAATTAGACAATCAAAACTCTTTTTCAAAGCTTGCTTCTATACTTGAAAAAGCGAGCAATGGCGCAAAAAACATTCTTGATAACTCAAACATAAAAACGCTTTTAAAAGATGTTGATAAGCTTGATAATGTGGTTAAATTTTTAGATAAAAATTTTTCAAAAGATCAAAATGGCGAGCTAGTAAAAAATCAAATAGGCAAAATGCAAAATTTCATCTCAAATTTAAGCGAGAAAGTCGCAAGCCTAGCAAATGAAAAACTAAATCAAAATTTTGGTTTTAGCCAAAATCACAAAGAGCTAAAAACTATCCTTGATAGCATAAAAAACGATCTAAAAACGCTAAATAATATAGGCGATGAAGCAGGGCTTGTAAAAGCGTTTAATGAGATGAGCGATATCTCAAAGGATGGTAGCTTGCAAGATAAGCTCCAAAGTGCGGCGAGACGTCTTGCTCATAGCCTAAGTCTTGCTGATGCTAAGGCAAGTTTGGCTAAAAATGAGCTAAGTGAGAGCAAGGAACTTTTGAAACAACTAAATCTCGCTACAAATGATATAAATAATATTACGACTAAAAATAGTGGCGAAATTTCAAAGGTGCTAAGCCAAGATATAAAAAGTACGCTTTTAAATATCAGTGAAAAGAGTCAAAACCCGCAAAGCGTAAATGCTGCAAATAAGATGATTTCGCAGATCGAGATGCATCAAATGATATCAAGCCTTCAAGGCGGGATCCAAACTTATATGCCTTATATTTGGGACGGCGTCGAGGGTGGAAATATCGCATTTAAGCAAGGCAAAAAGGATAAATTTTACGCTCAGATCGATCTGAATTTTAAGAAATTTGGACAGATAAATGTGATGGTTGGACTTATTGATAAAAGGTATATTGATCTTTCGGTAGCTACGCAAACAAATGAGTTTAAGGAGCTAATCCTCTCAAACTCTAGCGAATTAAAACAAGCAATATCAAAGCTTGGGCTTATAGTTTCAAACTTTAATATCAAAACTTTGTCAAAAGTGAAGCTAAATGATAGATTTAAAAAATTTGGTGGCCTTGATGTGGGCTTTGATAAGAAAATTTAATGCAAGTAAATAAGAAAAAAGCAGTAGCTCTTGGCTACAACAGATCTAAAGACAATGCTCCAAGAGTGCTGGCTAGTGGTGCTGGTGAGATAGCAAATAGAATAATTGATCTAGCAAAAGAGCATGATATACCGATCAAAGAGGATCCTGATCTTATTGAAATTTTAAGCAAGGTTGAAGTTGATCAAGAAATTCCACCAAATTTATATAAAGCTGTTGCTGAAATTTTTAGCTTTTTATATAAGATCACAAAGAAATAATCTATAAATTTGCTTAAAAATTAGCAAGGCATATAAAGAGTGGCAGGGATATTGACGATATACAAAAAGTGGCGTAAGCTAAATATTAAATTAAAATTTTAAAGGCTATTTGTGGCACAAAAATTAATATTAATAGGGGCATCTACTGGCGGGCCTGGGCATTTAAAAAAGTTACTAAAAAACGTAAAACTAAATGGAGCTATCATCGTGATAGCCCAGCACATGAATAAAATGTTTATAAACTCTTTCGCTATGCAAATCGGAAAAGAGTGTGGCTTAGATGTTGAAATTTTAAATGAGAGGAAAATTTTAAAAGAAAATACCGTATATGTCTGTGAACAAAATGTAGTGGTATCACCAAATTTACCAATCAGTGCAAAGCCAAATACAGAAGAAAAGACTATATATACGCCAAATGTTGATGTGTTGTTTAAATCTGGAGTAGGAATTTGCAAAAGCGCAAATGTCCTAGCTATCTTGCTAACTGGCATCGGAGACGATGGTGCATCTGGGCTTGATAAGCTTTATAAGGCTGGAGCAAAATGTATAGCTGAAAATGAAGAGAGCGCGATAGTTTATGGTATGCCAAAACGTGCAAAAGAGCTAAATCAAAGCTTAAAATCATTAAATCTAACTATGATAAAAAAAGAGCTGGAGGATTTTTTAAATGCTATTAACTAATGACGCAAAAGATACAAAAACAATGCAAACAAATACTTCACAAGATATGGATAGTTTTAATGAATTTATGAACGTTATCAAAACTCTTTGCGGAGTTGATCTTGAGCCAAAAAGAGATATTACATTGCAACGAATTACCATTTTTATTAGAGATCGCCAGATAAAAAGCTTTAAAGATCTTGTTTCGATGATAAGATATAACTCAAGCTTGCGACAAGACATTTTAAATCTAGTAACTGTAAATGAGACTTATTTTTATAGAGAGTTACCTCAACTTAAAGATGTGATCTATTACGCAAAGGAGCTTGGAGGAGCTAGAATTTTATGTGCTCCTTGCTCTACTGGAGATGAGTCATATTCGCTTGCAATGCTTGCTTATGAGATGGGATTTAAACAGCATGAAATTTCAATCGTAGGTATAGACATAAACTCAGAAGCCATAGCAAGCTGTCAAAATGGTATTTTTAGTGAGAGGAGCTTACATAGATTAAGCGATTTTCAAAAAGAGAGATTTTTTACAAAAGTCGATGATAAATTTAAGATAAAAAAAGAAATTTTACCAAGGTGTGAGTTTAAAATTTTAAATGTTTTTGATGATGCTATTTTTAATCTAGGAAAATTTGATATCGTGCTTTCAAGAAATATGATGATCTATTTTGATGATGATTTTAGATTAAAATGTGTTGAGAGGCTTCATAAATTGCTTAAGCCAGATGGTAGGCTTTACGCTGGGCACGCTGATCTTGTGCCTTACACTCCAGCTTATGAAAAGCGCTTTTCAAATGGAACTACATACTATCTAAAAAAATAAAAATTTGCCAAGTCGCCTTTTAACTTAGGCGACTTAATTTAAAATCAATCACCTTATTTTGTAGCTTTTTAATACGATGTGATAGTAAAAAGCCCCTATAAAAAAGAGGCTTCCCATAAAACTTGCAATCATCTCAACGCTAAGTCCAATATCATAAAGCAGACCAATGATAAATGAAATGAGAGCGCTAAAGCCAAGAAAAACCATATCGTTATATGCAATCACTCGGCCATAAAATTCTTTTTTGCAGTTTTGCTGAAGCATTGTATAAGTGTAGCTCCAAAGACTTGATGTGCAAAATCCAGCAAAGATAATGCCAATAAGCGATAGATAAAAATTCCAAAGCGATAAAGCCCAAATAATAATACCAAGGCCTTGACCGATATATACGAAAATAAGCGTATTTTTATTTATAAATTTACTAAGTATGGCTGGAGCAAACATAAGCGAAATGGATCTTGAAGTATTTAATAATCCTATAACTAGCGATGTTGAGAGTAAATTTGCGTATTTGTAATCAGCCAAAAGTGCGATCAATGCATCATAAGCGGTAATGCCAACAAAGGCGTGCAAAAATATAAGATGCACGATAAGCCTGTTTTCTTTTAAATACACAAGGCCATTTTTTAGCATTTTTAGTGGTTTTTCTATAAATTCTGGCTTTAGACCTTGTAAATTTAAAAAATATAAAAATCCAAAGCTAAAAATGTATAGTATGCCATCAAGCAAAAATGCGCTTTTAATACCAAAAAAGTGTATATAAACTCCAGCTAGCCCCATACCAGCGGTGTATGAGACTGCCCAGATGATAGAGTGGATCTCGTTTGCGAGTTTGAGATTTTCTTTGCTTAAAATTTTTGGCAGCACGCTCATCTCTACTTGAAAATACATTCCGCCAGTGCCATTTCTAACAAAAATGATGAGTAAAAGTAGCCATAAAAAATCAAGTGAGTCTATAAAAAGAAGCATAAAAACGCTTATCGTCTCAACTGCCATCATGATGACAAGCATCGGTTTTGGGCTAAATTTATCAACTAAAATTCCACTAAAAGGAGCTATGACAACACCTGGGATAAATGCCATCGCTGCACTTAGCGTAATCGCCCAAACAGGAGCGTCAAGCTTAATAAGAAGGGTAAAAATACCTGTGTGCGAAAACCATACGCCAAAATAGCATATAAGCTGAATGATACTTAAGAGGCGAAAATTTTTCTCTTCTTTTAAAAGTTTAAGATATTCTTTCAACTTATTGATTCCACATTAGCGTTATTTGCTCTATCTTTGTTTCATCTGGTATATCGTTTAGGCTTGTTATCTCTTTGGCAAGTGTATTTTTTAGTGTGATTAGCATATCGTGGCTATCTATTTTTAGATAGATATTGTTTTTATCGCTACTAAATTTAGAGATAACGAGAGAATTTTTTATATCTTTGAAATTTGATTTAAGGCTGATATTTTCTGGAGTTTTAAACTCGTTTGAATAAATTTCAATGCTTGTGATGATGCCATTTAGCAAGGTGTATTCAAAAATTCTTTCATTTTTGTTTGTTACGATGTGGCTGTTTTCTTTTTTTGTGTTATCCCGTTTTATGTTTTTTGAGCCGTAAATTTTTATCACATCTCTATTTGCTGATTCGTTTGTCAGCTCTGCAAAAAAGCCTTTACCAAAGAGATTTTTTTGATCTTTATCTTTTTTATATCGCCCGCTTATGTGAGCATTTTTACAAATTTTGTCATTTGCTACTAGAAAAATTGCATTATTTATTCTGTGTATGCTTAGGGCAATACCTTTTTCATCTAAAAGGTAAAAAATTCCTTTGTCGTAAAGTAGCTCAGAGCTAAACTCGCAAAGTGGCGAGCCATTTTTTAATGATGAATAAAAACTTATTTTCGCACCATTTTTGCTTGGCACGATTACGATATCTAAAAAGTTATCTTTGTTTTTAAATTTATAAAATTTAGCAAAAAAACTATCTTTGTAAGATTTATTTACCGGTTCAAAATTATAAATTTGAGCTAGTACGCCAACTCGCTTATTTTTCTTATCATCAAGTTGAAGAAGGGAATTTTTATTTGGTGCAAAGTAGCTAAGATTGCCATTTTCATCTTTTAAAATGATAGCACTATCATCAACATCAAATGTGCCATTTTTTTCAACCAAGCTTACTTCTTTATCCATAGTAAGCATTGTCTTTGTGTGGGTTTTATCTTTATTTAGCGTAATGATAGTTTTTATGCCTTCGCAGTTTGGGCAAGGCAAAATAGTGTGAAAACTACTATAAATTGAGTTTGGAAGTATTAGCTTTTCTGGCTTTTTGGGTGTATTTGCCTGAACTAGTGGCTTGTCTTCTTTTACTGTATTTTGTGTGCTTTGTTTTGGCTCTAAATTTTCATTTTTTGCGCAGCCAAGGATGAAAAATGAGATAAGTATGGCAAAAAGATATTTCATTTGCAACTCCTTAAAAATTGCAAAATTATATCATTTTGCCTTTAAAATTTATTTTACGCGTTTAAAGATGTATTTATCTTTTAACTCGCCAGTGACCTCTTTTTGATCCATATCTAGCATTTTTAGGTTCTCGCCTTCTATTTTATAAAAGCTTTTTTCTTTATACTCATCAATCGTTGTTATCACACCATTTTTGATTGAGTATTTGCCTTTGCTAACGGCTTTGTAGTTGTCTTTTGACTTGTAGTCCATCACGCTTTCAAATGTGCCATCTTTTTTTAATGTTAAGCGTGAATCAACACCCATGCAACTAGCGCAAGGTAAAAATGCTTTATAAGTGCCTTCGATGCTGCTAATTGGAGCTTCGCAGCTGCTTTTTACTTCACATTTGCCTTGTGGGACGTTTGCATTTTGGCTAGATGGGGCACAACCTGCTAAAAGTAGGGCCGCACTTAGTGCAAATATAAAATTTTTCATGCTAATCCTTTTTGAAAATAAAATTTAAAATGTATTATAATACTTAAGAAAATAACAAATTATAAATTAAAGGAGTAAAAATGCAAATCGAAGCATTTGGCGTTTTAGTCGTAGTTCTGGTTATCTTTGCGTTCTTGTTTTTAAAGGCTGGCATCAAGATCGTCTCACAAGCTGATAATCTACTCATCGAGCGACTTGGCAAATTTAACAAAGTGCTTGATGGCGGATTTCACATAATCATCCCATTTGTCGATCAAATAAGAGCGATAATCACCGTAAAAGAGCAGCTTGTAGATATTACAAAACAGCAAGTCATCACAAAAGATAACGTTAATATAAGCGTCGATGGTATCGTTTTTTTAAAGGTATTTGACGCAAAAATGGCAGTTTATAACGTAGATAACTACAAGCGTGCCATTGCAAATTTAGCCATGACAACGCTTCGTGGTGAGATAGGCGCGATGAATCTTGACGATACACTAAGCTCACGTGATCGCCTAAATGCCGCACTTCAAGTGGCTCTTGGCGACGCTGCTGGCAACTGGGGCGTAAAGATCATGCGTGTAGAAATTTCTGAAATTTCTGTCCCACTTGGCATCGAAGAGGCGATGAATATGCAGATGAAAGCTGAGCGTGAAAAACGTGCGATCGAGCTAAAAGCCTTGGCTGAAAAAGAGGCACTAATACGCAACGCCGAAGCACTAAAACAAGAAAAAGTACTTCAAGCAGAGGCTATAGAGCGTATGGCTGATGCGAAAAAATACGAGCAAATCGCCATAGCAACGGCTCAAAAAGAGGCTATGGATATGATAAATGACAGCATGAGCAAAAACGCAAATGCAGCAGAATTTTTGCTCGCGCGCGATAGAGTTGGGGCATTTAGCGAGCTAGCTAAAAATAGCTCAAAAGATAAAATTTTAGTCCCTTATGAGGCGACTGAGCTTATTGGCTCCCTTAGTGTTTTGAAAAATTTCCTAGCTAAGGATAAGACGTGATCAGCCCTTTTATAATGATAGCAATTGGTGTGGTTTTGTGCATCACCGAGTTTATCTTTTTCTCGTTTTATTTGCTATTTTTTGGCATAGCTTTTATCGTAGTTGGAGCTATAAATTTTGGTTTTAGTTTTGCTTGGAGCTATCAAATTTTAATTACAGCAGCGATTGCGATTGTACTTCTTGTGCTTTTAAAAGCGCCGTTAAAGAGTAAATTTATGTCCAGAAAAGAGAGCTTTAACGAGGAATTTTTAGACGAAGCCGGAGTTGGCGAGATCAGAGAAAATATGGTCTATTTCAAAGGTACACTTTGGAAATATGACGGAAATTTAGCTAACGGAGAGAAGGTTACGGTTCTTGGCACCAAAGGTGACAAGGTAATATTAAAATAAAAGTGCCTTTTTGGCACTTTTACTATTTTGCGTGAGCTGGGCAGCCTGCTGGCATTTGTTCGTGCATAGCACCTTGCATGCCGTGATGAGGGCAACTTGGCATATTTTCTTGCATCATTTTTTGATGATGAGCACATCCACAACTTGCTCCTTGCGGCTCAGCTGGCTTTGGCTCATTTTTAGCACAACCAACTAAAAATAGTCCGCAAATAACGGCAAATACTATCTTTTTCATAACTCGCTCCTTTAAAGAATTTCTCACATTTTAGCCTTTAAAAATTAATTTTTCATAACGCCTGATTTATCATATTTAAAAGCATTTTTGGCTAAACTCTCGCCCAAAAATAAGCAAAATAAAAGGTTAAATTTGAAAAGACTTAGTGTAAATGAAGCCATCGATCTTATAGAAAATGCACCGCTTCACGAGCTTGGCAAGATGGCGCTAGCTAGAAAAAAAGAGCTTCATCCAGATAATATAACGACCTTCATCGTAGATCGCAATATTAACTATACAAACGTCTGCTGGGTGGATTGTAAATTTTGCGCATTTTATCGCCACGCAAAAGAAGAAGACGCTTACGTGCTAAGTTTTGTGGAGATCGGCAAGAAGATCGAGGAGCTTATCGCCATTGGCGGCACGCAAATTTTATTTCAAGGTGGCGTTCATCCAAAGCTAAAGATCGAGTGGTACGAGGAGCTTGTCAGCTACATCAGCAAGCACTATCCAAGCATCACGATACATGGCTTCTCAGCCGTTGAGATCGACTATATCGCAAGAGTTTCAAAAATTTCTACAAAAGAGGTCTTAAGACGCCTAAACGAAAAGGGCTTATACTCGATGCCAGGGGCTGGAGCGGAGATTTTAAGCGATAGAGTGCGTGACATCATCGCCCCTAAAAAGTGCGACACCGCAGACTGGCTTCGCATACACAAAGAGGCGCACGAGCTTGGCATAAAAACGACTGCGACAATGATGTTTGGCACGGTTGAGAGCACTCGTGAGATCGTGGAGCACTGGGAGCACATCAGAAATTTACAAGATGAAACGGCTGGGTTTAGGGCATTTATACTTTGGAGTTTTCAAGGGCTAAACACAAAGCTCATGCAAGAATTCCCTGAGATCAAAAAGCAAAGCTCAAACGTCTATCTAAGGCTTCTTGCGGTTTCAAGGCTCTTTTTGGATAACTTTAAAAATATCCAAAGCAGCTGGGTCACGCAGGGCAGCTACGTAGGCCAGCTAGCGCTTCTTTTTGGCGCAAACGACCTTGGTAGCACGATGATGGAAGAAAACGTCGTAAAGGCGGCAGGTGCAAGCTTTAGGATGAATCAAGAGCAGATGATCGAGCTTATAAAAGATGTCGGAGAAATTCCAGCTAAGCGTAACACAAACTATGATATTTTGGAGAAATTTTAGATGAAAATTTTAGATATCAATGTAAAAAACGTAAAAATTCCAGTCGTTTTTGAAAGCTCAAAAGCGATGCCAGTAGTGAGCCTTAGACTTGTTTTCAAAGCAGCTGGTAGCTCACAAAATGGCAAGCTAGCGGGCCTTGCAAGGCTAAGTGCAAATTTACTAAACGAAGGCGATATAAAGCTAGGCTCGGCTAAATTTGCCAAAGAGCTTGAAGTAAGAGCGATCAGTCTAAATGCAAGCTGTGGCTTTGAGACATTTTGCATCGATCTAAACTGCTTAAAAGAGCACTTTACCTTTGCGTGTGGCAAGCTAAAAGAGCTTATAAGCGCTCCAAATTTAACAAAAGAAATTCTAAATAGGTGCAAAACCGTCACACTTGGCGAGATCGCAGCAAATGAAAACGACTTTGACTACGTGGCAAGGCAGGGGCTTTTTGAGCTTTTGTACCCAAAAAGTGTGCTTGCTCAGCCAAGCATCGGCACAAAAAAGAGCATAAAAGCGATCACGCTTGAAGATGTAAGCAAATTTTTAAACGAGCATTTAGACCTTTCAAATCTGCTTTGCGTGCTAGGTGGCGACATAGACGAAAAGCAGACAAAAGAGCTTGCTAGCGTTTTAGAAATTTTAAAACCTGGCAAGGTGCGAAAACTAGAGCGCTTTAGCCCAAGTGACAAGTGCGAAAGTAGCGAGATCATCAGACAAAGCGAGCAGGCCTACATCTACTTTGGTGCGCCATTTAACGTAAAACCTGAAGAAAAATACAAGGCCGCAGTGGCGACATTTATCTTGGGCGAAGGTGGCTTTGGCTCGAGGCTCATGGAGGAGATCCGCGTGAAAAGAGGGCTTGCATACAGCGCCTACGCTAGAAATTTGCTAAATCTCTCTTACAGCCAGCTTTACGGCTACATGCAGACAAAAAATGAGAAAAAAGATGAGGCGATCGCCGTTATAAAAGAGGAAATTTTAAAATTTAGTAAAAAAGGCGTTAGCAAGGCTGAGCTTGAGCAGGCGAAGAAATTTTTACTTGGCTCGTTGCCACTTAGACTTGAGACGCTATTTAAGCGCCTTGACATAGCACAAGGTGAGTTTTATGAGCATGGCGAGCTTGGGGCATTTTTAAAGGATCTGGATAAAATTTCAGCCCTTTCGCTAAGCGAGCTAAATAGCTTCATAAAAGCCCACGCAGAGATCAATCAGCTAAGTTTTTGCGTCCTAAAAAATGAAATTTGAAGCAAGCGACAGAGCAAAACTTCTAAAAATAGGCGTGCTTAGCCTGCTTGACCTTGCTCTTGTGCTACCAAAGGGCTTTGAGGATACGACGATCGCCAAGAGCCCAAGAGAGGGGCAGGTCTGCATAAATGTAAAGATCACATCGCTCGCCTCGCGCCCTGGCATGCTTACAGCACTTGCCTTTTGCGAGCAGTGGCAAAGTAGCGTAAAGATCGTCATTTTTAACGCAAAGTCTTGGCACTACGGCGCTTTTAAGACGGGTAAAGAGATGGCGATATATGGGCTTTGCTCCTACGCCTTTGGCTCGTGGCAGATCGTTAATCCTAAAATAACCACAAAAATAGGCCAGATCGTGCCTAAATTTAAGACCGAGCTAAAAGACGAAGAGCTAAAAAAACTCATCTTAAAATATCTAAATTTACAAAATTTAATGGCCGAAGGTTTAAACGAAAAAGAGGCTAAATTTTTAGCTGATCTGCAAAGGCTAGATGAGCAAAGCGTGCAAATTTTATACCGCCTAAAAAACGAGGGCGAGGGCTTAGAAATTTTAAAATTTGTAGAAATTTTTAACTACATAAAAAAGCTAAGTGCCAAAAAAACCTACTTTAAAAGTCCAAAGATCAAGCTTTTTGACATAAGCTCTTGGCTTAAGGGCTTGCCATTTACGCCGACAAACGACCAGATAAACGCCATAAATGACATCAGAGACGACCTTAGCGCCGTGCAGGCAAAAAGGCGCGTCATAATGGGCGATGTGGGAAGCGGCAAGACGCTAGTGATCCTAGCAGCTGCGCTTAGTGTCTATCCGCAAAGTGCCGTTTTGATGGCGCCAACAAGCATCTTAAGCGAGCAAATTTATAATGAAGCAAAGAGGCTGCTGCCGCCTTTTATGAATGTGATGCTGGTGCGAAGCGGGGAGAAAAAGATAGACTTTAGCGGGGTAAATTTGATCGTTGGCACGCATGCGCTACTCTTTCACGAGCTGCCAAACTCGCCGCTTGTCATGGTCGATGAGCAGCACCGCTTTGGCTCAAACCAGCGCAAAAAGATAGAGGAGCTGGCTTCAAGTGAGGATGAGCGAGCAAATTTCGTGCAGTTTTCAGCTACGCCTATACCAAGAACGCTAAGTTTAATCCAGTCTGAGATCGTAAATTTTAGCTTTTTAAAGCAGATGCCATTTAAGAAAAATATAACGAGCCAAATTTTAGGCGCTAGCGAGTTTGGCTTTTTACTAACTCACATCAAAAAGCAGCTTGCGGGCGGCTTTCAAGTGGCTATCATCTATCCGCTAGTTGAGAGCAGCGAGAGCTCAAATTACCAAAGTCTAAGCGAGGCGCAGGGCTTTTGGTTAAAAAATTTCAAAAATGTCTTCGTCACGCACGGCAAGGATAAAGAGAAAGAGGAAATTTTAAGGCGATTTAGAGAAGAGGGCGAAATTTTGCTCTCAACCACCGTTGTTGAGGTCGGAATTTCGCTGCCAAGGCTAAATACCATCGTCATAGTGGGCGCTGAGCGATTAGGGCTTGCCACGCTTCATCAGCTGCGCGGCAGAGTGGGGCGAAACGGCGGCGATGGATACTGCTTTTTATTTACCAAGCTAAAAGAGACGCCAGCAAGACTAAAAGAATTTTGTGCGACAAATGACGGCTTTAAGGTGGCGGAGCTTGATCTGAAAAACCGCCAAAGCGGTGATATATTAAATGGCTTTTTTCAGCACGGGGCGACCTTTAACTTCTACGACTACGAGGATGATATCACGCAGGCCGCAAAGGCTAGAGTGGCGACACTTGCTAAAAATAATGCCTAGTTGCTTTTGGCTTAATCTAAATTTTTGATTTTGTTGGCTTTAAAATTTAGCGGAGTAAATTTTAATAAAATTATTTTTCTACTCTTCGCTCTTTGCATACATTCTCGCATGGTATGCCGTCACGATCACGATCAAAGCCACTGCGTCCGCATTTTCTTAGATAGTGATATGCTTCTTCGCAACTTTTCATCTCTTTGCAGTAGCGTTTAAAACAATTAAATTTATCCGCCGCATTTGCTATCAATGCAAAAAATAAAATCAAAACTACTTTTTTTATTTTTACTCCAAAGGCAGTATGTATGAAATAGCAAAAATACAAAAGTGCTTTCAAAAGGATAAATTCTTTTGAAAGCAGATAAATTTAAAGAGGATATGTTAAGCAGCACTCTCTTTTTACTTCGTCGATGTAGCTTACGTTTAAGCTTAGCCCATAAAGCTTGCTTAAATTTTCGCTTCTGATAATCTCATTAACCGTACCAAACTCAACATTTCCATCACCTTTTACAAGTGCGACATATCCGCCAAGAAGCACGGCAAAGTCAGGGTTGTGAGTGGTTAGCACGACCGAGTAGCCAAGCTCTTTTAGCCACTTGAGTGTGCGTAAAAATTTATACTGGTTGCCAAAATCAAGCGCACTTGTTGGCTCGTCAAATATGATCATCTTTGGTTGCGCGGCCATCGCACGAGCGATCATACACATCTGCTTTTGACCGCCACTCATTTGAGTGATAAATTTATCTTCAAGGTGCTCGATCTCAAGCTTTTTGGTGTAAATTTTAGCGATCTGCTCATCCTCTTTACTAGGTCTTGCAAAGATACCAAGGTGTGCCGCACGTCCCATCGTGATGAACTCAAGTCCGGTGTATTCATACTCAGTTACCTCGCTTTGAGCTACATACGCCATGATCTTAGCGCGCTCTTTGTTGCTTAGGCTATCTACGTTTTTGCCATCAAGGAAAATTTCTCCTGAAACTGGCTTTAGCGAGCCGCTTATTAGCCCAAGAGTGGTTGATTTGCCAGCTCCATTTCGACCAAGAATAGTTAAAATTTCTCCAGTGCCTATCTTTAAATTTACATTTTCTAGTTTGCCAGCCCCATTTGGGTAGCTAAAGTTTAAATTTCTAACTTCAAGCATCATGCAACCTTTTTATTTCGCCACAAGACCCAGACGAAAAATACCGTGCCGATAAAGCCAGTAAGCACGCCAAGAGGCACTTCGCTCACGCTTATGCTGCGTGCTAAGGTATCAACAAAAAGCAAAAACATAGCGCCCATAAATATGCTTGCAGGCATGCTTCTTATGTTGTTTGCGCCAACTAGCATGCGAGCTAAGTGAGGCATTAAAAGTCCCACCCAGGCCACTATACCGCTTATGCAGACGCTGCAAGCCGTAAGAAGCGTGGCGCAGATGATGATGATAGAGCGCTCGTAAGCCACATTTACGCCAAGTCTAGCCGCACTCTCGTCGCCAAGAGAGAGCAAATTTATACGCCAGCTCATTGCGATTAGCAAAATGGCGCAGATGATCATCACAGGTGCTATATATTTTAAATTCTCACTATCAAGCTTTGCTAGGCTTCCAAGCTGCCAGTAGACGATGTCAGGAAGCTTAGTCTCAGGGTCAGCGACATATTTTAAAAAGCCGATCACTGAGCCCATTAGACCACTTACGATGATACCAGAAAGAACTAGCATAAGCGTGCTTGAGCGCCCCATCATTTTAGGTATGGCTAGTGTGATAGCAACGGCTGCTAGGCCAAAGCCAAATGCAAAAATTTGTATCCAAAATAGCGATAGATCAAAGATGATAGCAGTTGCTGCCCCCACGCAAGCACCAGCTGAGACGCCTAGAAGATCGGGGCTTACTAGCTGGTTTTTAAAGACGCCTTGGTAAGCAGCACCACTCACGCTAAGAGCGGCTCCGACAAGTATAGCTGCGATGATGCGCGGGATGCGTAAATTTTCTATTACGTTTGTGATGTTGCTAGCTGCGCCATCTCCTAGACCAATGCTATGAGCTAGTACGCTAAATACATCGCCAAATGATATGTAAAATCTGCCAACACAAAGTGCGACAAAGGCGCAAAGAAGCGTTAGCAGAGCTAAAAAAATGGTAACTAATGAAAAATTTGCGTTTTTCATATATTATTTTTTGCTACCGTCTGGGTTTAGACCTTTTAGGATATAGTCATATTCTGTATCGCTAAGATCGTGGTTTAAGAACTCTTTGTAAAACTCTTTTGTCTTAGCTTTTATATCTACATCTTTAAATAGATCTGGTTGGATAGTCTTTGCTGCCCATAAAATTTGAAGAGCACTCTCTGCACCGTATCTATCCCAACCAAAAACGCCTTTTGGGTTGCCATAAACTTTGCCGTTTTTAACAGCATTTGAGCCTGAGTATGCAGGGTTTTCTTTTATGCTTTTGATCTGTGCGTCTGTATCAGCACCGCCAACGATGATGATATCTGGGTTTGCGTTGATGAGCTCTTCAGCTGTTAGCTCGATCATAGAGCCTTCTTTTGAGACTGCGTTTTTGCCGCCAGCTAAATTTATCCAAGTATTTATGATAGTTTTTGTGCCATCAACCTTTAATAAATTTGCTCCGCCAAGCAAGTGAAGCACTTTTGGACGTTTAGCATCAGGGATGTTTTTTGTCCTATCAGTTACAAATTTAGTGTTATCTTGGATATTTTTTGTAAGTTTATCAGCCATAGCTCTAGCCTTGTCAGTACCGATCACTTCAGCTGTTGCATAGATGCTTTTTTCCATATCTGGATAGTCTCTAAAGATTAAATTTACAGCGCTAAAACCATTTTTACTAAGCTCATCTTGATAGTTTTTGCTTGAGACTACGACAACATCAGGAGCAAGCTTAACAAGCTCTTCGATCTGAAGATCTTTGCCATCAAGCGCGGCTGGTAAATTTTTAAGTCTTGGATAGACGAGGGCGAACCACTTGTTTTTCTTGATCTGATCGGTTGTGGCTACAACTTTATCCATACCGCCAAGCGCTAGGATGATCTCGTTGTTTGCGTGCCAAAGAGCAGCGATCTTCTCAACCTTCTCAGGCACGCCTACTTTGACGCCTTGCATATCTGTTATGCTTCTAGCAGACTCAGCTGCGTTTAGGCTAAGAGCCATAAAAAGTGAAGCAACAAGGCTAAATTTAGCCATTTTTTGCAAAAAAATTCTTTGCATATTTTTTTCCTTTACTTTAAAAATATAAAGTTGTATATTAATAATTTTTAGGTTAATTCTATGTAAAATTCCGCCAATTTCATAAATTTTTTAAAATTTTTATTAAGACAATATATATCTTTTATTGACATATATCATTAGCTGCTTTTTTAAAATGAGATAAACTTAGCCTTAAAATTTTTAAAAAAAGGAGAATCAATGCGTGAATACAAAAAGTATTGGCTAGCACTTGTTGCAGTACTAGTAATTTGCTTTAGTATTTTAGGCTACTACGGCGTTGAAGTTTATAGAAGCTCGCCACCAGTTGTAAATTTTACAGATGAGAATGGCAATGTCGTGATCGACAAAGAGAGCATCTATAAAGGTCAAGAGGCCTGGCAAAGCATAGGAGGTATGCAAGTTGGCTCTGTTTGGGGACACGGCGCATATCAAGCACCTGATTGGAGCGCGGACTGGCTTCACAAAGAGTTAGTTATATTTTTAGAGTTAAAAGCAGATGAAATTTACCACTCAAAATATGCTGACTTAAATGATGAGCAAAAGGCAAATCTAAAAGTTCTACTTAAAAAAGAGTACCGAGAAAATGGCGTAAAAGACGATAAAATCGTACTTAGCAGCGATAGATTAAAGGCTATGAAACAAGTAAGCCAAGAGTATTCATCACTTTTTGGAAATGACCCTAAGTTTAAATCTTTAAGAGAAGCTTATGCGATGAAAGAAAATACTCTTCCAAATGCTTCTGATAGAGATGATCTTAATAACTTTTTCTTCTGGTCAGCCTGGGCAACCGCAGCAAACAGACCTAATAGCGATGCTACATACACAAACAACTGGCCACACGAGCCACTAATCGATAATGTACCAACAAGCGAAAATATCTTTTGGTCAATCGCAAGTGTTGTAATACTTATTGCTGGTATTGGATTTCTTGTTTGGTTTAGCTCTTTTTATGGTAAAAAAGATGATGAAAAGTTGGAAGCTATTAGCGAAGATCCACTTAGTAAATTAAGCTTAACTCCATCTCAAAAAGCTCTTAAAAAATATCTTTTTGTAACTTTGGCTCTTTTTGCATTCCAAATTTTAATAGGTGGCTTTACGGCTCACTATACAGTCGAAGGACAAGAATTTTACGGTATAAACTTATCAGCTTATATTCCTTATTCACTTGCTAGAACATGGCACATTCAGGCTAGTATCTTCTGGATTGCGACAGGATTTTTAGCAGGCGGTCTTTTCTTAGCACCTATTATAAATGGTGGCAAAGATCCAAAATTCCAAAAGCTTGGCGTAGATTTATTATTTTACGCACTACTAATCCTTGTAGTTGGCAGTTTTGCTGGCGAGTATTTAGCGATCGCAAATATTATGCCTATAAATTTAAGCTTCTGGTTTGGACACCAAGGATATGAATATATCGAGCTTGGACGTGTTTGGCAAATTATTTTATTTGTTGGCCTTGTCATTTGGATGCTACTTTTGCTTCGCGGATTTATCGGCGGATTTAAGAACAAAGGTGACAAAAATTTACTTGCTATCTTTGCAGCTTCAGCCGTTGCAGTTGGATTATTTTACGGAGCAGGATTATTTTACGGTCAAAGAAGTCCACTTCCAGTGATGGAATACTGGCGCTGGTGGGTTGTACACCTTTGGGTTGAAGGCTTTTTTGAGGTCTTTGCTACCGCTTCACTTGCTTTTGTATTTGTTAGTCTTGGTCTTGTTTCAAAGAGATTTGCTACATTTTCAACACTTGCGAGTGCATCACTTTTCTTAGTAGGCGGAATTCCAGGAACTTTCCACCACTTATATTTTGCGGGCACTACAACACCGATAATGGCAGTTGGCGCTAGCTTCTCAGCACTTGAGGTAGTTCCTCTTGTATTGCTTGGAGCTGAAGCTTATGAGCATTATAGACTTCAGTTTGCTCAAACTTGGGCTAAGACATTAAAATGGCCACTTTACTGCTTTATCGCAGTTGCTTTCTGGAATATGTTAGGCGCTGGTGTATTTGGATTTTTAATCAATCCTCCGATCTCACTATTTTATATCCAAGGCCTAAATACGACTCCAGTTCACGGACATGCAGCACTATTTGGTGTTTATGGATTTTTGGCACTTGGATTTGTTTGGTTAGTAGCTACTTATCTATTCAAAGGTCAAGAATTTGATGAGAAACTTATGAAAGTAGGCTTTTGGGGCTTAAATATAGGCCTTATGCTAATGATCGTGCTTTCACTACTTCCAATAGGAATTTATCAAGCATTTGCAAGCCTAGAGCATGGTATGTGGTATGCAAGAAGCGCTGAGCTTTTACAACAATCACACTTACAAAATTTAAGATGGGTAAGAATGATTGGCGACACGATTTTAATAATCGGTGGAATCAGCTTCCTTGCGCAACTTCTAAAATTTATGCTTAATAAAAAAGCTTAAAACTAAAGGGGTATTTTGCCCCTTTATTAAGCTATCTTTTCATAAAATAACGCAAATTTAAAAGGAAAGAAATGATTACATTTTTTAAAAGAATTTGCGTTATTTTTATCGTACTCTTACACTCTTTTTTGGCTCTTGTAGTTGATTATTCGTTTCCACACTATGCAAATGTGCAAATCACAGGTGGCGATGTCAAACGTATGGACAAAGATGGCATCATCGATGCTAAAAATCCGGCTGATGGCCCTACCAGAGATGTTTATTTTATCTACACTAAAGATTCTAATAATTCAAATAAAGTCATGGCTTATAGAAATGAAGATACTGCATGGGGTTTTCCTTTTTATTTTAAATTTAACTCAGCTGATGTACAAGCCAAGGCTCAAGGCTTTGCAAATAGCGATAAAAACGTAACTGTAAAATATTATGGATATAGAATTTCTATGCTTCAAGAGTTTAGAAATGTCATCTCACTAAAAGAAAGCGGCACAGATACTAGTTGGCCGGTAGCTAGCTATGTATTTTACTTTATCTTGTTTATCTCACTAATCATTTGGATAAGAAAGATAAATAAGGCCTTTAGACCAAAAACTAGTGAAAATTTAGAGAAATAGATAGCATTTGTTTTAGTTATTTGATATTTTAAAAATCAAAAAGAGAGCTTTGTTTCTCTTTTATCTTTAAAAATTTCTAGTAATATCAAGCATTTTTAGCTCGTTTGCTCTGTTGTATTATTTGTCACATTCATCTACGTTTTTCCAGCTTGTAAAGTAAAATTCCACATCTTGATGCTTGCAATTATTTTTAAGAAAATCGCCCACTTTTTTATGGCATATACTTTTTTGCTACGCTCTTCACTAGCTACAACCTAGTTTATTGGTTCGCCAAGATCTTCTTAAAATGGCTTACAGGGAAGCCTTCTTGTATCTACGTCTATCTCACGCAAGGATATCTATTCTATTTTTGAAAATTTAAAGCCATTTGCTGGCGTAGCAGTTTTTGTAACAAGATTTCTTAGATTTCAGAAAGAAATTTTATAGTGAATTAGCTTAAATTTTAGGGGCAAAGCTGCCCCTATTTTTAGTAAAGACCAAAAGTTCCGTCTGTTCTTTTGTAGATCACACGCATTTTGGCATCAACATCGTTAAATACGTAAAATTGTTTATCACTTGATTTTAGTTTCTCAAGTGCTTCTTCGACTTCAAGTGGTTTATAAATTTCAAGCTCCATAGGCACGATTTCTTCAACACCTTCGATCTTTTCTTCGCCTATTCTTGAGCGAAATTCTTTGTCGTCAGCCTTGCCTTTAACAGTAAATTTCTTATCATGCTCTCTTCTTAAAACTTTTGATGCTTTTTCGATAGCAAGATCGATCGCAGCGTAAAGGTCTTTATCTTTTTGGCGAACGACTATGGTGTCTTTATGGGCCATATTTAGAGAAAATTCTGCATTAAAGCCTTTTTTTCCTTGTTTTTCATCGGCTGCTACAACACATCTTGCTGAGATGATATCGAGATTGTATTTGCCAAGCGTATCAAAAGCGTCTTGGATATAGTTTTTGATTGGCTCTGTTAGCTCAAATTGTTTTCCTACAATGCTTATGTTCATCGTAATCTCCTTTATAGAAAGTAAGATGATTATAACACGCTAAAACTAAAAACAAATTAAACTAAAATCTTTATAAAATTTTAAAGTTTCTGAAGAGTTCGTTTGTAAAAATTTATAGGATTTGGCGTTTTTTTATCTTTTGATGTTACAAAAACATCAAAGATCATGTTGCCAGTACTTGCGACTCCGTTTGTTCCTGGCATGATGGTCGGTGGAGTGCATATGCCGATATCGCCAAAGTAAGTTATTTTTACTTTAAAGTCGAACATATCGTTAAATTCTCCATCTACTTTATCTAGGCATTTATTTGAGAAATCGGTTCTAAAAATTTCAAACATTGCATACTCTGCTGCTGCTTGAGCAACGAGTTGTGCTTGCTCTCTTAGATAAATTTCACTGCTTTGTCTAGCTGATGTGCTAGCTATCGAAAGGGCAAGAGTGCTTATAGAAGCTGCTACAACTAGAAAAAATATCGCTGCTATTAACGTAAATCCTTTTCTCATTAATAAACCGCCTTTGACTTGCAAATGGTTATTTCTAATTTTTCTGCTTTAAGGCAGAGCTTTAGCGCGATGACACCATTTTTTTCCGTGAAGACAAATCTTGTTACGTGTTTAGCTAGTGTTGCACTTTCGGCTTTGATATCCTTTGTAGATGTTGAGCTAAATTTTTTAAAGCTTTCATTTAGCCATGGCCTATAGTTGTAGTAAATTTTAAGGTCAAAAGAGCCATTTTGTATATCCTCGGCACTTTGCTCAGCTGGCGCTATGGCAATAGCTGTGTAAGCTAGCTTATACTGCTCTGAAATTTTTTTATTTTTAAAATCACTTGAAATCTTAAGCGTATCGATTGATTGTATGCCAACTTTTGCAATATCTAAGTGCCTTTGGTCTAAATTTTCTTGATAGCCAAAGCTGCTACCAACTCTATAAAGTATGCTAGAAAATATCGCCACTAAACCACCATTTTCATTATCGGCGTTTATACACCTAGAGCCGCTATTTACATCTTCTTCATTGCTATCATTTTCGCAGGTCAAGTCCATTACGCCGTTTCTAAAAGCGTCATTAAATTTGCTTCCAGGGCTTTTTAATCCATTTGCAATAGAACTATTTGCAAGATCTACATATCCGCTATATATGCCTTCTTCGATGATAGGATCTCCGTTAGTATCATCTCCTTTATATTCGTTGATGCCATCAAATAGCTCATAAGCAGCTGGGATAAATTCTAAAATTTCAAAGTCGCTACTTAAATTTACGCCACTATCATTTAGAGCTAGGTAATCTCCATTTTTTTTTCTAGCGATAACGCTTTGTTTGATTCTGTGGCTAAGTAGTATTGAAATTTGCTCTAGAGCGATTTCGCTTTGTGTTTCTAGTTCGTTTATTACTTTGCTTTGAAAATAGTTTTGATATAAATTCATAAGCGTGTTAAAGCTCATAAGTGAGATAACACCAAGTACGGTGATGACTATTATTAGCTCAATTAATGTAAAAGCTTTTTTTGTTTTTTTCATTTCCATTCTTTTACACTTAGAGTACTGCTTTCACCTATATTAAAGGCATATCCATAAAGTACGCTTTTGCTCTCTTTTGTAGTTTTCATAGTCGTATCTAGCTTTATCTGTAAAACGTCACTATCATTTAAAGGAGTGCTAACTACAAATTTATCAGCTCCATTTGTTATAGTTGGAGTCGTCTCTGTATCTATGATAAAGTCGCGTTTAGTAGTGCTAGCAGTTGGTGAGATGGATTTTTGGGTATTAAAATTTTTGATAGATTTTACTTTAAAATTTACGCTTTTGATTGATTCTGGAAGCTTTGAATCATTAGGCCTTGTGGCACATGCAGATGAATTTTGCACTGGATATGCAAGTATCCTATGTCCCTCTCCTTTTACACCGCTTTTTTCATAAAAATCCGGATTTGCCCCTTGATCGCAGATAATAAGAGGAAAAATTATAGCCTCTTGAGTGGTTATAGATGATGGCATGGTATTTTTACCGGCTATTAAGACTTGATCGCTAAATGGTGCTTTTAATATTAATGACATATAAGTTTTAGCATTCATTAGTCCTTCTTGCATTAAGGACTGCTCGCTTAAATTTGAAGTAGTTCTTACCGCTAGTGGCAGGCTTGCACTTACTATGGCTACTACAAGCACTGACAAGATAAGCTCTATCAATGAAAAGCCGCCCCTTTTTACCACTCTATTCTCCTGTTTGTCTTGTCGCTTATATCTAGGTTACTATCACTATTAGATTTTACTCCTATAAAACCTCCAACTGCGCCGCTTGTCTTATCCTCTATATTATTGCTCTTTAGGACTTTACCAGCCCATTCGCCATTTGGTACTAGAAAATTTAGATTGAAATTATTTGTTTCAGGTTTCTCATCAAATTCACTATAAAGAAGCCAACTAGGTGCTCTCATTTTAGCCACATCAGTAACTGCCGAAGGGTTTCTTATAAAAATTATTTGCTTGCCATTGCTTATGCTACTTACATCATTTCTTAAAACAGTACCGCTGTAAGTATTTGTAAAGCTAAAGTCATGATAGTTAAGTACTCCTGCATTGTGTTTTGGATTGGTAGCCCAAAATGGTGCAGCTGGAAAGTCTTGCCATAGTTTGCCATTATCTTTCATATAGATATTTTTATTGCATCCATCACAGTAGGCACCATAATAAATTTTGGCGTAAAAGCCACTATAAAGCCCTTCATAAAATGGTGCATAAACCCTACCAAAGTAAAATTTTGCCGTTGTTTCTGTTGCTGGTTTTTCATATTTTTTTACTGTATCGGTGCTATCTGACATGCCGCTAAAGCTAAAATCATTACTTGAAATAGTAAAAGGATTTTTAGCATGATTTACTTTTCTTTCAAAATTAAAATATACTTCACCTTTGCCTACGCCATTTACAAAAGTGTTTTTCTCTACATAAAATGTTGATTTTGTGGCACTTGGATCTATCGCTTTTCGAGTATTTGAGCCAGGAATTTCAAAAAACAAAATTTCTTCATTTGCTTTTGCTAATGTGCCGGCATTACCATCATTATCTGTAAAATTTAAAGGAACTCTATCTAGCTTTATGTCAAAGTTCATATTCTTTGCATAGCAATCTTCATTATAAAGTTTTGCAGGGTCATCGTTAAACAACCTAGCAGTTACTTCAAAGTCAAGCTTTGCTTTTTGTATGCCTTCATTATCAAGGTATGTTATATCGCTATCTTTTGTTATCTTTAACTTGCTTATTTGTATATCTTTTGGCCTAAATAGATAATCTCTATTGCCTTCTAGCTTTATACTACATCCGATCCTTCCTTCTTGAGCAGTATCTTGTGATGGATCGTTGCTAATTGAGTTTTTTACACAATCATCAGCTCTTGATGGCCCATGTTGATCAGTTATTGTATAGTCTTTGTCTAATACATAAAAATATGTATCGCCTATATCTGAGTAAGAAAAGCCAACAGGTCCACTTGATGTGTGACGGAAAATTTTACCCAATGCTTTATTTGGATCGTTAAAATCTACGCTTAGTTTGTTCTCACTCTCTATAATGCTAGGATCACAAGTCGCACTATATGCTGGTACAAGTTTTATCTCTCCATTTGAGCCACTTATGTTATTTATATAACCATTTGCTAAGCCACTATCAAGAGGTTTCATAGCCGCAAGAGCAATGTTATTATAAACTTTGCCGCCTATTAAAACATTGTTATTATTGATCGTATTCTTCTTAGTATCCCATATTCTAAAGTGGCTTGGTCTTATGGCAAAATCATCTAATTTTTCGCATTCAACTTTTGTAGTATTTGTCACTGGATCAAGATGAGAAATTCTAAATTTTACGCTTTTATAGGCTCTATCAATACTAATGCCTGACAACAAAATATCAGTTACGCCATTAAATGTTATATCTTGTTCATATAAATTTGTTGGAGCATTGCAAGACTCAACCAACTCTACTTTTACATCTACTGGAGCATCTGGTACTTTTTTATTGCCATCTGTATCATAGTTTGTGATATAGACATTAAATGGCGTAGAAACGATTTTTGTTAGAAGTCTATTTTTAAATTTAGTTTTAAAAGCCGCTGAGCCATCGTCTTGTCTATTACTTGCGATGAAATTATTTGGACTGGCACTAACGCCTAAAGTAATGTTGTAATTTTGATTGCTACATCTTCTTATATATGTATCATAGGGCTGTAAATTTATATCAGCATTTGCAACCGTGGCTTTGTAACTATTTGGCTCAAATTTAGACTTAAGGGTAGTTTCATATATGGCATAAGCGTAGTTACCTTGATGAATTAGCATTTCTCCACCCTTATTTGCAGCAGCACCTTGTCCTAAATAAAAAGTTAAGTCATTTCCGCTTAATTGCTGCAGGCCTGTGTTGTCGTTATAGTGTACCTGTCCTGACATAGTAAGTAGATCACTAGGTCCTTGCGATGCTTTATCTGCGTAAATGTAAGTTGAGTTTGGATTATAAATTTGGCTTGGATCTATTGTGGCTTTTAGCGCAAAGTCTTGGGCAGCTTCATTAGTATTATTTGTAACTTCAACGAAAGTTTTTAAAATAGTATTTGCTGGCACTACTGTTGGAGTATTTTCTTGCACCTTTGTAAAAGTACTATCGCTAGGTTTTTTTGCATAAATATATTCCATGTAGCAAACATCTGGTTTATATATACGAGAAGAAAAGCCAACTAGAGCTAAATTTATACGGTCAGCACTTACAACATTAGCACCGCCTGAGCTTTTAATCGTTGTAACTGTAAATTTTATATCCGCTTCTTTTTGAGCATATGACATTTTGTCCGATATATCAAATATATCTAAGTCTGCTTGAGAGTGAAATTTTTTACCTGGATTTATAAGTTGTCCAAATTTTGTCATAGTTGAGTTAAACTGATCGCCTTGTGCGTTATATCCGCTGGTGATACTCTGATAGCTGCCACCTTTTTTTATCTTAATATCTTCACCCTTTGTTTCTGGCTTGCCGCCAAATGAAAACATTGTGAGCGAAGCATCTATATTTCCTGCTTTTGGTGTGTAGATATTTTCAAATTTTACATCTATGGTTGAGCTCTTTACAGTACCAAATGGATCGCTTGACTTCATCCAGTCCGCCGCAAGTCTTTCTAGTCCATCAAATATACTAACAAGCTTTGGCTCTATATTGTTTGCTGCAGCGGTTTTATCATCAAAGTCATAAATTATGACCAAACTCCAAGCCGCAAATTGTGGTGCGATGGATTGTATCCAGTAGCCATTTTGCCCTTGAACTGGTGAAAACAGTAGCGTGCCGTATGTTTTTTTTAGTTTTCTATTAGTAGAGTTGTTTACCTTATATATGCCATCATTTGGGTCTATAAATTCATCACTAAAGGGAATCGTAGTGGATCTGATATTGCCAGCATAAAATGTCCTATCTGACTCACCAGTACCAAGAGAATCTCTAACTATATCTGTTACATCAGCACTTGCTACATATTGGTAGTTTATTCCAGCCTTTACATAGTAGCTATTAGACTCGTTTTGATTATATGATTCAAGAGTCATTGATTTTGGTTTATACTCACTAAATGAACCAAACCAAAAGACATCTTTTGGATCAGCATCTATTGTAATTACATTTTTTCCAGGAGCTTTAAAATCAATCCTGCTATATCCTTTTATGTAATTTAAAGCACTTACATATAAATTTGACCCAAGATTTTTTATTGCCCAGTTTTGATAAAGAGAGCCACCCCAGTAAAGCCTGGCATAGACTACGTTTTTACCTTTTAAATTATTTTGTATAAAGGTATTTTTCTCACTAAAATCAAATGTGGAAGAGGATGAATTTTGACAATAAGGATACTTGCTAGGATTATAAATATATGTTGTTTGACAAAGTGTGTAATTGCTAGGCGAAAAATTACCAGTATCTAAAAATATTCTATCGGCTGTAGATGATGTTCTTGTTACGTTAGATGGATCTGGAACAAAATTATATCCAGCGTATTGTGGAATCATAATAGTAGCACCAATGGTAGCTATATCTCCATTTACTCTGGTATTTAGATTTCCATTTATTGATCTCTGTCTTAAGCCTTTAGAGTGATCATCCCACATACCTATTAATGATCGTTGATTCCATGGAGAAAATTGCTCAACGTAAATATGATAGTGATCTTGTGCTAAGCCTGAAGAAAAGCTATTGGTGTCTATCGTCCAGGTTCTATCAGATTTTCTTATGCAATGTGGGATATTTTTAGAAGAGTTGTCTTGGTACTCTTCGGCGTCTATAAAGCAAGAATAATTTGCTCCACTACAACCAATAGATACTGCTTCTGCTGTCGTACAAGCTCTTGGTGAACAAAAACCAAACGTGGCAATAAAACAGAGTAAGTATACTACCTTCACAACAAATCCTCTAAATAACAACAAAAATCTATCCTTAGATTTTTAAAAACTTTTAGCTACTATTTTTGTATAAAATTTTCTATCATTTCAGCTTGCCCGTACTGAGGATATTTGGCAATGTCTAAAACGACTTGAGATAAGGTCATATTGTCCATATTGCAAACGATAGGAGCTACAAAATTTACAGTTGATTTTTCAAGCGGGAGTGCAACAACGATAATGTTATAAATTCTAAGTTGAGAGCTTTCTTTAATCTCCATAAGATCTTCATAATAGCTTGGAATATCGAATTCGTAGCTTCTTAATGCAAAAGGATTTATCATTGTAAAAGATGTCTCATCATCTTTGCTTGCTAGCTTAACAAAAAATTTATCAAGTTCAATTAACTCCATCGTCTTGATATGCTCAAAGCCTAAAATAGGGCTTTTAACACTAAAAATCATACTAACTCCTATTTTGTAAAGTTGCCGTATTTTATCATAGTTTTAAAAAATTTATACAAAAATAATAGCAAAAAATGTAGAATACGAGGATTTAAACTTTTTAAGGAAAAGCATGAAAAGATTTTCTAAATTTCTAGCAGTTGTAGCTCTTTTGGGGCTTTTTAGTGGTTGTGCTGAAAAATATACCGAGCTTTACAATCTAACTCCTGATGAGTGGTATGCTCAGGTTATCGCTGATATAAAAGACGGTGATCTTGAAGCGGCCGATAAACACTATGTTTCAATGGCAAGCGAACACGTAGCAAGCCCACTTTTGGAGCAAATTTTACTTATCCTTGCCCAAGCTCACGCAAATGATGAAGAGTATCTAATGGCAAATCACTATCTTGACGAGTATATCAAAAGATATGGCGACAACGGCCCAAAAACAGAGTTTGCTCAGTATCTAAAGATAAAAGCAAATTTTGACTCATTTACTCAGCCAAACCGTAACCAAAAGCTTATGGAAGATAGCGTAACAGAGATCGAGAAATTTCTTTATATGTATCCAAATACTGAATATAAGCCACTTATTGAGACTATGCTTATTAAATTCAAACTCGCGCTTTACTTCCTAGATATGCAAATAGCAGATCTTTACAATAGGACTGGTCGTGATGTTTCGGCTAAAATTTACGAGCAAAAGCTTGAAGAGTCGCCGTTTAAAAACTCAGATCTTATCAAACCTGACGTGGCATGGTATAGAAAACTGTTTGAATAGGAGAAATTTTGCAAATAAACGAAAATAAAGGCTTCCCAACTGAAATTCCTATTATCGTTGAGGACGAGCTATTTTTATATCCATTTATGATAACTCCGCTTTTTTTAAGCGACGATGAAAATTTAAAGGCACTTGAACTCGCCATACAAGAAGAGACTCCGATCCTTGTGGTACCCACAAAGCCTCAGCAAGACGGCGCTAGAGATTTTGATGGTATCTATGATGCTGGTGTGATCGGCACGATAATGCGCCGTGTGCCACTACCCGATGGACGTGTAAAAGTTCTATTTCAAGGCATAGACAAAGGTAAAATTTTAAAACAATCAGGTATAAACCCACTCCGTGGCATCGTCGATATGCTTCATGTCAAACGTCCATCACAGGTCAAAACTGACGCTCTTATCGTAGTTTTAAGAGAAAAAGTAAGAGAGCTTTCGCAGTTTAGCCATTTTTTTCCACCTGATCTTTTAAAGACGATCGAAGAGAGCGCTGAAGCGATCAGGGTTTGTGACCTAGTTTCAAGTGCACTTCGCTTAAAAAAACAGATCGCTTATAGTTTTTTTGTCGAGGAAAATTTAGAGCAACGCCTACTAAAACTAATCGACTACGTCATCGAAGAGATCGAGGCAAATAAGCTTCAAAAAGAGATAAAAAATAAAGTCCATTCAAAGATCGACAAGACAAATAAAGAGTACTTTTTAAAAGAGCAGCTAAAGCAAATTCAAGCCGAGCTTGGAGCGGATACAAGCCGTGAAGAGGAGCTTGAAGAGTACCGCAAAAAGCTTGATGCGAAGAAGAAATTTATGGCTGAGGACGCCTACAAAGAGATCAAAAAACAAATAGATAAGCTTTCACGCATGCACCCAGACTCAGCTGACGCAAATACCTTGCAAAGCTACCTTGACTGGGTACTTGAAATTCCATTTGAAAATGTAGCTAAGAAAAAATCATCCATCACTGAAGTGAGCAAGCACCTAAATGCCGATCATTACAGCTTAGAGAAGCCAAAAGAGCGCATCGAAGAGTATTTTGCTTTGCGTGAGCTTTTGGAGCTTAGAGGCGTTGGCGAAAAGGTAAATAATGGCGCTATTTTATGCTTTGCAGGCCCTCCAGGCGTGGGAAAAACCAGCCTTGCAAACTCGATCGCAAAGGCACTAAAGCGAGAGCTAGTCAGGATCGCACTTGGTGGACTTGAGGACGTAAATGAGCTAAGAGGTCACCGCCGCACCTACATAGGCGCTATGCCAGGTCGCATTGTGCAAGGGCTCATAGAAGCTAAGCAGATGAATCCAGTGGTTGTTTTAGATGAGATCGACAAGGTTGGTAGAAGCTACAGAGGTGATCCGACCGCTGTTTTACTTGAGATTTTGGACCCAGAGCAAAATAATAAATTTAGAGACTACTATCTAAATTTTAACATCGATCTTAGCAAGATTATCTTCATCGCTACAGCAAATGATGTGAGCATGATCCCAGCCGCACTTCGCGACAGGATGGAGTTTATCGAGCTTAGCTCATACACCCCACAAGAGAAATTTGAGATCGCTAAAAAGTATCTATTGCCTCAAGAGCTTAAAAAGCACGGCCTAAAACCAAGTGATGTGAGTATCAGCAAAGAGGCACTTGAGCTAATTATCAGCGACTATACAAGAGAGAGTGGCGTGCGAAATTTACGCCGCAGGATCGCTGATATATTAAGAAAAGTCGCCAAAAATATCCTCACTAAAAAAAATGAGGGCAAGATCAGTGTCACAGCTAAAAATTTGAAAGAATTTTTAGAGAAAAAGGTCTATGAAATCGAGCCAGCGGACAAAAAAGATCAGATAGGTCTAGTAAATGGCCTTGCGTGGACTAGTGTCGGTGGTGACGTGCTAAGGATCGAGGCTATAAGGATCCAGGGTAAAGGCAGTATGCAGATCACCGGTCAGCTAGGTGACGTGATGAAAGAGAGCGCTCAAATAGCATTTAGCGTGGTAAAAGTGCTGATCGATAACAAAAAAATAAAAGTACCGATGACTATCGTACCAAAACTAGATGACGATAAGCATAAGCTTGAAGCCAGCGATGTTTATAGACGCTATGATCTTCACTTGCACGTGCCAGAGGGCGCGGTGCCAAAAGATGGACCAAGTGCTGGCATCACGATGGCAACTGCGATCGCATCGATACTAACCGATACAAAGGTAAGACACGACATAGCAATGACTGGTGAGATCACGCTAACTGGTAGAGTGCTACCTATCGGTGGTCTAAAAGAGAAGCTAATCGCCGCACACAAAGCTGGCATCAAAACAGCCCTGATACCTCGCAAGAACTACGACCGCGACCTAGTAGATATCCCAGCCGAAGTAAAAGCTGACATGAAGATCATCGCCGTAGATACGATCGATGATGTGCTAAAAAATGCTCTTGTAGCTAAAAAATAATCCAAAACCTAGCCCCATTTGGCCTCACTTTGGGCTAGGAAATTTTCATAAATTACTACGAAGTAAAAATTTAGGCTAGCTTGTTTACTCTATTTAGAGCCGTGATATGCTCGTTTGTAAATTTTAAAATTTGCCGGACTTTTATTTTGCTGTAAATTTTTAGCTATTTATGCTTTGCTTCATGCTCTAAAAGCCAAATTTTAGTTGGTAGACCATCTCCGCCAGAATAGCCGCCAAGCCCGTTACTAGCTAGCACTCTGTGGCAAGGGATGATGATAGGCACTGGATTTTTAGCATTGGCTGATCCTGCTGCTCGGTAGGCATTTTTATGACCTACGGCAAGTGCAAGGGCTGCGTATGTAGTCGTTTCTCCGTATGGTACTTTTTGTAAAGCCTCGTAAATTTTTGCTCTAAAATTAGTCGTTTTTATATCAAGCCTTACGCTAAATTTTTTAAGCCTGCCTTCGAAATATGCTTTTAGCTCATCAAGGCAAAGCTTTAAATTTTCATCTTTTACTGCAATTTTTTCAAATTTATCTACAAAATTTATCTCACAAATTCCATTTTCGCTAGCAATGATCTCCAAAATTCCGATAGGCGATTTTAGGTAAGCTTTTGACACATTTGCTCCTTGAAATTTGAAATTTTGGGTAAATTTTACTTTAGTTTGTTTTGCTTTTTGATAAAATGCAAGCAAAACTAGCGATTTTTAGACTAAAAATAACGAGCAAAAACCATAAAGGAATTTCATGAGCTTTTTTACCGACTACGAAAAACACGCAAGCGAGCGAGAAAAAGAGGGCGTGCCACCGCTTGCGCTAAATGCCAAGCAAACAAGCGAAATTTGCGAGCTAATAAAACTTGCCAACAAGTCTAGTTGCGACGAAAAGGCACAAAGCGAGCTAAAATTTCTTATAAATTTGCTTGAAACTCGTATCAATCCTGGCGTTGATGATGCAGCGAAGATAAAGGCAGAATTTCTTGGTGAAGTAATAGACGGGCTTTCTGTTGGTGGTCTTGACGCTATGCGTGCTATTAAAATTTTAGGCAAGATGCTTGGTGGATATAACGTGGAAATTTTGGTGCGAGCTCTAAAAAATAGCAATGAAAATATCGCTCGTGCTGCAGCAAATGAGCTAAAAAATATTATCCTGGTGCATGAATATTTTGACGAGATCGCAAAGCTAAGTAGCAACAATAAATTTGCAAAAGAGGTGCTTGTTTCTTGGGCAAATGCGGAGTGGTTTACACATAAAAAGCCAATTGAAACCTGTATAAACGCAGTCGTTTTTAAAGTACCTGGTGAGACAAATACTGATGATCTAAGTCCAGCGAGTGAGGCCTATACAAGGGCCGACATACCACTTCACGCAAAAGCAATGCTTGTTAAAAAGATGCCTGAGGGTCTAGAAATTTTAAAAGAGCTCAAAACTCGTGGTAAGAAAGTTGCGTATGTTGGCGATGTGGTTGGCACTGGCAGCAGCAGAAAGAGTGGTATAAACTCGATCCAGTGGCATTTAGGCGATGAGATAGAAGGCGTGCCAAACAAAAAAACTGGCGGTATCGTGATAGGCACGACCATAGCTCCGATATTTTTTAATACCGCTGAAGATAGTGGCGCACTGCCGATAGTTGCAAACGTAAATGAGCTAGAAATGGGCGATGAGATAGAAATTTATCCATTTAAAGGCGAAATTTATAAACCTACAGATACTGAGAAAAAGCTCGTGGCAAATTTTAAATTAAGCCCAAATACTCTAAGCGACGAGATAAGAGCAGGTGGCAGGATACCACTTATGATAGGACGCCAAGTGACCAAAAAGGCTAGAGAGGCTCTAGGGCTTGGCGAGGAGCAAATTTTTATAAAGCCAGATCAGCCAAAAGAGCAGGGTGGTGGATATACGCTGGCTCAAAAGATGGTCGGCAAGGCTTGCGGCGTACCTGGCATTAGAGCTGGAGCTTATGTGGAGCCTGAAATTTTAACTGTTGGCTCGCAAGACACCACTGGGCCGATGACTAGAGACGAGGTTAAAGAGCTTGCTAGCCTTAGTTTTGGCGCGGATTTTGTTTTGCAAAGTTTTTGCCACACGGCCGCTTACCCAAAACCAAGTGATCTTGTGATGCATGAGAGCTTGCCAAAATTTATAAATTTACGTGGCGGTGTGAGTCTAAAGCCAGGCGATGGCGTCATCCACTCTTGGCTAAACCGCATGGTCTTGCCTGACACGGTGGGCACTGGTGGCGATAGTCACACGAGATTTCCTATTGGTATCAGCTTTCCAGCGGGCAGCGGCCTAGTGGCGTTTGCAGCGGTGCTTGGCATGATGCCGCTAAATATGCCAGAGTCAGTTTTGATCAAATTTAAAGGCGAGCTAAAAGAGGGCGTGACACTTCGCGATCTTGTCAATGCGATACCTTATTTTGCGATTAAAAAAGGGCTTTTAAGCGTTGAAAAGAAAGATAAAAAGAATGTTTTTGCGGGTAAAATTTTAGAGATAGAAGGGCTTGAGAATCTAAAAGTAGAGCAGGCATTTGAACTAAGTGACGCTTCGGCTGAACGCTCAGCGGCTGCTTGCGTGGTAAATTTAAGCGTTGATAGTGTCGTGGAGTATGTTCGCTCAAATGTTGCGTTAATTGATGCGATGATAAAAGCTGGTTATGAGAGCCGTGAGACTCTGCTTAGACGAAAAGAAAAAATGCAAAAATGGCTTGAAAATCCAACGCTTTTAAGAGCCGATAAAGATGCAAAATACGCTGAAATTTTGGAGATCGATCTAGCTCAGATAGATGAGCCGATTTTGGCGTGTCCAAATGACCCAGATGATGTGGCAACGCTAAGTGAAATTTTAGCTGATGACAAAAGAGTGCATAAAATCGATGAAGTTTTTGTAGGGAGCTGTATGACAAATATAGGCCATTATAGGGCGCTTGCTAGAATTTTGGAGCATGAGAGCAAGCTTACAACTAGGCTTTGGATCGCACCGCCGACAAAGATGGATAAAAGCACACTTGAAAATGAGGGTGTTTATGAAATTTTTAAAAGATTAAATGCAAGGACAGAGGTGCCAGGCTGTTCGCTTTGCATGGGCAATCAAGCAAGAGTAAACGACAATGCAGTGGTATTTTCTACTTCAACTAGAAATTTTGATAACAGAATGGGTATGGGCGCGAAGGTCTATCTAGGAAGTGCCGAGCTAGCTGCTGTTTGTGCGCTACTTGGACGTTTACCAAGTGTAGATGAATATAAAAAAATAGTAAAAGATAGTCTTGGCTTAAATAAAGATGAAATTTATAAATATCTAAATTTTAATGAAATAAGCGAGTTTAGTATATAAATTTGTTACAATATCGCGAAATTTTAAGGAGCTTTGATGAAAAAAGTAGTTTTTTTTCTCTTTTTTAGCGTTTGTTCTTTGATAAATTTACACGCTTTAGAGTGCAGTGATCTTGCCAAAAAAGAGAGCTTTAAAACTACTCCAAACGATCTTGCTTATGCGAATGAGGGGCTATTTTACTGTGATGGTTCGCTTTTAAATTTAAAAGAGGTGAAAGAGCTTTTTGATGCGAGTGTGGCTGTGAGAAGTGAGTCTCAAAGTTGCGTTGGTGATAGAGTTTATAAAGAAAATTTAAACAAGTTTAGATGGCTTTTACTAAAAGCGTCATTCGCACCTGAATTTTACGCAAAAGAGCTTGCAAAACCAGAGGTTGCTGAGAGCGAAAAAGACGCTAGAATGGAGTATCTTAGATACTGGGCAAACGAGAGCTTGTTTAATTTTTTAAAATATAAAAAATTTATCGAAGCTTACAAAAATGCTCAAACTCCGCTTGTAAAATTTTATGAAAGCCTGGGACTTGATACTGCAAGTGCAGCCTACTATGCAACCAGCGTAGTAAATGAGTTTTTGACTTTTGGTGTCGGTAAAAGTGTAAATAAAGCTAAAATTTTAACACCTGAGCAAAATATAATGGCTCAAAGGATAAATTCCGATGAGCTGGCAAATTTGCTTTACTCAAAAAATTTTAGTACCGCTGAGCTTACAAATTTGCTTAATATCGCACTTTTAAACGAAAAAAGTAGCGACATGATAAAAGAGATCATAAGGCGTGGGGCCGATGTGAATTTGGGCGATGAGACGCCGCTATTTTTTGCTTTAAAAAATATAGAAAACGTAAAAATTTTACTTGCAAACAAAGCCGATGTAAATCACAAAAATTTCTTTGGGAAAAGTGTACTTTTTTATGCTGTGCAGTTTAGCGATAAGCCACTTTGTGAGCTTTTGCTAAAAAATGGTGCCAATGCCAACGAGAGCTACATAGATGAAAATGCCAAGATGAATATGATAAATTTGGGTATGACGCAAGTTGAAGATACATGCGGTCTAGAACACACAAATAGAAGCGTTTTTATGCATGCAGCAGCTCATGCAACGCCAGAAATTTTAAAGCTTTTGATGGATAATGGTGCTGATATTAATGCCACTGATGACGCTGGGTTTAATGCGCTTGACTATGCCATGAAAGAACAAAATGAAAAGACGATCAAATTTTTAGAAAATTTGGGTTTAAAGCCAAATTTCAATTAGGAAAAACCATGAAAAAGACAGCTTTTGTAACTGGTGCAACATCTGGATTTGGCGAGGCGATTGCCAGAAGACTCTCAAAAGAGGGCTACAAGATAGTCGCTCTTGCAAGGCGCGAAGATAGGCTAAAAAAGCTTGCAGCAGAGCTTGGCGATACGCATATCATCGTAGCTGACATACGCGACAAAGAGGCTGTTTTTAAAGCGGTTGAGAGCCTGCCTGATAAATTTAAGGATATAGAAGTGCTTGTAAATAACGCTGGCATGGCGCTTGGACTTGAAAAAACGATAGATGCGAAGGTGGAGGACTTTGAGACGATGATAGACACCAACGTCAAGGGTCTTATCTACTCGACAAAGGCAGTTTTGCCACTACTTTATAAGCAAGAAAAGGGCTATATCTTTAATATTGGCTCGACAGCTGGCTCATGGCCATATCCTGGAAGTAACGTTTATGGTGCTACAAAGGCCTTTGTGAAGCAGTTTAGCTTAAATTTAAGAAACGACCTAGTCGGTACAAATATTAGAGTCACAAACATCGAGCCGGGGCTTTGTAAGACTGAATTTAGCGAGGTTAGGTTTAGAGGAGATAAAGCAAAGGCTGATAGTCTTTATGAAAATACAAATTTCATCACATCTGAGGATATCGCGACTATTTTGGTAAATTGTCTAAATATGCCCGGAAGTGTTAATATAAATAGGGTCGAAGTCATGGCAAATACGCAGACTTGGGCTGGGCTTGCGATAGAAAAATTTTAAGGAGTTCTTGTGAGACAAATTTTATTATTACTTTTTTTTAGCGTTGCGCTTTTTGGTGTCGATCCAGAAGTGGCAAAGAGAAACGCTGAAATTTATGGCGTATTTACGCTTATACCGCCTGTTGTGGCAATAGCACTTGCTTTTATCACAAAAGACGTCATCTTGTCGCTATTTATAGGTGTTTTTAGTGGAACATTTCTCATAAATATCATCAATGAAAACATCTTTATGGGTATCGTAAAAGGCTTTACCGGCATCGTTTCAAGAGTCGTTGAATCAATGGCTGATAAGACTGATTCAGGAATTTTACTTCAAGTGCTTTGTATCGGTGGTGTGGTTGCACTCATCACAAAGATGGGTGGTACAAAGGCGGTTGCTCTTTGGCTTAGCAAAAAGGCAAAAAGCGGCATTTCAGCTCAAATTTCAACATGGCTCATGGGAATTTTTGTATTTTTTGATGACTATGCAAATGCCCTAATAGTAGGTCCAATCATGAGACCAATAAGCGATAAATTTAAAATAAGCCGCGAAAAGCTAGCTTTTATCATTGATGCTACCGCAGCACCGATCGCTGGTATTGCTATCATTTCGACATGGGTTGGGCTTGAGGTTTCACTCATCGAAAAGGGCTATGAGTTAGTTGGAGAGACTGGTATTAACGCTTATTCTATATTTATCGAGACAATTCCATATAGATTTTATAACCTTTTTATACTATTTTTTATAGTTTGTACAGCCTTGATGCAGCGTGAATACGGACCAATGCTATTAGCTGAAAGACGTGCTAGAAGAGGCGAGCTTCACTCAGGTAAAACTCAAATCCAAGATCTTGAAGATAAAACACTTGAGCCAAAAGAGGGCGTAAAATTAAGCGCTGCAAATGCTGTTGTGCCACTTCTTGTGCTGGTCATTGGCGCATTTACTAGTTTTTACTTTAGTGGTCTTGCTGCACTTGAGGGCGATGCTCTTAAAAATGCACTCGCTAATCCACTTTCATTTTCTACATTTAAAGATACTTTTGGCGCAGCAGACTCAGCTACATCACTATTTCAAGCAGCATTACTTGCTAGTATCGTAGCTATCACAATGGGCGTTTGGCGTAAAATTTTTGACGTAAAAGAGGCTATCAGTACATGGGTAAAGGGCTGGAAGACTATGATAATTACGGTTGTGATTTTGCTTCTTGCATGGAGTCTTAGTACTGTTATCAAAGAGCTTGGCACATCAAGATATTTGGTTGATCTATTAAGCTCTTCAACACCTAAATTTATATTGCCAGTTGCTGTTTTTATCCTTGGTTCGTTTATTAGCTTCTCAACTGGAACAAGCTACGGCACGATGGGAATTTTAATGCCTCTAGCTATCCCACTAGCTTATGCGGTCGGCAAAAACTACGGCCTAGAGGGCGATGCGATGCACGCTTATATGATCGTAAATATTTCAGGCGTGCTTACAGGCGCGATCTTTGGAGATCACTGCTCACCGATATCGGATACTACGATCCTTTCATCAATGGGCGCAGGATGTAATCATATCGATCACGTCTCAACTCAAATGGTATATGCGCTTAGCGTTTGTGCGGTTTGTGTGCTAGTTGGTTACTTGCCAGTTGCTCTTGGTCTTAGTGTTTGGATCGCGCTTCCTTGCGGATTTTTAGCGATTTGGGCACTAGTTAGATTTGTTGGAAAGAAAGTAGAAGCATAAATTTGGATTGCAATTATTTAAAAGAGTGCGGCTCTTGCACTCTTTTTACTCCTTATGATGAGCAAATTTCATTTAAAACTGATCTTGTAAAACAAAATTTTTTAGAGTTTTATGATGGCGAATTTGATGTGTTTAGTTCCAGTCCAAAACACTACCGCACGAGAGCCGAGTTTGGAATCTGGCACGAGGGCAGCGAGCTTTGCTACACTATGCACGCAAAAGAAAAGGGCAAGAGAATTTTTATAGATGAGTGCCCAAAGGTCTGCGAGGAAATTTCACATCTCATGCCAAGGCTACTTGAAAATTTACAAAGTGGTGAAAATTTACGCACAAAGCTTTTTGGAGTGGAATTTATCTCTTGTAAAAGTGGTATTTTGATCACACTTCTTTATCATAAAAGGCTTGATGGCGAGTTTGAGGCGGCTATGAAAATTTTAGCTAACAAGCTTAATGTCACCATACTTGCTAGATCTCGTGGGCAAAAGTTGCTAAGTGGTGAGCTAAATTTGATTGATGAGCTAGACGTTGGCGGTGAAATTTATAAATTTAGCCTATCTGAAAATGCCTTTATCCAGCCAAATAGAGCCGTAAATGAAAAGATGATAGCTTGGGCAAAAGAGTGTGTGCAAGGCGGTGCTGACCTTCTTGAGCTCTACTGTGGACATGGAAATTTTACTATCCCGCTTTCGTTTAAATTTAAAAACGTTCTTGCTACTGAAATTTCAAAGAGCTCGATCGCAAATGCCCTTAAAAACTGCGAGTTAAACAAGGCTAATAACATCAAATTTTTACGAATGGACGCTGATGAGCTTATGAGTGCATTTGCTGGCGTTAGGGAATTTAATAGACTAAAGGATATAAATTTAAGCGACTTTAACTTCTCTCATGTCCTTGTTGATCCACCACGTGCAGGACTAAGCGAAAGTGTCGTAAATTTCATCAAAAATTTTAAAAATATCATCTATATCTCGTGCAATCCAGAGACTCTAAAAGAAAATTTAAAAGAGCTTTGTAAAAGCCATAAAGTGATAAAATTTGCCATTTTTGATCAGTTTGCAAACACTCATCACATCGAGTGTGGCGTGCTACTAAGGGCAAAAGAATAATTTAAAAAAGGAAAAATAAAAAATGGTTTCACTAAATAAAATCATCCAAGCAAAGATCACGATCGGTCATTTTGTAAATAAAACTCCATTTGCTCTGAGTGCGAAGCTTAGTAAAAATTTGGGAGCAAGTATCTATCTAAAAGAGGAAAATTTACAGCGAACCGGCGCATATAAGATAAGGGGTGCTTACAATAAAATAGCTAGCCTAAGCGATGAAGAGAGAAAGCGTGGCGTTGTCGCTGCAAGCGCCGGTAATCACGCTCAAGGCGTAGCGATAAGCGCAAAAGAATTTGGCGTGCATGCTTGCATCATAATGCCAGAATCAACCCCACTTTTAAAGGTCGCTGGCACAAAGGACCTTGGTGCAGAGGTTATTTTAAAGGGTGATAATTTCGATGAGGCGTACGCTTTTGCGGTTAATTACGCCAAAGATAAGGGTATGACCTTTGTTCATCCATTTAACGACGAGTACGTTATGGCAGGTCAGGGTACTGTTGGGCTTGAGATGCTTGATGAGATAAGCGATCTTGATATAGTCATCGTCCCAGTTGGCGGTGGTGGGCTAGCTAGCGGTGTGGCAAGTTGTATAAAGCAGGTCAATCCAAAGACAAAAGTAATCTGTGTCGGTGCAAAAGGCGCTCCAGCGATGTTTAATAGCTACGGCGCTAAAAAGAGCATAAATTCAAAATCAGTCCGCACCATAGCAGATGGTATCGCTGTGCGTGATGCGAGTGAGATCACGCTAGCAAATATTATTGAGTGTGTTGATGAGTTTGTGCAAGTTGATGATGAGGAGATTGCAACTGCGATTTTGTTTTTGCTAGAGACGCAAAAGATCGTAGTTGAGGGAGCTGGCGCAGCTGGCGTGGCAGCACTTATGCATGATAAAATCAAATTTAAAAAAGGCGCAAAGATAGGCGTGGTGTTAAGTGGTGGAAATATCGACGTACAGGTACTTTCTATCATCATTGAAAAGGGTCTTATCAAGTCTCACCGCAAGATGACTTTGCAAATAACGCTTGTGGATAAGCCAGGAGCGCTCATGAGCCTAACAGATAGTCTCAAATCAGCAAACGCAAACATTGTAAAAATCGACTACGACCGCTTCTCAACAAGGCTTGACTATGGCGATGCAAGTATTACTATCACACTTGAGACAAAGGGTCTTGAGCATCAAGAAAAGATCAAAGAAGTGCTTACTAAAAACGGTTTTTCTTTCACTCAACTATTTTAATTTAATGGCTCGCTACTATTTAAAGTAGCGAGCATGATTTACCTATTAAAACAAAATTTCAAATTTTGCATTTACGCTGTTTGACTTCACGTCTTTAGCAAAAGCACCTGTGTAAGATAGACCTAAATTTATATTTTTATAAACATTAGCTTTTACACCAAGGCTAGCTGTGCCAAGATCGCGTACCTCTTTACCTTCAAGTTCCAAGTACCCAGCATTTGCGATATTTACGCCGATATTTGGTCTTGTATCGCCAACTAGTCTATTGTAGGCTAGATCAGCTTCAAATTTCATCTTTGTACTACCAAGACTAAATGGCACACTAGGGTTTAGACCTATGCTAAATACACCCAAATCCCTAGTTTTTTCATCAACATCCATTCTGAAAATTCCTATATTTTGGCTAGTACTATCAGTTTTCATGCGTAGATAGCTTGCGCCCACATAAGGATTTAGTGAGAAATTCGCACTATTAAATGCTGTTAGTGCCAAATTTGCGTAAGCAGTAAGTGCTTTTTCCTTGCTTTTTACATGCTCATCTGAGTAGAAACTAACGATCGTAGCACCATTTTGCGTTTTTCGTTTAGAATTTGTATATATGAGACCAAGGTCTAGTTTTGTGCTAGCGATCTGGCTTTTTCCGTAGATGCCGATACTTGTACCTTTTGTTTTATAAGCATCATCACCATCTTCTTTTACTTTTTCACTGCTAGCACCAAGCACGCCACCAAGTGTGAAAGCATCATTTACATTGCCGTCAAATCCAAAAAGCTGAGTGAATGAGTTTGCTTTTACATCATCAAATTTCATAGCATTAGCCATGGTATTTGACCAAAATTTCATGCCACTCGCATCGATTGCTTTTTCGCTGAATGGATCAAATTCATGATTAATGATTGCATTTTTGAGCAAGATATTTTCTAGTAAAAATGCATTATGTTGAGCTAAATTTGCATTATTTGCAAATGTTTTTAGCGTATCGCTTGCTTCTTTTGGCGTAGCGTAGATGAAGTGTCTATACAGATCACTCGTAATGACTGCTGGTCTACTTCTAAACGGTGAAGCAAGGAGTGCTGGTCTGCTAGCTGTACTCTCTATGAGTTGCGCTACTCTTTTTTGGTTATCGCTAGCTGCAATACTTGTTATCGTGTTTTTTGATTTTTTAAGTGTTAGCTCTAGCTTGTTGTCACTATAATTTCTAGTAAGGTCAAAAAATGCGTATTTTTTTGAGATGGTGTCGTTGTAGCCACTAAAATTTCCAGTTACGGTATAAGTTTTTGCCTTTGAACTATCGTCATATAGTCTTTTCATGACATCTACATTTGGCTTACTTATATCTATAATAGAGTTCTTTTCAAATTTTAGATTTAAATTTGCTGCGTTATTTGAGATGATATAACTACCACCTGTTTTTATAGTAGCTTTTACTGCGTCATTTGTACTTTTTCTAGTTACGTCTTTAAAAGATAGCTTTTGAGAAAATTTATTTCTATCAATCTCTCTAACACTCATCTCTTTAACAATCTCAAGTGCACCCCCATTTTCGACTACTACTTCGCTTGATTTTAGTGACTGATTTAGTGCTGTAATCTTGCCACTTTTTATTATGGTTTTGCCAGTGTATGAGTTGGTGCCTGCTAGTTTTAGAGTGCCTAGACCTCTCTTAATAAGAGTTCCTTCATAGCCTTCGCTAGCTCTTTGTTCTCTTGCTTTTTCTCTAGCATTACCTATATCAAGTTCAGCCTTTTGCTCGGCTGTTAAATTTGACATTTTCTCAAGCTCAGCCTTGCGATTAGCCCAAATTTTTGCCTCTGCCTCATCTTCAGTCTTTCTGTATTTTATAGCTACATCGCTGATATTATTTGAGTAAAGATCGTCCGTGTCTAGACTTACATCAAATACGCCTAGTAGCTGTCCTGGCCCAAACATAGCCTTTGACATATCAAGTGCTCCCCAGCCCCAGCGCTCATCAGGTACGCCAAGTGGGGCAGTAAAACCAGAAATTCTTTTTGTATCGGTTGGCTTTTTAAACTCATCTTTGACTTGTCTTGCGGTAGTTAGCAAAACATCTCTTGCTTGAGAGTTGCTCATATACGGATATCTTTGCATGACAAGACCAAGTGCGCCAGTGACATGTGGAGCTGCCATTGATGTACCATCCCAGCTATCGTAACCAGCGTTTCCATTTTTAGGATCAACTGTGCTTGATTTTATACTTTTACCAGGTGCTGCGATACTCCACCATTTTGAGTGTCCTGCGGTGTTAAAGTATTGTGTATTGCTATCCGCCATTCCAGTAACGTTTATCCAGTATTTTTCAGCATCTGGACGAAAATATGGAAGCATTGCTCTTGTGTATGACTCTTTCATGCCATTTCTATTTCCGGCAGTAAAGACTTGAATGATGCCGTATTTTTTGGCGACTTCATAAGCAGCATCTATGAAATTTTTACCATCTGTGACAAATGGATAGTAGCTTTTATAGGCTGCGTCAAGATCTTTTATATCTAAGCTATTGCCGCCATCAAATCCAGTTGCTCCCTCATAAGCTTTATAAAATTTGCGGTTTGAACCCCAACTATTGTTTATGGCTCTTGCACCACCTTTGGCTAGTCCCTCATAAGATGCTAAAAAGAAGTTGTAGTCTTGGTTTGGACCATATGTCATACCGTCGGTTCCACCAGTATTTCCTACTATAAGTTTTGAGTCAAATGCTACACCATGCATCCCTTTGCCATCTCTTGAGCCAGCAATCGTACCAGCTACGTGCGTGCCGTGTGAGTCGTTTACACCAGCGATCCAGTTGCCATCAGCTTCAAATTTTTCACCTTTTTTAAAGTCGCCAAAGTCAGCTCTGTTTTTATCAGTGCTTCCTTTTTTTAAAAAAGGAGAGTTGCCGTGCTCAGTATCTGGATATTTTTGTCCATCTTTGTAGTAGCTGCCAGAAATTTTTAGTGCGCTTATCCTGCCGTCGCTAAGTTCAGGGTGGCTAAGTAATGCACCAGAGTCCATAACGCCAAGAGTCACACCTTTGCCTGTCACTCCAAGAGCATACGCGATAGCTGCATTGATACGCTTTAGTCCCCAGTATGCTTTATACTCAGTGCTCTCCCAGCTACTTATGTCACCAAATTTGCCACTTTCTTGATCGTTAGCATTTAGTGAATTTGCAAACAAAAGAGTACAACAAGCCGCGCTTATCAAAATACATTTTTTGTTTAAAATGGATCTTTTCACATCTTATCCTTTGCATAAAATTTAAAAGGATTGTAATATCCTTAAAATAAATTATTAATTAAAATATTAAAATTTATGATAAAAATTTACTTTAATAATCCCATTTTTACGCTATTTTTACTATAAGATATGAAAAAATGATTAAAATAGTATCACACAAATATTATTAATTACGATTTTATTTTAAAACAATTATTTAAATATAATTTTTAATAAAAGTAGAATTTCATCTCTGCTTTACAAATTTAAGCTAAAATAGCAAGCTTTAAAGGAGAAAAAATGAGCGAATATGCAAATTTGATATTAGCTATCTTACTAGCTGTTTTGGCATTTGCATTTTATAGGTCAAATAAGGCGTTAAAAAAGGCAAAAGATGATAGCGAAAATCTCTCAGTCAGCACTGAAATTTCGCAGCTAAAAAGCATCGGCGAGCTATCTGTTTTTCAAGTTTATAGCAAAGAGATCGTCACAAAAACCGATCATGCGTTTGGAAATTTTGGCAAAGAGTATCTAAGATGGCTTATAAGCGAGAAGAAGCTTTCGATGATATTTGAGTTTGAGATAAATTTCATTTACGATCTAACTAGCCCAAAGCTCGAGATTATGCAGATCGCAAACTCTAGCTATAAGATAAAAATGCCTCCTTGCAAGTATAAATTTTCGATCGCCGATATGAAATTTTACGATGAGAAAAACGGCAAATTTATACCATTTTTGCTGCCTGACTCGCTAAATGGCTTTTTTGGTAGCACTTTTACAGAAGAAGATAAAAATAGACTAATTGAAGAAGCTAGAAACGAAGTCAAAAAGATGAGCGTTCGCCTTATCTTACAGCTTCAAAGCAAAATTCATAAATCAGCTCGCGATACGCTTGAAGCGATCGCAAAGAGCTTTGGGGCAAACAAAGTTGAGTTTATTTTTGACGATAATGATGAGCAGATCAGCTCACAACTAAATTTGGAAAATATTGCATAAAATTTTAAAAAGGAGAAAAAATGAGCGTAAATTCACAAGAAGTCACGCAGACACCAGGTAACAACACGGTCTTTCAAACATGGGTTTTAACAGCTGATAAAAAGGCTTGTAAAGATGGGTTTGCCGAGCTTTGCGCCTTGGTTGTAAATTTAAATAAAACTGCCAAGATTAGATTTGGTGCAAATGAAAATGTAAACTGCGTCCTTGGCGTGGGTCATGATGCTTGGAAAAAGCTTGAAATTTCAAAAAATCTGCCAAAAGAGCTTGTAAATTTTAAAGCGATAAAAGGCGATAAGCACGAAGCTGTTAGCACAAAGGGCGATATCCACATCCATATTCGCGCTTTAAATGCACCTGATTGCTTCGATATGGCTCAAGCAATAAAGGCTGTGCTTTTTAAATTTGCAGAGCTTACAGACGAGACGCAAGGCTTTAAGTATCATGACGGTAGGGCAATAATAGGCTTTGTTGATGGCACTGAAAATCCTGAGGGCGAGGAGAGAGATTTCTTTGCTAAAGTTGGCGATGAGGACGCTAAATTTAAAGGCGGTAGCTACGTTTTTGTACAAAAATATTTCCACAATATGAAAGAGTGGAACGCTACAAGCGTAAGTGAACAAGAAAAGGTAATAGGCCGTTCAAAAGAGCTTGACATCGAGATGAGCGAGGATGTAAAACCTACAAATTCACACTCAGCTGCTGCAAACGTAGGAGACGATAAAAAAGTCGTGCGTGGCAATATGCCTTTTACTGAAGGTAGCAAAACAGGCACTTACTTCATCGCTTATGCGAGCACATTTTCAACGGTTGAGCTTATGCTTAAAAAGATGTTTATCGGCGAGCCAAAGGGCAACTCAGATAGGCTGCTTGACTTTAGTACGCCAGTAACTGGAGCTCTATACTTTGTGCCAACAGTTGATATGCTAAGCGATTATGAGGGATAAATTTAGCTTGGGGCGAAGCAAATTTGTCCCTTTAAATTTATAAGGATAAAAATGCCAGAGTGGTTTATCTACGCAGCTCTTTCAGCTGTTTTTGCTGCACTTACAGCGATCTTTGCAAAGCTTGGTGTAAAGGACATCGACAGCGATTTTGCGACTTTTATAAGAACGATCGTCGTCATTTTGATGCTTGTTTTGCTTTTAAGCGTGGCTAAAAAATGGCAGCCATTAAGCTCATTAAGCCCCAAAAACTGGCTCTTTCTCATATTAAGTGGCATAGCAACTGGGCTTTCGTGGCTCATGTATTTTAAAGCGATGCAAGTTGGTAAGGTCTATCAAGTGGCGCTGGTTGATAAATTTAGCGTTGTGCTGGCTATCATTTTGGCTGTCATCTTTCTTGGTGAGAGGTTAAATTTAAAAGAAATTTTAGCCGTATGTCTTATCGTATCTGGCGTATTTTTACTCATTTTTAAATAAATTTTTCTGCATTATTCTTAAATCATATTTTTAATTTTAATTTGTAATTAATTAAAAAGCTCCTAAAATTTGAACGATTTCATTTTGAAGGGAGAAATATGAAAAAAATCATTTTTTCAGCCATCGTGGCTTGTGCGGCATTTGGTGCTAGTGTAAACTACACAGATGTTGTAAAAGATGTTTACGGTGATGCTAGCTCAACAAAAAGTATAGGCAGACTGCTACCAACCAACGCAGTTGAAATTTTACAAACAAGCGGTGACAGAGCGCAAATTAAAGTAAAAGGCTATCAAAACCCAGCTGTTAGCAACGTAGTTTATTTTGCTGATGGCGCGAGGATTATCTCGGTGGCATTTGCAAAAACTGCACCTTTTGATATTAAAGTGATCAAAGAGGGCAAAAACGGCAAATGGAATGAGGTAGAAACAACAGTTTTTGTTCAAAAAGATGGCTTTAGCACTGACGTAAACGCGATGTTTGCAAAAGCTGACAAGATGTATAAAGAGAGTTGTGGTGTTTGCCATGCGTTACCTCAAACCACACATTTCAACGCAAACCAATGGCCGTCACTTCTAAAATCAATGATCGGCAGAACCGCAATAGAGAAAAAAGACGAGTGGTTGGTTGTTGAATACCTTCAAAAACACTCATCTGACGTAAACCTAGGTAAATAAGCAAAACTTTTGTAGCGGCGAGTAAAAACAAATATTAAAGTTTAGCTTATTCAAAAGAAAACTTAAAAATGAAAGGGAGATAAGATGAACGAGAACAGACGAGAATTTCTAAAAAAAGGTGCTACAGCAATTGCAGCGACACCTTTGCTTTCAAGCGTAACAGCATCAAATTTATTTGCTGATGGCGTAAAAAAGAGTGTTTTAAGAGATAGCGAGGTCATCACAGCTGCCCACTGGGGTATGTTAAAAGTGACAACCAAAAACGGCGTAGCAGTAAAGTCAGAGCCTATCCAAAAAACAAGTGAAATTTACAACCCGCTTCAGCACTACACACCAGATATGATCTACAAATGTCGTATCAAGCGTCCAGCAGTTAGAAAGAGCTACCTTGAAAATCCAGATAGTCCAAAGCCAGAGCTTCGCGGTAAGGATGAGTGGGTTGAGGTGCCTTACGAAGAGGCGATCAAGCTAGTTGCAAGAGAGCTTAAAAAGACAAGAGCACAAAAAGGCTTACAAAGTGTATTTGCGGGCAGCTATGGCTGGAAATCAAGCGGTAACGTACATAACTCAAGAATTTTACTTCATAGATTTATGAACCTTAGTGGTGGCTTTGTTGGCTCACTAGGAGATTACTCAACAGGTGCTAGCCAAATTATCATGCCTCACGTCGTGGGTAGTATCGAGGTCTATGAGCAGCAAACCAGCTGGCCAGTCGTACTTGAGAACTCAAAAGTCGTAGTCATCTGGGGTGCAAACCCACTTGCGACACTTCGCATAGCTTGGACTAGCACCGACGAGCAGGGCTTTAAATACTTTGAAGAGCTCAAAAATAAAAAAGATATCAAAGTGATCATCATCGATCCTATCAAGAGTGACACAGCGCAATACTTTGATAACGCTCAGTGGATAGCTCCTGTGCCAAACACCGACACAGCGATGATGCTTGGTATGATGCACTACCTATATGAAAGCGGCAAGTATGATAAAAATTTCATTGAAACCTACACAACAGGCTTTGATAAATTTCTCCCATATCTACTTGGTAAGACAGACAATACTCCTAAAAATTTAAAGTGGGCGAGCAAAATTTGTGGCATTGATAAAGATACTTTAAAAGAGCTAGCTGATACATTTGTCGCAAACCGCACTATGATAATGAGTGGTTGGGGTATGCAGCGCGCTCACCACGGTGAGCAGCCGCACTGGGCGATGGTGACTTTGGCGGCGATGCTAGGACAGATCGGCCTTCCTGGTGGGGGATTTGGCCTTAGCTACCATTACTCAAACGGCGGCGCACCAACATGCAAGGGCGCAGCTATCGGTGGCATGAATAGCGCAAGTGTGGGTAAATTTAACGATAAAGGCGAGTTTATAGGTACAGATACAGGTGAGTTCGATAAACGAGGTCGCTTCGTCGCAAAGGCTGCTGCAGCAGCAGGTACAGGCCAAAGCTGGCTACAAAAAGCAACCAGCTATGCCTTCCCGGTAGCAAGGATCGCTGATGCGTTATTGCACCCTGGCAAAGTGATAGATCATAATGGCAAAAAGATCACCTACCCAGACATCGATTTTATCTACTGGGTCGGCGGTAACCCACTTGTGCATCACCAAGATACAAATACAAATTTAAAAGCGTGGAGAAAGCCAAGAACAGTTGTCGTACATGAATCATACTGGACACCGACAGCAAAAATGGCTGATATCGTATTCCCAGTCACCACAGAGTACGAGAGAAACGACATTACCATGACTGGTGACTACTCAAATATGAACATCGTACCGATGAAACAAGTCGTTGAAAAATACCACGAGGCAAGAGACGACTATCAAATTTTTATTGATCTTTGCAAAGCTTATGCTAAAAATTTAGTCGTTGCCTACACAGATAACGGTAAGGATGAGTTTGACTGGATCAAAGAGTACTATGACGCAGCGTACGCTCAGGTCAAGGCTGTGCCAGAGCTCACAACTGATATGAAACCATTTGAAGAGTTTTGGAACGAGAATAAGCCAGTTACATTTGCCTCATCTCAAGATAGCGATAGCTGGGTGAGATTTGGCGAATTTAGAGAAGATCCTGTGCTAAATGCTCTTGGAACTCCAAGCGGTCTTATAGAAATTTACTCAGAGACTATCGAGAAAATGGGCTATGACGACTGCAAGGCGCACCCAATGTGGTTTGAGCCGATTGAGTGGCTAGGCATGAAAGATAAGCCAGCTAAATTCCACATGATAAGCGCTCACCCAACTGACCGCTTGCATTCACAGCTAAGCCAAACTTCACTTCGTGACAACTATGCGATCGCAAACCGCGAGCCTATCTGGATCAACGAAAAAGACGCAAAAGAGCTTGGTGTACAAAGTGGTGATTTGGTGCGTGTGTTTAACGCACGTGGCGAGGTGCTAGCAGGTGCTCATGTCACTAAAAATATCAAAGAGGGCGTTGTAAAACTAGCTGAGGGCGCTTGGTATGACGGCTTTGATAGTGGAATTTGCAAAAACGGCTCTGCAAACGTGCTAACCATAGATATCCCAACAAGCAAGCTAGCAAATGGCAATATCAGCCACACAGCTCTTGTAAATATCGAGAAATATAAAGGCGACGAGGCGTTAAAGCTTACAGCTTTTGCTGAGCCAAAAATTTCTAAATAACATTAAAAGCAGGGGAACTTTCTCCTGCCTTTGAACTTAAAATTTAAAATAAATCTACTACTCACAAAAGCTTAAATTTATATTAAAGCCTATAGCTCTATAAAATTTTATTTCACAATGGATATTGAGATGATAGGTATATTTTTGTTGATTGTTAAATAAAAATTTCTAGATTTGAATAGTTATATTAAATTTTTATAAAGTCTTTTTAAAGCCAAGCTACCAGACTTTTAAAGATAAAATAATCACTAAAAAAAACTCACTTTTTTACCTTAATAGATCGATTTTTGATTAATTGTTTAAAAGGCGTTAAATGTAGTATAAAATTAATTTTAGTTTTAATTCTTTTTCGATAAATTAAAGTGATTTTAACTTTTTAAAGGAGGAAAGATGAAGTCCATAACTTCAAAGATAGCGATGATCATCATCTCATTGCTAGTTATTTCGTTTGCTGCTATTTCGGCAGTCAGCTACTATACAGCGGAAAGTAAGGTAGTAGAGTTGGTCAGCCAGACCCAGGATCAGATTCTAAGTGACATCAAAGCTACTACGGATTCTTTTTTTGAAGAATATTTAGAAGTTGCCAAAAAGTATGCTTCAGATATAGCACAAACACCAAATAATGATGACTCGTACATGGAAAAAACAAAAATGCAAAAAGAAAATGTTAGTCATCTAGTTTCTAATATTTTTTATGGTCGCGAGAGTGATGGACATTTTTTCCAATCAGATGGAACTAAAACAACTCCAGCCGATAATTACGATCCTAGAACTAGAGGCTGGTATAAAGCAGCAAAGAGTGCAAATGGTGCTATCTATACCGAACCTTATAAAGCTGCTATGTTTAACGCTTTAGTAATTAGTTTTGCCGCTCCAGTAAATAAAAATGGAAATTTTGATGGTGTTTTGGGGCTTGATTTAAATATAGATGCTTTAAGTAAAAAAATTCTCGAAATGGGTAAAACAAAATACGGCTATGTCTATGTTATGAATAAAGATGGTGTAATGCTAATGCACTCAAATCCAGATAATGTTGGCAAAGCAGTCGAGTCTACACTATATCTCTCAAAACAATATGCAGAAAAGAAATATGACGAAAATGGACTTATCCCTTACACTAACTATAAAGGCGAAAACGTAACTGCCAAAATTCTTCCTATAAATGATCAAGGTTGGCTAGCCGTAGCTGCTATCGGAGCGGATACTTTTTCGTCTAACACCTTGCCTTTATTAAAAGCTCAAATAATCCTTGCCGTAGCTTTTATAGTCATACTTTCGGCTATCGTATTTACTCTTCTTAAAAAATCCCTTAGTCCTATTAGAACTATCCAAACCAAGCTTGAAGACGCGTTCAAATTTATCACCTACGAAACCCCTAACGCTCCGGAAAAGCTAGTAGTAACTACGCAAGACGAATTCGGCAGAATGAGCGAATCTATTAACGAAAATATAGAAAAAGTCCTTAACGGCGTTAAAAAAGACAGCGCCTTAATAGACGAGATGAACGGTATAGCAAATCTCATGATAAAAGGCCACATGGGGGCTAAGATTAACTCCGTCCCTAATAATCCGGCTTTAGTTCAGTTAAAAGATCTGCTAAATAAATTCTTTACGTCAATTTCTGAAAATTTAAAAGGAATAGCGGTAGTTTTAGCTTCTTATAACAAAAACGACTATACTCCTAGATTAGAGCTAAAACCCGAGCTTGAAAGCGATCTAAGAGATATGATAGTAGGCCTTCAAAGCGCGGGCGACGCCGTAAGCAATATGCTAAGGGAAAATTTAAAAGAAGCTCAGGTTCTAGAAGAAAAAGCTAAAATCCTAGCAGAATCTATGAGAACCCTAACCGACGGAGCCCATAAGCAAGCAGACTCTATCCAAGAAAGCGCGGCTGCTATAGAAGAGATGAGCAGTTCTATGAACGCCATTAGTCAAAAAGCTAGCGACGTAACGAGACAAAGCGAAGAGATTAAAAATATCATCGTTATTATTAGAGATATAGCCGATCAAACAAATTTACTTGCTCTAAACGCCGCTATCGAAGCGGCACGCGCCGGCGAGCACGGCAGAGGCTTTGCCGTAGTTGCCGACGAGGTTAGAAAACTAGCAGAGCGAACTCAAAAGTCACTTGGTGAGATTGAAGCTAATGCAAATGTTCTAGCTCAAAGCATTAACGAGATGAGCGAGAGCATCAGAGAGCAAAGCGAAGGCATAAATATGATAAATCAAAGTGTGAGTCAGATCGACAGTATTACAAAACAAAATATTAATATTGTTGGTACAACAAATGAAATTACTGACCAAATAGATGACATGGCTAAGACGATAGTAGCTGACGTTAGAAAGAATAAATTTTAATCTTAGACCGAATTTAGGGGTTTGTCTCCCCTAAATTCTAATTTTATCTCACTTACTTTAACTATCTAAAATGAAAAAATAATTCAAAATTATTATTTAATGTATACATCACTATTTTGTAATTAATATTATTAAATACCATTTAATATAAAAAAATATACAATCGCATCTTAAAATTTTTTGTAAAAGGAAAGTAAATGCGATCAATTGCAAACAAAATATCTTTAATGCTCATACTGGCATTATTCATATCATTCTCGCTAATATCTTTAGCTAGCTATAACACAGCTCATGATAAAGCCATTGAGTTAGTAATACAAACTCAAAAGTAAATTTTAAAAGATGTGAAAATCGCACTAAATAGCTTTTTTACCAATAATCAGTATGCTATAGAAAAAATGGCTGAGACTCTTAGTAAGATAAGCGAGAAAAGTGGTGGCTCGATGAATGCTGATGGTATAAATTTAGCTTTATCTCAAGCAAAAGCTATATCTGGAAAAGAGATCACTCTTGTTTATGCTGGATATGAGGATGGGGCTATGTTTAGATCAAATGGGCAAAATAAAGCTGGATATGATCCAAGAGTTAGAGTATGGTATAAACAAGCTAAAGCCGAGAATAAACCAATATATACTGATCCATATATGGCAGCTTCATTAAATGCGATGGTTATAACTTTTGCTGCACCTATTAAAAATATTGGAGTTACGGGTATAGATGCGTCTATTGAGGAGTTGAGCAATAATATATCGCAAATTAGTAAAACTGAATACAGCTATGCTTTTGTTACAGATCAAAATGGCAACGTTATAATGCACCCAAATAAAGAATTAGTTGGCAAACCTCATGAGATCGCAAAGAGTCTAATAAAACAATATAATGAAAAGAAATTTGATGAAAATGGATTAATAGCATATAAAAATACAAAAGGCGAAGATGTCTATGCTTATATGTTAGAGATAAATGACAAAGGTTGGTTGGCAATAACAGCAATGGATCAAAATATCTTTAGCTCGCATACTTTGCCTATTTTAAAAGTTCAGATTATTTTAGCCTTTATATTTATAGTTGTTTTATCTTTGATCGTATATTTCTTGCTAAAAAGATCGCTTAATCCTATTAAAACTATTACAGATGCTTTGGTTAGTTTCTTTAGATTTTTAAATTTTGAGATAAAAGAGCCAGTTGTTTCAAAGGTAGCAACAAAAGATGAATTTGGCGTAATGAGCAAACTAATAAATGATAATATTGCTAAAATTTTTGACAATGCCGATCAAGACTCTAGGGTGGTATCTCAATCTGTTGAGACTGCAAAGGCGATAGAAAATGGAAATCTAAAAGCAAGGATAGTAGATGTTCCGGCTAATCCAAAACTAATCGAATTAAAAGATGTCTTAAATAAAATGCTAGATGTTTTGGAGAAAAGAGTCGGTAGTGATTTAAATATGATCCAAAAAACTTTTAATGATTTTAGAAATTCTGATTTTACTTCAAGAATTTTGGATGCCAAAGGCAATGTTGAGCTAGTAACAAATGAGCTTGGCGAAGAGATAGCTAATATGCTTGCGTTTAACTTAAAACAAGCACAATTCTTAGAAGAAAAAGCCAAAAATTTAGATGCATCAATGAAACAAGTAACTCAAGGTGCTAGCACACAAGCAAATTCTCTCCAAGAAAGTGCTGCTGCGATCGAACAAATGAGTAGCTCGATGAGCGCAATTAGTCAAAAGGCTGTAGATGTTATAAAACAATCTGAAGAGATTAAAAACATCATCGTTATTATTAGAGATATTGCAGATCAAACTAACCTACTTGCTCTAAACGCGGCTATCGAGGCAGCACGTGCTGGTGAGCATGGACGAGGATTTGCTGTAGTTGCGGATGAGGTTAGAAAACTAGCTGAGCGAACTCAAAAATCACTTGGTGAGATCGAAACTAACGCAAATATACTTACTCAAAGTATCAATGAGATGAGTGAGAGCATCAGAGAGCAAAGCGAAGGCATAAACATGATAAATCAAAGTGTAAGCCAGATTGATAGCATTACAAAGCAAAATGTTGATATCGTGAGTTCAACAAATGAAATCACTGCTCAAATCGATGAAATGGCTAAGACAATAGTGGCTGATGTTAAAAAGAATAAATTTTAACCTTATAGCTTAACACCTAAAATTTTATTAATATTTCATCCTCAAAATTTGAGGATGAAAATAACTCCTTTTTATCTCTAATCTTAAAATTATTTTTTGTTTTATAAATATAATAAAATTTTTAAAAATAATCTAATATTTATAGCTTTATAGTGATATTTCTAGTTAAATTTTTATAGATTATGTTTGCTTTCAAGTAGTGAAATCTATTAGAATTTATCCTTATAATTATTGCCATTTCGGTAAAGATATAAAAATTTTTAATGATATTTTATGTTACTTTTTTACTCAAATATTTAAAAATAATTTTACTTTGCTTTCTTTAGCTTTTTTGATAACAGCTCTAAAATTTTTAAATTTTATTAAATAGTATTTTCTTTCAAAATCGTGCTTTGCGAGAAAATTAATATTTTTATGTAGAAAAATATTTACATTTTTGGCTTAAGTTTTTTGAAATTTTTGTAAATGTAAATAAGTTGTAAATAAGTTTTACAAGGTTAATATCAACTCAATTTGTTTTAAATCTTTAAAGGAGAAAGAATGAATCGACGAGAATTCATAAAAAGTGCTGCAGCCAGTGCTGCTTGTGCTAGTGCTGGTATAGCCGTACCAAGCTCGCTAAGTGCAGCAAACGAAGCTGAAAAAGGCTGGCGCTGGGATAAGGCCGCTTGCAGATTTTGTGGAACAGGCTGTGGTATCATGGTCGCTACAAAAGAAGGCAAGATAGTAGCTGTAAAAGGAGATCCAGAAGCACCAGTAAATCGTGGTCTAAACTGCATTAAAGGCTATTTTAATGCTAAGATCATGTACGGCGAGGACAGGATCACTCATCCGCTTTTACGTGTAAATGAAAAAGGCGAATTTGATAAAAAGGGTAAATTTAAGCAAGTAAGCTGGAAGCAAGCATTTGATGTTATGGAGGCTCAGTTTAGAAAAGCATATGATGAGCTAGGACCTCATGGTATCGGAGTTTTAGGCTCTGGTCAATATACAATTCCAGAAGGTTACGCTGCTGTTAAACTTATAAAAGGTGGCTTTAGAAGCAATAGTATCGATCCAAACGCAAGACACTGCATGGCAAGCGCGGTTGTTGGCTTTATGCAAGTTTTTGGTATAGACGAGCCATCAGGCTGTTTTGATGATATCGAACTAACTGATACTATCGTGGCATGGGGCGCAAATATGGCTGAGATGCACCCGATCCTTTGGGCACGCGTAAGCGATAGAAAGCTTAGCGATCCTGATAGAGTAAAGGTTGTAAATTTAAGCACTTACTCAACTAGAACATCAAATTTAGCCGATATAGAGATTATCTTTGCTCCGTCATCTGACCTTGCTATCTGGAACTACATCGCTCGTGAGATAGTTTATAACCACCCAGAGATGATCGATGAAGAATTTGTTAAAAAACACTGTGTATTTACAACTGGTCCAGCCGATATCGGATATGGTCTTCGTCCAGACATTAATCATAAAAAATATGCTCCAAGCGAGCTAGACACTGCTGCTACTGAGAAGTCAAAGGTGCTAAGCGAGGCTGAGGGTGTTACGCTTGCATATCTTGGACTAAAAGCTGGCGATACGCTAGAAAATAAAAATGCTGCAAAATCTGGCGCACATTGGCAAATAACATTTGAAGAGTTTAAAAAAGCTCTTGCACCTTACACACTTGACTTTACAGCAAAGGTGGCAAAGGGCGATCCTAACGAAGATATAGAAGAATTTAAGAAAAAACTAAAAGCACTTGCCGATCTTTACATTGAGAAAAACCGCAAAGTCGTAAGTTTTTGGACGATGGGCTTTAATCAACACCAACGTGGTACATGGGTAAATGAGCAAGCTTATATGGTTCACTTTTTGCTCGGCAAACAAGCACTTCCAGGCTCAGGAGCATTTTCTCTAACTGGCCAACCAAGTGCGTGTGGAACTGCAAGAGAGGTTGGAACATTTGTTCACCGCTTGCCAGCTGACATGGTTATTGAGAATCCAAAACATAGAGAGATAACTGAAAAAATTTGGAAACTTCCTGCTGGAACACTAAGTGGCGTGCTCGCTTCTCACTACGTAAAAATGATGCGTGATCTTGAAGACGGTAAGGTTAAATTTATATGGGTTCAAGTGAATAATCCATGGCAAAATACTGCAAACGCAAACCACTGGATAAAAGCGGCTCGTGAGATGGATAACTTCATCGTTGTAAGCGATCCTTATCCAGGAATTTCTGCAAAAGTGGCTGACCTTATTCTTCCAACTGCGATGATCTATGAAAAATGGGGTGCTTACGGTAATGCTGAGAGAAGAACGCAACACTGGAGACAGCAAGTACTCCCTGTTGGCGAAGCGATGCCTGATATTTGGCAAATGATGGAGTTTAGTAAGCGCTTTAAGCTAAAAGATGTTTGGGGTGAGAAAAAACTAAACGATAAAGTGACACTTCCAAGCGTGCTTGAAGAGGCAAAAGCTATGGGATATAGCGAAGAAGATACGCTGTTTGACGTACTTTTTGCTAACGAAGAGGCTAAGAAATTTAGCGCAAACGATCCAATCATGGAAAACTACGACAATACAGAAGTATTTGGCGATAGCAGAAAAGTGATCGGCTCAGATGGCAAAGAATTTAAAGGATATGGATTTTTCATCCACAAATATCTTTGGGAAGAGTATAGAAAATTTGGCGTTGGACACGGCCACGACCTAGCTGACTTTGACACCTACCACAGAGTAAGAGGTCTAAGATGGCCAGTAGTTGATGGCAAAGAGACTCAGTGGAGATTTAACACTAAATTCGATCCATATGCTAAAAAAGCTGCTCCAAATGATAAATTTGCATTCTACGGCAACAAAAACGCAGCCCTTCCAACAGGCGATCTAAAAGGTGTACAAAATAAAGAGAAAACATCTCTTGCAAATAAAGCAAAAATTTTCTTCCGCCCTTACATGGATCCATGCGAGATGCCAAGCAAAGAGTATCCGTTCTGGCTATGTACTGGCCGTGTTCTAGAGCACTGGCATACAGGCACGATGACTATGCGTGTTCCTGAGCTTTATAGGGCGGTCCCAGAGGCGCTTTGCTACATGCATGAAGATGATGCTAAAAATCTTGGCGTAATGCAAAATGAGATCGTTTGGGTCGAATCACGCCGTGGCAAGGTAAAAGCAAGAGTAGATCTAAAAGGTAGAAATAAGCCACCAGTAGGTCTTGTTTATGTGCCTTTCTTTGATGAAAACGTCTATATAAACAAAGTATGTCTTGACGCTACTTGCCCAATCTCAAAAGAGACTGATTATAAAAAGTGTGCGGTTAAAATTTACAAAGCATAGGTGAGCGATATGGGATTTTCAAGTAGGCGAGAGGCTTTAAAATTTGGAGCAAAAGTAGCGCTTTTAGCTCTTGGCGGAGGCTTTGTTTGGTCGCTTAGTGCCAAGGCTTCGCCACTTATGCTTCTTAGGCCTCCTGGTGCAAAAGAAGAGAAGCAATTTTTACAAAGCTGCATTAGGTGTGGGCTTTGCGTAGAGGCTTGTCCATTTGACACGCTAAAGCTCTCATCGCTAGAGGATGGCATAAGCATTGGAACGCCTTATTTTGAGCCTAGAAAAATTCCTTGCTATATGTGTGAAAATATCCCTTGTGTGCCAGCCTGTCCAACTGGAGCTTTGGACGTAAATTTAGTAAGCACAAAAGGCAAGCTTGACATAAATAAGGCCAAAATGGGTGTTGCGGTGGTTGATATGAAAAACTGCGTGGCATACTGGGGCATACAGTGCGATGCTTGCTACAGATCCTGTCCGCTCATAGATAAGGCCTTGTATCTTGAGTATCGCCGCAACGAAAGGACGCAAAAGCATGCCTTTTTACTTCCAGTGGTCGATAGCGACATCTGCACCGGATGTGGCCTATGCGAGCGAGCCTGTATCACTAAAAAAGCGGCCATTACCGTGCTAAATCGTGACGCGGTGCTTGGCAAAGTAGGCGATAACTACGTCAAAGGCTGGGTCAAAGAAGATGAAAGACGCATAGACGATGCAGACAGCAAAATAAAGCTTGACATTAAAAAAGCGACTGATTATCTAAATGGTGGTGAGCTATGAAATTTTTAATCTTAAGACGAATAACTCAAATTTCTATCCTAGCACTATTTGTCCTAGGAAATTTTTATGGAGTTAAGATACTTAGCGGAAATTTAAGCTCATCTTTGCTTTTTGGAAAAATTCCACTAAGCGATCCATTTGCTTTGGTTCAAATTTTACTTGCAAGCTTTAGTGCCGGCATAAATGCAATTATTGGAGCTGGCATTATCTTTGCATTTTACGCACTGGTTGCTCCAAGAGTATTTTGTTCGTGGATATGCCCGGTAAATTTACTAACCGATATCGCTTTTAAACTAAGAGAGAAATTTGGCTTTAAGGGCGAAAAAGTCTTAAATGTGAGTAAAAATTTACGTTATTACTTGCTGGCTCTTGCTCTTATATTAAGCCTTGCTTTATCTTATCCAGTATTTGAGAGCGTTAGTTATATTGGCATTATTCAGCGTGGCATTATTTACGGCTCAGCTAGTGCGTTAGGCATAGCGGTTGCGATCATTGCTTTTGATATGTTTGTGTTAAAGCGTGGCATTTGTTCGCACGTTTGTCCGCTTGGTGCCTTTTATGCCATCATCTCAAAATTCGCCCTAATTAGAGTAAAACATGATGCCCAGGCTTGTACAAAATGTATGAAATGTAAGCTTATTTGTCCAGAGATGCAAGTGCTTGATATGATCGGTAAAGAGAGCCGCTCGGTAAGCTCAAGCGAGTGCATAAGCTGTGGCAGGTGCATTGATGTTTGTGGAGACGGGGCTTTGAAATTTAGTATTAGAAATTTAAGGAGAGAAAAATGAAAATAAAAATAATGATGCTTGGAGGATTGTGCGCTGCGTTTTTTGCGGCATGTGCTTTTAATAATCCAAGCATTAGTGATTCGCAAATCGGCTTTAGAAATATCGATTTGCTAGACGATAAAGACGTTGTATTAAAAGATGTGAACTATACAAAAGAGCCAGCTGGTATGTCAAAGAAATTTGATAGGTCTTTTGAAAATGCACCGCCATTTATCCCACACGATACTGAGGGTTTAGTGCCTATCACAAAGGATATGAATATGTGCGTAACCTGCCATATGCCTGAGTTTGCAAAAGATAGTGGAGCAACACCGATACCATCATCTCACCTTTATGACATCAGAAATAAAAAAGATCTTGCAGGCAAGCTTGATGATGAAAGATATAACTGCACAACATGCCACGTTGAGCAACAAACTGGCTTAACTCAGCTAGTCGGTAATAAATTTAAGCCTGACTTTAGAGATAAAAACGGTACTCATAAGTCAAACTTGCTAGATGTTTTAAACGATGGTGTTAAATAATGCAAAGCAGGCGAGAGCTTTTTAGTAAAATTTTGGGGGCAAAATCTGCTCCCAAATTTATAACTCCGCCTTTTTTTAGCGGAGAGTTTGACTGCGATAGATGCGATGCTATCTGCGTAAATGCTTGTGAAAAAGAGCTTCTTAGCTTTGAAAATGAAAGAGTAATTTTTAAAGTTAAAAAGCTGGGCTGTGACTTTTGCGAAGAGTGCGCAAAGGCTTGTGAGAGTCTTGGTAAGAAGACATTAAGCCTAAGCTCACCAAAGAGTATAAATGCAAAAGTTAGCATCGATGTTTCTAGCTGTCTAGCGTGGAACGATACGATCTGCTACAACTGCCTTGATGCTTGCAAATTTAAAGCAGTCGAATTTCTTGGCGTTTTTCGTCCTATTGTTAATCAAAACTGCGTAAGTTGCGGCGAGTGCTTTGATGTTTGCTTTAAAAATTCACTTCAAATGGAGGCTTTATGAGAGCTTTGTTTTTTATTTTTTGTCTATTAAATTTTATCTTTGCAAGCGAGATCACCACTCCATATAAGCAAATAGAGGCTAGTGCAAATGTGCTAAGCACAACGCTAATAAATGGCAAACTCTTTATCGCGACTGATGGAGGGACGGTTGAAATTTATGATCCTAAAGAGTCTAAATTTGAAGAGATCATCAAAATGGATGATATAAAAACCTACGTTAGTGATCACGAAAGACCAAAAATTTTAAGTATTGATGAAATTGATGGCAAAACTCTTATACTTAGCGAAGGTGATTACGCTACAAAGGTGCTTCATCTAAGAGAAAATGGACAGATGAGAAGCATAAAAATGGATAATCAAGCGATAAAAAAGGCATTGTTTTTAGATGATGAGCATGTTGCACTTGCTTCAATTAGCAATGAAATTTATTTTTTAAACCTAAAAAGTGGCGAAATTTATGATAGCTTTAAAATTTCAATCGCGATGCTTTCAGATATGGAGATAAGCGAAGATAGAAGCACACTAGCTATCGCTTGCGAGAGTGGGAAGGTCTACTTTTATAACATAAAAGCTAAAAAAATGGATCAAATTTTAGATATTCATACAGATAATATCTACGACATCTCATATAAAAATGGAGTCATGATCAGTGGAGGCACCGATAGGATCGTGGGGATATTTTCAGCTGGAAGTCTAAAAAAGATAAATACTGGCTTTTTAGTCTATGGCGTCGGCCTTAGCGATGATGGTAGAGTAGCGGCCTATATGAGCGATGAGATGAGCGATGTAAATTTAGTTGATAGCAAAAGCTTAGAAAATATCGCAATGCTAAAAACTGGGCAAAGTACGATAAATAGCATAGTTTTTATAAGTGACAATGAAGTCGTAACTTCAGCCTATGAGAATAAAATTTTGTTTTGGAGAATTAAATGAATATTTCAAGTTTGATAGTTTATACGGATAATAAAAATGAAAGTGTAAAAAATGAGATAAAAAAGCTAAAAGAATGTGAAATAATAACCGATGCAGACGATAGAATCGTAGTGGTAGTTAGCTCAGATAGTATTGAAGATGAAATAAAAAATTTTAAAAAGATAGAAGCTATCAGCGGAGTAGTGAGTGTTGCGATGGTTTACAGCTATCAAGAAGATGCCGAAGAAAATAGGAAAAAACTAGAAGAAAATGGCAAGATAAGTGAAATTTTAACAAGTGATGAGGTAAAAGCTGAGGATATTACTTATAGCGGCAGCGTGCATCATAGAGTGAAATAGTAAAACTTAAATTTTTAGCTTTTGCATTATCATTAAAATTTATAGTGCAAAAGCCTACTTTTCGTACAGATCTTCTTAATAAATTCATTGCTAGTACTGCTTATATTTAATTAATTTTGTTTGGCTTGTAGATTAAATTTATGTTCAAGGGTTAATAGATTTTGGGTGAAAAAATCACTCAGCGAGCATTAAAATCAAAAACATAACAAGTGAATTAATTTTAGTTTAGAAGATCTTGAGATGATATTTGCATAAAGAATTTTAGTAGGTCAGTTTTGGCTTACTAAATTTTCTAGCCTAAGGTCTATCTTTGATCAAATTTAATAAATTTTCTCCAATGTTTTCATTTGTTAGATTTGAAATTTCTTTATAAAAATTTCCTTTTTTGTCTATTAAATATATTGAAGAGCTATGAGCAACAGAGTAGCCCATGGCTGAGTTTTCAAGACGGACTTTTTGAAATTTTACACCATAGGTTTTTGCCACTTCTTTTAAGGCGTTTAGTTTTAATCCATCGGCATCTTTGTAGAAATTTTTTGCCATTAGAGTTAAATTTTCAGGAGTATCGCGTTCAGGATCAAGCGTAATAAAAAGTAGCTCAAAGTCATCTCTTTTTAGTTTATTTAGCTCATCGCCAATCAAAGAGAGCGCAGTAGGGCAGACATCAGGGCAAAAAAGATAACCAAAATATATAACTTTGTACTTTCCGTCGTAATTTTTAAGACTTACTTCACCATTTTGTGAAAGTGCCTTAAAATCATACTTGTTTGGCTTTATTGGCAAAAGTGCAACACCTATACAAATTAAGATTATTATTAAGCCCCAAAATGCCTTTTTCATCGTTACCCTCTATAATTTTAGATCAAGATCTACAAAAAAACCAGTTTCTTTTTCGTCATCAAGCACTTTAAATCGATATCTCATAAGCTCGACAACGCAAGCACTTAGCACTACTTGAGCAGTTAAGTTATCGCCTCTTGGCTCAAGTCTTGCTTTGATTGATCCCATATTCATATTTATGCCGTCTATCTCAAGACTAGGATTTTTTAGCCCTAAATTTTTACCATTAATGATTTTAAAGCTAAAAGGTCTCATGGCATAAATAGGTCTTGGCGAGATGTCTATTTTTAGCTTTACGCCTTTAAATTCCATCTCGCAAGATTTATTGTTTAGATCACATTTTAAAGGATCTAGCGATGTGTTTACATCGGCAAATTCAGGTGGATCTTCCTTGCTTGTTGTCATAAGCTTATAGCCTATCGAAAAAGCACCTAGAACAATAAAGATAAATGAAAAAATAATTATGATTTTTTTCATTATTTAAAGTTTTTAGTTACTCCGATATTATCAAGCTTTATGCTCTCGCCATTGCTAAATTTTAGCTCTAAATCAACTTTATCACCATCTTTTAATGGTTTGTTTAGATCCATAAGCATAATGTGTAAACCGCCAGGAGCTAGTTTTGTTTCACCATTTTTTGGGATCACTGCATCTTCGATTTGAACCATAGCCATCATACCATCATTCATTTTGTGAGTATGAATTTCTGTACTTTTGCAAACGCTTGAGTGAGCACCAATAAGCTTTACATCAGAATTTGAAGCATTTTTTATATCCATAAAAATTGCACTATTGTTTGTGCCAGGTTTTGTATCTCTAGCTCTAACATTTTCTAGGCTGATATCAGCCGCCATAAGAGCAGAAGCTGCAAGTATCGCACCAAAAACGATTTTTTTCATATTTTTCCTTTGTGATAAAATTAATAATGGTTTTCACATTATACATTTAGAACTACTTAATTTACCTTTAAAATCTAAAAATATAAATTTTTTAGGATATAATTACGGACTAAATTTTACTTTTTGGGATATTTCACTTGAAAAAAATTATATTTTTCTTCATCGCGTTATCGCCTTGTCTTTTTGCCCAAAATTACGAAGAAATTTACTTAAAAAATGGCTCAGCTGCTGTTATTGATGCCATCGAAAAAAATATTTTAAGTAAGGATTACTGGCTAAAAAAGCTTGAGGGCAAGGATGTAAGATATGGATATTATGACAATGAGATACTTCTAAGTGTAGTTGATAAAACTAAAAAGAAGCTTGAAGTGATCTCTTATAATGGCGGCATTACAAAAAAGCTTTTTAGCTCAAGCGTTATAGTTGGCAAAAATGGCGATAAACTTCTTGAAGGCGATCTAAAAACACCGGTTGGAGTGTATCAGCTTACACGTAGATTTACGCCAAATGATAGATATCTTGGCCCACTTGCATTTTCGCTTTCATACCCAAATTTGCTTGATAAGCTTGCAAAACGAAATGGTGGTGGTATTTGGATACATGGCTATCCGCTTGATGGGCAAAGGACAGATGAGCTAAAAACAAAAGGCTGCGTGGCTATGCAAAATGATACTTTGATGAAATTCGATGATGTAGTGGATCACAAAAAAACACTTGCATTTATCTATGAAGATAAGCGCCCAGAAGCTAGTGCAAAAGATATTGCAGTGATCATTTCTGGACTTTTGGGCTGGAAAAAGACATGGAGCGAGAGCGACATTGAAAACTATCTTAAATTTTATGATAAAAACTTTGAGCGATACGATGGTATGAGCTTGGAAAAATTTAAAAGTATGAAGCGGGCTATTTTTTCTAAAAAAGAGAAAAAACGCATTAGTTTTTCAAATTTTCTCATCACGCCTTATCCAAATCTTAAAAATGATAGGCTTTTTCGTGTGAGTTTTTATGAGGATTATGTTTCAGATACGCACAAATTTGCTGGGCAAAAGACGCTTTATGTGAAGCTTTATAACGATGATATGAAAATTTTTATAGAGGAGTAAAAGTGGAAAAATCTCAAGAAGTAAAAGAAAAAATCGAAAAAATTTTAGAGGCAAGAGCTGCTTTTTTTGCTGAGCTTGACCGCCAAGTTCCAAAGAAAGATGGTACTGATGTTTTTGATTTTAGCAAAGTAAAAGAGGCTGATCTGAAAGAAATTTACGCTAAATTTTATGCATTTGACTACAACGTAAGAAAACTTTTACCGGATGTTTATACTGCCTTTAATGTGAATTTTAATGTCTGAAATACGCCTGAATAAAGCTTCATATATTCATAACCTCACTCAAATTTGTGCTAAAACTGGTGGCAAAGAGAAAGTAATAGTTGTGTTAAAAGACAATGCTTATGGCCATGGCGCAAGGCTTATTGCTAGTGAGGCTAAAAAATTTGGAATAGAAATTTGTGCTGTAAAAAGCGAGTTTGAGGCAAATGAAATTTCTGACATATTTGAAAATATTCTCATTCTCTCACATATCCCAACCGGAAATGAAAGTAGTAAATTTATCTATGCGATAAACGACATAGACGCACTTTTAAAGATAAAAGAAAATACAAAAATCAACCTTGCAATCGACACTGGTATGCATAGAAATGGGCTTGATATAAGCGAGCTTGATTACGCGTTTGAAATTTTAACAAGAAAGAATTTAGAGCTTCTTGGAGCTTATACTCATTTTCGTGCAAGCGATGAGCTAAATGCTGATTATTTCGTGCAAAGAGAAAATTTTAGGGCTGCAAAAGAGAAAATTTTAGCTCTTTGTGATGAGTTTGGCATCAAAAAACCGATCTTTCACTCTCACAACTCAGCTGCGCTTGAAAGAGCAAGTGAAATCGATGATGATATGGTGCGTGTTGGTATCGCTCAGTATGGATACGCTCAGTTTGGTGATAGTTTGGGATTAAAGCCAGTACTTTCACTATGGGCAAAAAGAGTTAGTAGGCGTATTTTAAAAAGTGGTCAAGGTGTTGGATATGGTGCTAAATTTAGTGCAAAAGAAGATATAAATGTAGCCACTTATGATCTTGGATATGGTGATGGATTACTAAGATACAATGGCTGTGGTGAGCTAAGACTTGCCAATAACGAGCCAATACTAGGCAAAATTTCAATGGATAGCTTTAGCTGTAAAGATAGTGGCGAGTGGGTCTGTGTCTTTGAGGATGCAAATATTTGGGCGAAATTTTTTGATACGATAAGTTATGACATCTTAGTAAAACTCTCTCCAAACATCATCAGAAAATTTATATAAAGGAAATATGTGAAAAAGATCGTTTTATTAGCTCTTGCTAGCCTTGCTTTTGGTGTGCAAGAGAGCGAGTTTAAGATTTATGAGCAGATACTAAATCAGCTTGACACTAAGCAGATCCCAGCTTTTGTCGTCCAAACCGCAAAGCCAAATTTACCAAGCAGAGTCGATGAGATGATTACGCTAAAAGATGTGAGTAGCAGCGGGCTAGACATACATGGTGAGTTTGTTTTAAACGAGACCAAGGCAAAGAAGATAAAAGGCTACAACAAAGCTCAAATTTTAGCTTTAAAAGATGAGTTTTATAAAAATGGAAAAGATGCACTTTGCAACTCAGGTATGGCTAGAGCTGTGCTAAATCGTGGCATCACTCTAAGTGGTAGTTACGGCTTTGAAGGTAGGCATTTTTTTGATATAAATTTGGATAAAAGTAGTTGCGAGTAACACTTTTTTTACTATTTTTTTGCTCGCTTGCCCTGGCTCTTACGCCAGATATGGCAGCGAAAAATCATGCAACTTACTACAAAAAAAAGCTCCCATTCATCTGCACGCCAACACTTACGCTTAATGATATCTTAAATGTCGGTGATACGCTCATTTATAGATATGCTGTCAAACACGCAAGAAAGCAAGAGATCAAAAGGCTTGAAGGGAAAGAGCTTTTAGAATTTATCGAAGCTATTAAAAAAGAGAATTTGCGAACTGCTTGCAAAGATAAAGAGATCTTAAATATGCTAAGCATCGGTGTCACCTTGGATGAGCTTTTTTATTCAGAAAATGGTGAGCTTATTTTTGAGTACACTATAGAAGATCGCGACTGCAAGAAATTGCAGTGAAATTTGGGGCTAAATTTTGGTTTTTTGGTTGTAAATTTGATATTTTTGTAAATTTTAAAATTTTATTTACTCACAAGAATCTACTACTGATTTTAAGCCTCGCAAAGCCTGCCACTAAAATCAAATCCAAAATTACTCACTCATAAAATTTAAAATTTTTGTAAATTTATAAATTTAAAGCCAAAAAAGATGGTAAAAAGAAGAAAATCAGCCCAAATTTTACTAAAGGCTAAATTTTTACATACTTCTTTTTATTTCTTGCTCAAGCCTTTGAAGCTCAGCGATCCTATCGCTAGTGCTTGGATGCGTTCTAAAAAGTACGCCAAGCTTGTTAGTTAGCGAGCCAAATGGATTTACGATAAACATATGAGCACTTTGTTCGCTCGCGTTTTGCATAACGTAAGAATTTGAGTAGCTCTCAAGCTTTCTTAAAGCACTAGCCAGCCACTCTGGGTGTCCTGTTAGATAAGCTGCGCCCTTGTCTGCCTTATACTCGCGCTCCCTTGAGATCGCCATTTGTATGATTGTGGCAGCTATTGGCATGAGTATAGCAAGTGCTAGCATAACGATGGCATTACCGCCACCTCTTCTTGAACCGTTGCTTTGCCCAGCAATACCACCAACCTTAACAAAATTTGCAAGCATTGCGATAGCACCAGCTAGTATGGCAGCGATTGAGCCAGTTAGGATGTCGTAGTGCCTTACGTGGCTTAGCTCGTGAGCTAGCACGCCCTCGATCTCGTTTTCATTTAAAATTTTTAAAAGCCCCTCGGTTACCGCGACAGCTGCGTGGCTTGGATTGCGGCCTGTGGCAAAGGCGTTTGGTACTTCTTCTGGGATGATGTAAATTTTTGGCATAGGCAAATTCGCCTTTTGTGTGAGGCGAGATATGATCTCATAAAGCCCGTGAGCGTTACTCTCATCAACCGGGATAGCGTTATATCTTTTAAGCACTATGGTATCACTAAAAAAATATGAAAAGATATTTGTGCCAGCCGCTATCAAAAAGGCGATCATCATGCCATGCTCGCCTCCAATATATCCGCCAACAGCGATAAAAATCAGCATTAAAGTAACCATTAAAAAAGCAGTTTTAAAAATTTCCATTTTTGTCCTTATTCTTTTATAGCGTTTGGCAAGATCGCAGCATCGACGTTAAATTTTGCAAGCTGTGCTAGCTCGCTTTCATCTTTTATCAAAACAGCTATAAGCGCGTCAAATAGATAATTCTCAGCAATCTTTGCTAGATCTTTTGCAATGTCAATATCTGCGATAATAAATTTTGCTCCAGCCGCGTTTGCAACGATAGCTTCATTTATGCCATTTGCGATGATGCTAAAGCTTACTCCAGCCTCTAACGCTCTTTTTATAAAATTTCTATCAAATTTAAAGAGATTTTGCCTGCTGTTTGAAATTTCATCTTCACTTTTGCAAAGATATAATGGCTCAAATTTGATCAGCTCATCACCCAAAATTTTCATCTCTCGCCCTTTATGCACTCTTTACAGATGTATTTTCCGTCTCTTAGCACCATTTGATCAATATCGCTAAAGACGCCACATTTGCTGCACTCTTCGAAGTTGCTGGTGCTTACCTTGTCGCTATTTTTTCTATTTTTAAAAAATATGATGTAAATCGCAACCAAAATCGCTACAAAAAGCAAGTATTTCAACGTTTCTCCCCTTGATTTTTGAGATTAAAATATATGTAGTTTCTATTTTTTTCATTATAAATTTGCGCGTTGATGCCTGAAATTTCATCCATGACGCTAGAGCCCTTGTAGATGAGAAATTTAGTGCTCTCATCATAAAATCCCTCGCAAATTCTTATAAGCTCTTTTGTCTTACTAAGCGCCCTTGAGGTGATGAGATCAGCCGTAAATTTATCTGTAAGCTCTATCTTTTGGCTATGAACTTCTAAATTTTGTAAGTCAAGCTCGATCTTAGCGTAGCTTAGAAATGATGACTTTTTGGCTATCGGCTCAAAAAGATGCCACTTAGTGTGCGGCATCGCAAGCGCTAAAAATATCGCTGGAAAGCCAGCCCCACTGCCAACATCGATCGCCGTTTTGGCGCTTAGGTCAAAAATCTCAAGCGGTTTTATGCTATCAAGCACCTGCTCGCTTATGTCTTTATAATTGCTTAAGCTATGAACTTTGTTAAATTTAGCAAAAATTTGAGCGTAAGCCTTTACTTTTTCGTCAAATTTAGCTGGCAAACAAAGCTCATTTTTCATCACAGGATGTGCCCCATTTGCTCTTTTTTTACTTTCAGGTAGTCTTCGTTAAATTTATTTGGTTTGATGACGATAGGCACGCGTTTTACGATCTTTACTGAGCTTAGCCCGTGAAGTTTTAAAGGGTTATTTGTGAGTAAATTTACCTCTTTTATGCCGTAGTGATTTAGGATAAAATCAACCACTTCATACGTCCTCTCATCAGCCTTAAAACCTAGCTGGTGATTGGCTTCTATCGTGTCAAAGCCCTTATCTTGCAGGCTGTAGGCATTTATCTTGTTTAAAAGCCCGATATTTCTGCCCTCTTGACGCAGATAGATGACCATGCCGCCATTTTCTTCGATATATTTTAGGCTCGCTTCAAGCTGGTCGCGACAGTCGCACTTTAGGCTCCCGATCGCATCGCCAGTTAGGCATTCGGAGTGAATTCTAAGATTTACAACTTCGCTCAAAGGCTCTTTGTAGATCACAAGGTGCTCTTTTGCCCCTTCTTTGAAGGCTTGAACCTTATAAGTGCCAAATCTTGATGGTAGATTTGCAGCGTTTGAAATTTCTATTTTCATTTTAAATTTACTCCAACTGTGCTAAACTAGCTAAAAATCACGCATTTTAACAAAGAAAAGGCAAAAATATGTTTAAACGTTTTAGAAGATTAAGAATAAATCCAGCCCTAAGAGACATGGTAAGAGAGACTAGCCTTAGCGTAAATGACTTCATCTATCCGCTCTTTGTAGTCGAGGGCAAAGGCGTTAAAAACGAGATTGCTTCGATGCCGGGCGTTTATCAAATGAGTATCGATGAAATTTTAAAAGAGTGCGAAGAGATAGTAAATTTAGGCATAAAATCGATCATTTTATTTGGCATACCAAGCCTAAAAGATAGCGTTGGCAGCGACGCACTAAGTAATGACGGCATCATCGCAACTGCACTTAGAGCCATAAAAGATAAATTCCCAAATTTGGTAGTCGTCACTGATCTTTGCTTTTGCGAATATACAGATCACGGCCACTGCGGCATAATCGACCATGTGCATAACACTATCGACAACGACGCAACGCTTGAAATTTCAGCCAAACAAGCCTTAATACACGCTCAAAATGGCTCTGATATGATCGCACCAAGCGGTATGATGGACGGCATCATCGCAACGCTAAGAGAGACGCTTGATAGCAATGGCTTTGAGAATTTACCAGTGATGGCTTATTCAACTAAATTTGCCTCAGCCTACTACGGGCCATTTCGTGACGTAGCGCAAAGTGCACCAAGCTTTGGCGATAGAAAGAGCTACCAAATGGACAGCGCAAACCGCTTGGAGGCGATCAACGAGAGCTTGCAAGACGAGGCGCAAGGCGCTGATATCTTGATGGTAAAGCCAGCGCTTGCTTATCTTGACATCGTTAGAGAGCTAAGAAATTTAACACTTCTACCACTTTGTGTCTATAACGTAAGCGGCGAGTACGCACTGCTAAAAGCTGGCGCAAAAGCTGGCATCATCGACTATGATCGCGTTATGATGGAGACCTTGATCGGCTTTAAAAGAGCAGGGGCAAATTTGATCATCACATATCATGCAAAAGAAGCAGCCAAAATTTTAAGGGGCTAAGATGAGGCATTTTTTGACGTTAAATGACTTTAGCAAAGATGAAATCGAGCAGATTATAAATTTAGCCCGCAAGATCAAAAAAGAGGCGAAGGTTAGAGAATTTAAGCCATATCTTAAAGATCAAAAGCTTGCGATGATATTTGAAAAAAGCTCGACTAGAACTAGAGTGAGCTTTGATGTAGGCATGCATGAACTTGGTGGATATGCGCTATTTTTAAGCAAAAACGATATACAAATAGGCCGCGGCGAGCCTATACGTGACACTGCCAGAGTGATAAGCAGGATGTGCGATATGGCTATGCTAAGGGTTGATAAGCATGAGACGCTAGAAGAATTTGCTAAATTTTCAAGCGTGCCAGTGATAAACGGCCTAAGTGATAAATTTCACCCAGTGCAGCTCATGGCGGATTATCTTACCATGCTTGAATTTAGTGCAGGCGAGAAGGTCGCGTACGTAGGTGATGGCAACAACATGACTCACTCGTGGCTCATGCTAGCAAGCAAGCTAGGTCTTGAGCTAAGAGTCGCCACGCCAAAAGGCTACGAGGTGGACGCTGAAATTTTAAAGATAGCTAATGAAAACGCAAAAATTTCAGGTGCGAAAATTTTTATCACAAATGATATAAAAGAAGCAGTAAATGGTGCCGATGTAGTGACTACGGACACTTGGATATCGATGGGGCAAGAGGTCGAGAAAGAAAAGAGACTAAAAGACTTTGCTGGATACTGCGTGGATGAAAATTTGATGAGCTTAGCTAAAAAAGATGCGATATTTTTGCACTGCTTGCCAGCTTATAGAGGCTATGAGGTGAGCGAGACAGTTTTTGAGAAGCACGCAGATGAAATTTTTAGTGAGGCTGAAAACAGACTTCATGCCCAAAAAGGCGTGATGGTCTGGCTGGATGAGAGAAGAATATGAGCAAAGAGAAAAATATATATGATGAGATAGATGAGATCGGCAATAACCTTGGGCTGAATAGCCCTGAAAAGACGATCTTTGAGATAGTTTCAACAAAAAATCCAAATGAGCATATTTTAAATTTAAAAAGTGGCTCTTGGGACTCAAAAGAGCCATGGTTTGGCATTGATGAAAATCAAAATTTACACACGGTAATCTCTGTAAAATCGCTTTCTGCTTTGATCGAGGCCTTAAAAGAGTCGCAAAAAGAAAATTTTGACCTAAGGCTTGAAAAGACGATCTGGCAAAACATTCCAGTTGATTTTAGCGATGTTTGGGTGGTTGCTATGGATGAGATAAAAAAGATCGCAAGCGATAAAAAAAGCAGACAATTTAATATTGATCTTGATAAACTGGTAAAAAATATCAAAAAAGAGCACCCAAATTTATTTGTAGACATAAAAGAGGTGATTCAAATGGCAAGGAGTAGGGCAGATGATTGATTTTAGTGCTTATGTGAAGTATTCAAGGCCGGGGCCAAGATATACGAGCTATCCGACAGCACCAGAGTTTAGTGATAAATTTAGCTATGAAGCTTATATAAAAGAGCTTGAAAACCGCGATAAAAAAAGGCCGCTTTCGCTTTATTTGCACTTGCCATTTTGCAGAAGTGCTTGTTATTTTTGTGGCTGTAATGTCATTTACACGAGCAAAGAGGACCGCAAAGAGAAATATATAAGATATATAGAAAAAGAGCTTGAAATTTTAGCTCGCCACCTGGACACCAGTGCTGAGGTCTTACAAATGCACTTTGGTGGTGGTACACCAACATTTTATAATGCTGCTCAGCTTGATGAGATCATCAAGCTTATCAAAGCTAAATTTAAAAATTTCTCAAAAGAGGCTGAGATAAGTTGTGAGATAGATCCGAGATTTTTGACAAATGAGCAGCTTGACGTGCTTATATCTCATGGTTTTAATCGCATAAGCTACGGCGTGCAAGACTTTGATGAAAAGGTGCAAAAAGAAATTCATAGAATTCAGCCCTATGAGATCACCCAAAATGCTGTAAAAATGGCTAGGCAAAAGGGCATAAAATCAATCAATATGGATCTGATCTATGGACTACCTTATCAAAGTCTAGAGAGTTTTAAAAAGACGCTTGAATTAGCGCTCACACTTGATCCAGATAGGCTTGCAGTCTTTAACTATGCTCATGTACCTTGGATAAAAAAATCAATGCGTAAATTTGATGAAACCACATTGCCAAATCCTGAAGTGAAGCTTGAAATTTTAAAATTTACAGCTGAGTTTTTAACCAAAAATGGCTATAAAATGATAGGGATGGATCACTTTGCAAAGCCAAATGATGAGCTTTTTGGCGCTTTGGCAAATGGCACTTTGCATAGAAATTTTCAGGGTTATACGACAAAGGGTGGCGCTGATCTTATTGGTATAGGCGTGACAAGTATCGGTGAGTGCAAAAGACACTACGCGCAAAATCATAAAGACATGGATGAGTATGAAAAGGCGATCGATAGTGGAAAGTTGCCATATGCAAAGGGAATTTATCTAAGTGATGAAGATTTGCTTAGAAAGAGTGTGATTATGAACTTAATGAGTAATTTTGGGCTTGATATCAAAGCTATCGAGAATGAATTCCATATAAATTTCTTTGAACACTTTAATGAAGAGCTTGAGGAGCTTAAAAATTTAAGCGAATTTGTCAATGTTACAGCAGATAAAATCAGCGTAAATGAAACTGGAACACTGATAATACGAAATATTGCAATGTGTTTTGATGAATATCTAAAGAAAATTCCCGAGAATTTAAGGCGTTTTTCTAAAACTATATAAAAATTATTTTTTTGTCATAAGATATTTAAAATACGTTTAATATTTCTTGATGTATAATTCGCATTAAAATTTTAAGCATAGACTTAATAATAAATAAAGGTAAAAGGATCTTAGTTATGAAAAAGATGTTAGCAATTAGTGCTTTGGCAGTAACTGTGCTGTCAGCTCAAGATGTTCCTTATAGGATTTTTCTAGCTTCATTTGCACAAGATGATAATCAGGCTAGAATCGACAGTGCTATTAATAAAGTTAATAGTAAAATTTCTGACAGTAGGCTGACCACAGGCATCTATGAGGTTGGTGGACGAAAATTTTTATATGTTGACACAACTCCAGTCTCTGAGGATGAAGCTAATAGTCTATTAGTTAAAGTTCAAAACGAATCAGGCTATAAGGATGCTTTAATGAGACCAAAAGCACCTGTAGCTGATACTCAAACAACAAAAAAATCTAATATAGAACAAGCTATATCAACTGAAGTAAAACCAGTAGCACAAGTTGATGATGGAGTTTTGACTTTAGATCAAGTTATAAAGACTATTTTAAATGAAAATCCAAGTTTAAAAGCTACAGAATTTAACTATCTACAAGTTGGCAAAGATCTAAAAATAGCAAAAAATGCCTATTATCCAACACTTGACGCTGCTGCTAGAGTGGGATATGAGAAAAAACGCCTTGATGATGGAGTTTCTACAAGAAGAGGAGATGGAAGAATTTCTGGCACATCTCTAACCTTGGTTGAAAATTTATACAATGGTGGTGCTGATAAAAATAGAATAAATTCTCAAAGCGCAAGGCTTGATTCAGCTGCTTATTCGGTAGCACAAGCTGCAGATAGACTTACATTAAATGCTGCAAATGCTTACTTGCAAGTTCTTCAAACTAAAAGAATTTTAGACATTGAAGAAGAAAACGTAAAGAGCCATGAGGAAATTTATAGCCAAATTAAAGATAGAGCAAGATCAGGTTATGGCGTTGCTTCTGAAGAGAGACAAGCTGGATCGCGCTATACTCTAGCTCAATCAAACTATACAGCTGCTAAAAATAACTATGAAGATGCACTTTCTACATTTGAGAAATTATACGGAAAAAAAGTTGCAGCTAAAAATTTAGTAATGCCTGAGTTTAGTCTTCCTTTGCCTAGCACGAAAGAAGCTGTTTACAACAAAGCTATTCTTTGCAATCCGTCACTTTTGGTTCAAAAATCAAATATTGCTATGGCGGAGTCAGTTGTAAAAGAGAAAAATGCGCCATTCTTACCAAAACTAGATCTTGTTGTATCTGGTGCGTATGATCATTCAAATGTTTTATATGATAATTATGAAGAACAAACATTCGACGCACTTTTAAGACTAAACTATAACCTTTACAATAAAGGTAATGATAAACTAGATAAAGAAAAAAGCCAACTTGCTGTTCAACAAGAGCAACAAACTTTGGACAATCTTGTAAGAGAGCTTAAAGAATCTTTGGAATTTTCATGGCAAAATTATGTTCTTAACCAAGAAAAAATGGGATACTTAAATCAACACGTTGAATATGCTAAAGCTACACTTGATGCTTATCAGGATGAGTTTAGAATCGGTCGTCGTGATCTTATAAACTTGCTTGATGCTGAAAATGAATATAACTCTGCATTAAAAGAGATCGCTACAACTGAGACAGCACTATCTTATGCAAAATACAGACTATTAGATAATATGGGAATGATCTCAGATAGCTTTGAACCAGGTTTTGCAAAGAGATACATTCAAGGTGCTTGCAGCATTCAAAACGATTTAAGATAAAAATGTAAAAAGTAATGACCATGAGGGTCAAGACAAATTTTTGGACGCTTATAGTAAGCGTCCTTTTTTTATTATTAGCAAGTGCTATTGGAGATTTTATAAAATCAACAACTATAGCAAAGGTAGCTAAAATTTATGGAGAAGATGCAAGAAGAAGGGCTTCTGCTCTAAATTCTTTAATGGCTTCATTGCAAGATGCAACTGAACAAGAGAAATTAATAAAAGTAAATGACTTTTTTAACTCTTTTAGATGGGTTGATGATATGCAGCTTTGGCATAAAAAGGATTATTGGGCTACTAGAATGGAATTTATAGGAAAAGGTGCTGGTGACTGCGAAGACTACGTTATCGCAAAATATTTTACACTAAAGCAGCTAGGAATTCCAACTCAAAAATTATACTTCACATATGTTAAAGCCTTAAGATACAATCAAGCTCATATGGTTTTAGCATACTACGATACACCAAAATCTATTCCATTAATTTTAGATAACATAAATGGTAAAATAAAAATCGCAACTCAAAGAACAGACCTTGTTCCGGTTTATAGTTTTAATGGTGATTCGCTATACTTGGCAAAACAAGAAGGTCTTGGTCAAGCAATACCAGGTGGAAATAAAAAACAAAATCCTAAGTGGATGGAACTAATAGATAGGATAGGAAAAGAGGATTTATGACGCTATTTAAACAAATTATGATCGCCGTGATAACTTTTGGTATCATGATTTTTATGGCTGTTGGCTACTTAAATTTTAAGAGCCTAAATGGATATATTAATGACCAGCTTGGTGAAAACGCAAGACATACAGCAAATTCGCTTGGACTTGCTTTAAAGCCTATTATCGATCCAGATGACATGTCCTTGGCTCAAACAATGATAAATTCTATGTTTGACAGCGGTAGATACAAGCTTATCAAGCTTGAAGATGTTGATGGCAAGGTTCTTATTGAAAATTCTCAACAAACTGTTGTTAAAGATATTCCCGAGTGGTTTTACAAAATAGCTAAGTTTGAAGCGCCAATAGCAGATAGCGAGATTATGACTGGCTGGGCAAAATTTGGCACGCTTTATGTTCAAGGTAGCACCGCACTTGCCTACAATGAGCTTTATACTAACTCAAAAAATATTTTTAATTTTCTTCTTCTAATGATAATTGTCACTCTCGTGGTGGCATATTTCGCTCTAAAAGCTATTTTTAGACCGCTTATGAAGGTTCAAGATCAGGCTGAGGCCATACTTGATAATAAATTTATTATTCAGAAAAGAATTCCATTTACAGCTGATCTTAAAAAAATGGTTCTAGCTATGAACTCTATGGTTAGTAAAGTAAAAGACATTTTTGAGAGAGAGGCAGCCACACTTAGTAAGTATCAAGAGCTTTTATATAAAGATACAATGAGTGGTGCTAATAACAGAAGATTTTTTCAAACTAAATTTAGTGAGTATCTAGCAAGTGAAGAATATTCAAGTGGCGTTACTCTACTTGTTAGTTTTAAAGATCTAATAAATTTAAAAAGTACGCTTGGTTTTGAAAAATGGCAAAGCGTTGTAATGAAAATAGCTCAAATTTTACAAGAAAAATCAATTCATAATGATAAAAATGCAATTGTTGCAAGGCTTAACGATAATGATTTCATCGTACTTTCGTATGGTAGAAATTCGTCAAATTTCTTGGCTCTATGTGATGAAATTATGAATGAGTTTAAAAAGCTTTATGCAAATTTTGCGCTAAATGATAGCGAGTATCCAGTAAATGCTGCGATAGTAGAGTATTCACCAAATACTGATATCAAGACACTTCTTACTTCAGCTGACGTTACATTGGCTAGCTCAAGACTTGCCGGTAGCTTTACATATAAGGTATTTAATGAAAATCAAAATACTTTAGTGATTGGTAAAGAGAAGTATAAAGAGCTTATTTTTGACTCAATAAAAGAAGATGAATTTAAATTTGCAGCTCAAAAAGTGATCGATCTTAATTCAAATTTTGAGCAGTATGAGCTTTATTTGAGGCTTGTTGATAAAGATGGCGTATGGCGTATGGCCTCATATTTCATGCCGATGGTAAATGAGTTAAATTTAGGTGCAATGCTTGATCTTCATATCTTAAATAGGGTAGCTAGAATTTTACCGGAGAATATCTTACCAAGTGGCAATTTGGCTATAAATTTGGGAAAAGAGATATTAAATTCAGATGAAAATTTTTCTAAACTTGAAGCTACACTTAAAAGGATAAGTCAAATTTCAAAATATAAAAACTATATAGAAATTCCAAATAAAGACGATATTAGCATAGAAAGTATAGTTAAGCTTACTAAAAAATTAAAAGAACTTGGCTTTGGATTTGGTTTTGACCACTTCGAGCTTAATGCAAAAGGTATTGAGAAGCTAAAAGAATTTAACCCTGATTATGTAAAAATTCAATCAAATGTCTTAATCGACTTCTTAAGTGATAAGTCAGGAGTAAATACAAAACAATCGCTTGACGTTGTTTTAAGCTCAAAAGACATTATTTTGATCGCAATTGGTGTTGAAGGCGAAGAGCAGAAGAAAAAGTTAATCGATCTTGGCATTAAAAATATGCAAGGAATTTATATAGATGAAATTAAGAACATTGGATGATAGATGCATAGTGATAAGATAAAAGATGAACTGCTTCAATGTTTGGTTATTTTTACCAAGCTTCATAATAATCCATACAGTGCTGATGCTTTAACTATTGGCTTACCAGTAAAAGATGGCGATGAGATTGAGCTTTTTTCACTTAAAAGCTCAAGGTCTTTATTTTCTCGTGCTGCTTCTCGTGCTGGTTTTGCTTCTACTCTTGTAAGAAAAGATCTTGAACAAATCTCTCCTTTAGTTTTACCTTGCATTTTAATGCTTAGAGGCAAAAAAGCTTGTATTTTACAATCTTTTAGTAAAGATAAAAAGATAGCAAATATCATAACGCCAGAACTTTCAACTGGTACTAGCGCGATAGAAATAAGTAAGTTAAAAGAAGAATATTTAGGCTATGCATACTATCTAAAGCGCGAGTTTGTTCCAGAGGATACTAGCTCAACAAAGCTAATTGATGCGGGCAACGACCACTGGTTTTGGGGAACTCTAAAACGTTCAAAAAAGATTTATTTTGATGTTGTTCTTGCAAGTTTTATTATAAATTTATTTGTTCTTGCTAGTCCGCTTTTTACGATGAACGTATATGACCGTGTTGTGCCAAATAATGCGGTTGAAACGCTTTGGGTCTTGGCACTTGGTGTAAGTGTAGTTTATGGCATAGATCTTTTTTTAAAATTTGTAAGATCATATTTTCTTGAGATTGCTGGTAAAAAGAGCGATATCATAATGAGCTCTATTTTATTTGAGCGCGTTATGGATATGAAATTTAGCAATAAACCAAAATCTGTTGGTTCATTTGCTAGTAATCTAAAAGAGTTTGATACGGTTAGAAATTTCTTCTCATCAGCCTCATTGGCAGCCATTGTCGATCTTCCATTTGCGATCATTTTCTTGATAGTTACTTATTTTATAGGAAGCTATATCGTACTCGTGCCAATTGTTATCATGATAGCTATTTTATGCTATACATTTTTTATAAAAGATCCACTTCAAAATGCCATTAAAAGTACATTTGAGGCTTCGGCTATAAAAAATGGAATTTTAATAGAGAGCCTTAGTAGTCTTGAGACTATCAAAACTCTTGGTGCTAGTGGCCATATACAATGGAACTGGGAAGAGGCAACTGGTGAGATAGCAAATAGAAGCATTAAATCAAAAATTATTACAACTTCGATAACGACTGTTACATCTTTTTTAGTGCAATTAAATACTATTGCCATCATCGTTCTTGGCGTCTACATGATACAAGATACACATCTTACAATGGGTGGTCTTATCGCTGCGGTTATGCTTAGCTCTCGCGCTATCGCTCCTATGGGGCAGGTGGCTTCACTTGCTGCAAATTTTGAGCAGACAAAAACAGCATATCAAAGTCTTAGTAAGATTATGCAAATGCCTGTTGAAAGGCCAGAGGGTAAAAAATTTGTTAGAAGAAATTCTTTTGATGGAAAGATTGAGTTTAAAAATGTAAGCTTTACATATCCAGATACCACAAAGGGTTCGCTTGATAGGATAAATTTTGTTATTCAGCCAGGTGAAAAAGTTGGCATTATAGGCAAAAATGGCTCTGGAAAAACTACTTTACAAAAGCTCATTTTGGGACTTTACTCACCAACTGAAGGCTCGGTTTTGATTGATGGAATAGATATTAATCAAATCGATCCAGCCGATCTTAGGCGAAACATCGGCTACGTTCCACAAGATGTTGTGCTTTTTAAAGGAACGGTTAGAGAAAATATTGTTCAAAAAGCGCCATATGTTGATGATATTCAGATTATAAAAGCAGCTAAAGTAAGCGGAGTTGATGAATATGTAAATGCCCATCCACTTGGATTTGACATGCCAGTCTTTGAAAGAGGTGACGGCATAAGTGGCGGACAGCGTCAAAGTATAGCTGTGGCTAGGGCATTTTTGCTAGATAGTCCTATTATTTTGCTTGATGAGCCAACAAATTCTCTTGATAATACAGTTGAAAATAAGTTAAAAATAAATTTAAAGACAAATACAGCAAATAAAACGATGCTGCTTGTTACACATAGGACGTCGATGCTAGATCTTGTTGATAGACTTATAGTTATGGATAATGGCAAAATTTTATTGGACGGACCAAGAGATGAAGTTTTAGCAAGACTTAGTGGGAAGTGATCATGCAAGAAGATATCAAGAATAAACAAAATGAAAATCCAAAAACTGAAAAAAGATTAATTTCTGAAAATAACATAAAAGAACAAGAGGAAGCTAGTAATAAAATTTTAAATAGTGTGGATGATATAAAATCTAATCTTCAAACAAAAAATTATGATGCTTATGATTTGAAATTTATGTCAAGTCTTTCTGAGGCTGTTTTGGCTAAAGCCCCATCTACATCTAAAAAGATACTCTATACGGTTGCTATAACTATGTTTTGGCTTCTTGTTTGGGCTTCTTGGGCACAAATAGATGAGATCACAAGAGGTAGTGGTAAAATCATCCCGTCTGGAAAAAACCAAGCGATACAAAATCTCGAAGGCGGTATAGTCGATCAAATTTTTGTAAAAGAGGGTGATGAAGTCAAGAAAGATCAAATTCTAATAAGGCTAGATAATAAAAATTTTACGAGTAGTTATGGCGAGTCAAAACTAAGACTTGATGAACTTCAAGCAAAATTTATGAGACTTGATGCTGAGGCAAATGATAAGGAATTCGACTACGACGAAGCTAGAGATGCGAACAATAGTAAAGCCATAAGATACGAGCTAAGTCTGCATAATTCAAATATTGATCACTTAAATGAGCAAATAGGAATTCTAACAGAGCAGATCCATCAACGCCAAAGTGAGCTAAATGAGCTTAGAAATAAAATTTCTCAAACTCAAAATAGCTACAACCTTGTTTTAAAAGAAAAAGCTATCATGGAGCCTATCTTTAAAAAAGGTCTTGTTAGCGAGGTCGAGTATATCCAGCTTCAAAGACGCGTAAATGACCTAAAAGGCGAGCTTGACGCATCTGTGCTTGCCGTGCCAAGGGTCGAATCGACCATAAAAGAGGCAAAAAATAAGATAGAAGAGGCAAAGCTGGCATTTAAAAATAATGCAAAAAAAGAGCTAAATGAAGTTTCAGCAGAGATCGCAAGGATAAATGAATCACAAATCAGTCTAAGCGATAGAGTAGAAAGAACATATGTAAGATCTCCAGTAAATGGTATTGTCAGCAAAATGATGGTTCATACAGTATCAGGAGTTATCAAGCCTGGTGAAAATATTGCCGAGATCGTTCCTCTTGAGGATAAATTGGTTGCTGAAGTAAAAGTAAAGCCAGCTGATGTTGCATTTTTGAGGCCTGGGCTTGATACGATGGTTAAATTTACGGCCTATGATTTTAGTATTTACGGTGGTTTAAAAGGCAAAGTAACGCAGATTAGTGCCGATACGGAGACTAATGAAAAAACTGGCGAGAGCTATTATTTGGTCAGGATAGAAACTGAAAAAAATTATCTTGGTAGCGAAGAAAAGCCACTTAGGATAAAAGTTGGTATGATAGTTTCAGCTGATATCATTACCGGTAAAAAGACAATACTTGATTATTTATTAAAGCCTATTTTAAAGGCAAAACAAAATGCCTTAACGGAGAGGTAATGGGTAAGATCGCTTTTTATGATAAGAAATTTGGTGAATATGAGATTGAAAAATTTCAAAGTTTACAAAATTTCTATCTCATAAAAGATAATCATTGCTGCGATATAGTTAATGATGAAATTGAACGATTTAAATTTAGTGATTGTGAAATAGAATTTTTACAATTAGTAGATGTTGCTAGTAGGCATAAAAAGCTATTTGAAAATATAAAAATTCAAGATGATATAGTAAGAAGTATTAAAATTTTAATAAAAGGCTATGACCAGAGTTTGGATAAATTTGACTTTGATCCTGGAATTTTAAATTTAAATACCCCTTATAAATATGCTATATCACAAGATTTTTTTGAAATGACTATTTTTTTAGAAGAAAAATCCTCAGTAGTTACTAAATTTTTTTCATCAATAGATTACAAGATACGCAAAAACGGCGAAAGTCGTCACGTAGAATTTTTTATAAATAGTAAAAAAATTTATGAAAGAATCATATAAATAATCCAAGGAAAGGTAATGCAAGTTATTTTATTTACACAAAATAGTGCATTAAACAATATTTGGAGAAGCTATTTTACTGGCAATAGCGATGTGAAATTTATACATAATAGAAAAGAGTTTTTTTCTCATATAAATGATGATATTGATATTATAGGCATTGATATTGATGTTTTTAAAGATAATATTGATGATGTTATAAAAAATATAATTGAAAAATCACCAAATATAAAAATACTCATACTCTCAAATAGGCCAACGATAAACGAAGGCAAGCACCTGCTTACGCTTGGAATCAAGGGCTATGCAAATTCTCACATGAGAAAGACACACTTTGAAGATGCTTTTGAAACCATTTTTAATGGAAATATATGGCTTTACCAAGAATTTGTTCAGGCAATGATTAGTGAGCTAACCGGCTCATATATTAATAGCGAAAGTGAAAAGGTAGACAAAAAGACCGACCTCTCTGAGCTTAGTTCAAGGGAAAGAGAAATTGCAGATTTAATCTATCAGGGTCTAACAAATAATGAAATTTCAGAAAAAACAGGTATTACACTAAGGACGGTCAAAGCACATACAAGCTCGATTTATAGTAAGTTAAATGTAAAGGATAGAATAGGGCTTGTGCTTTTAATGAAGCAGCTTGACGCATAAAATCTTGACTTATTTTTTGAAAAATTAAGATTCTTCTTCAAAAACTATAAATTTTTTATATATACGCCCACAAGAAATACGTACACAACTTTTACTAGCTGAAGAATACAATAAATATAAAATTTTCAAATAAAAAATGATTTGCTAAAATCTTAAATAAAAAATTCTAGCAAATTTATTAATAGCCGAGATAAGAAATTAGAAACTTTAGTCTTCCAAATCGATATCTACTTTTTCAACATTTGTTATGATGTCTTTTGTATTTTTTTCGATATCGTGTTTGTTTTTTTCAATAAGTGATCTATTTTGTCCAATCAAATCCCTATTTTCTTTAATACCATCACTATTTTGTTCAATTAATTTGCTAAGGGTTGATATTCTTTTCTCGTAACGTATCATTAGAAAATAAATTACATAAATTAGTAATAAAATTATCGCCCAAGGTAAAAATTGCATAATAAATCCTTATATATTTTTTTGTAATTATAGAAATTTTAGCTTTTAAAAAAAATAAAACCATAAAAATTATACATATTTCATAAAAGCTTAATGATGTATTATGGATTTAAATCTAATAAAAATTTGTATTCTTAAATGGCTGTATTTTATGATTTTAATTTTTATGAAAATTTTTTAAATTTCCCTTGACTTTTACCTTGTTTTGATATATAATTACCACTTCACAAAATAGGTGCTGGTGTAGCTCAGTTGGTAGAGCTACTGCCTTGTAAGCAGTGGGTCGGCGGTTCAAGTCCGTTCACCAGCTCCATTTTTGTAACAGTGTTTGACCAGAAAATACCAAAATAGTTTATTAATGTTTAGGGTGAGATACTCAAGCGGCCAACGAGGGCAGACTGTAAATCTGCTGACTATGTCTTCCGTGGTTCGAATCCACGTCTCACCACCATTGTTATGCGGGAGTAGCTCAGTTGGCTAGAGCATCAGCCTTCCAAGCTGAGGGTCGCGGGTTCGAGCCCCGTTTCCCGCTCCAAAATTTGGGAAAATAAACTGGGAGCTGTATCTAGATTTTGCTAAACACAGTTATTCCTTACTTTATTTTCAAAATTTTTAGTTGTTTGTATTATTTAATTGGAATCATCTCTGCCAAGCGTTTTTCGCTCATATGGCTCAGAGGTAGAGCACTTCCTTGGTAAGGAAGAGGTCGCGGGTTCAAGTCCCGCTATGAGCTCCACTGGTTAATATGATTTTATTATAATTATACAAATTTGGTAAGAAAAAGACATATATCACATACGGAGGAAAAGATGGCTAAAGAAAAATTTTCACGTAACAAGCCGCACGTAAACATAGGTACTATTGGTCACGTAGATCATGGTAAAACTACATTAACAGCTGCAATATCTGCTGTTCTTTCACGCAAAGGACTTGCTGAGCTAAAAGATTATGATAATATTGATAATGCTCCAGAAGAAAAAGAGCGTGGTATTACAATTGCTACTTCACATATTGAGTACGAGACAGAGAAACGCCACTATGCCCACGTTGACTGCCCTGGTCACGCCGACTATGTAAAAAATATGATTACAGGTGCTGCACAAATGGATGGAGCTATTCTGGTTGTTTCTGCAGCTGATGGTCCAATGCCACAAACTAGAGAGCATATTTTATTATCACGCCAAGTTGGTGTTCCATACATTGTTGTTTTCATGAACAAAGCTGATATGGTTGATGATGCAGAGCTACTTGAATTGGTTGAAATGGAAATCCGTGAATTACTTAATGAGTATAATTTCCCAGGCGATGATACACCTATTGTTTCTGGTTCAGCACTTAAAGCTCTTGAAGAGGCAAAAGCTGGTCAAGATGGCGAATGGTCAGCAAAAATTATGGAATTAATGGATGCAGTTGATAGCTATATTCCAACTCCAGTTCGTGCAACAGATAAAGACCTTCTTATGCCAATTGAAGATGTTTTTTCGATTTCAGGTCGTGGTACGGTTGTAACTGGTAGAATCGAAAAAGGTGTTATAAAAGTTGGTGACACAATTGAGATTGTTGGTATTAAGCCAACTCAAACAACAACAGTTACTGGTGTTGAAATGTTTAGAAAAGAGATGGATCAAGGCGAAGCTGGTGATAATGTTGGCGTTCTTCTCCGTGGTACTAAGAAAGAGGATGTTGAGCGTGGTATGGTTCTTTGCAAACCTAAATCAATTACCCCTCATACAAAATTTGAAGGCGAAGTCTATATCTTGACAAAAGAAGAAGGTGGTCGCCATACTCCTTTCTTTAATAACTATAGACCACAATTCTATGTAAGAACAACTGATGTTACTGGTTCAATTACACTTCCAGAAGGAACTGAGATGGTTATGCCAGGTGATAATGTAAGAATTTCTGTTGAATTGATTGCTCCAGTAGCACTTGAGGAAGGCACTCGTTTCGCTATCCGTGAAGGTGGTAGGACTGTTGGTTCAGGTGTTGTTTCAAAAATACTTGGTTAATTTATAAAATTTTATCAAAGGGAGGATATCCCTTTGATATCTTAATAAGGACTTATATGAGAATTAAAATTGGTTTAAAATGCTCCGAAAGTGGTGATATAAATTATACAACAACTAAAAATAGTAAAACTACTACGGATAAAGTTGAACTTAAAAAGTATTGCCCAAGATTAAAAAAACATACTATTCATAAAGAAGTTAAATTAAAAAGTTAATTAAGAAGCTATTAGGGCAATAGCTCCAACGGTAGAGCGCTGGATTCCAAATCCAATGGTTGGGGGTTCGAATCCCTCTTGCCCTGCCACGACTAAGGTTAAGATTATGGAAAAAATTATAAATTATATTAGGCTTTCTAAATTGGAAATAATGAAGGTTATCTATCCTACAAAAGAACAAATTAGAAATGCTTTTTTTGCAGTTTTTATCGTAGTTGCTGTTGTATCACTTTTTTTAGCTCTTGTTGATGTTATTATGTCCTTTGTTTTATCTAAAGTTATATGATATAAGGGAAGAAGTAATGTCACATAAATGGTATGCTATACAGACTTACGCTGGAAGCGAAATGGCAGTAAAAAGAGGAATTGAAAACTTAGTAAAAGATCATGGAATAGAAGATCAACTAAAAGAAATTATAGTTCCTACAGAAGACGTAATAGAAATAAAAAATGGTAAGCAAAAAATCAACGAAAGAACTCTTTACCCAGGTTATGCTTTTGCGTGCTTAGATCTTGATACGGCTCTTTGGCACAGGATTCAATCTTTACCAAAAGTTGGACGTTTTATTGGTGAGGCTAAAAAACCTACGCCATTATCTGAAAAAGATATAAATACTATTTTGGAAAAAGTTCAAAAAAGGGCTGCACCAAAACCTAAGATATTCTTTGAGGATGGTGAGAGTGTTCGTATAACAGAAGGTCCTTTTGCTAACTTTACAGGTATTGTTGAAGAATATGACATGATACATGGCAAACTTAGACTTAATGTTTCTATTTTTGGTAGAAGTACCCCTGTTGATATTTTGTATTCACAAGTTGAGAAGATAATTTAAGGAGCAAGAAATGGCTAAAAAAGTTATAGGTGAAATAAAATTACAAATTGCTGCAACAAAAGCAAATCCTAGTCCACCAGTTGGTCCAGCTCTTGGACAAAAAGGTGTTAATATTATGGAATTTTGTAAAGCCTTTAATGAAAGAACAAAAGATATGGTTGGGTTTAATATTCCAGTTGTTATAACTGTTTATGCTGATAAAAGTTTTACATTTATCACAAAACAGCCTCCTGCTACAGATCTTATTAAAAAGGCTGCAGGTATAACAAAAGGAACTGATAATCCTTTAAAAAATAAAGTAGGCAAATTAACAAAAGCTCAAGTTCTAGAAATAGTTGAGAAAAAACTTGTTGATTTGAATACAAATGATAAAGAGCAAGCAGCTAAGATTATTGCTGGCTCAGCTCGCTCAATGGGTGTCGAAGTAGTAGACTAAAGCCTTTACCGTCAGGTTGATTAGCAAAAGACGGAAGCAATATATATGCGGAGAAATTTATGGGAAAAACTAGCAAGAGATTTCAAGAATTGCTCAAAAAAGTAGAGCAAGATAAAATTTATAACCTTAGCGAGGCTATTGATACAGTTAAAACTCTGGCTTCTGCTAAATTTAATGAAACGGTTGAGATTGCATTAAAATTAAATGTTGATCCAAGACATGCTGATCAAATGGTTCGTGGCTCAGTCGTTTTGCCGGCCGGTACAGGTAAAACTGTAAGAGTTGCTGTTATTGCTAAAGATGCTAAAGCTGATGAGGCAAAAGCAGCTGGTGCTGATATTGTTGGCGCAGATGATTTGGTCGAAGATATTCAAAAAGGTATAATGAATTTTGATGTTCTTATAGCTACTCCAAATTTAATGGGTCTTGTAGGTAAGGTCGGTAGAATTTTAGGACCAAAAGGATTAATGCCAAATCCAAAAACTGGTACAGTCACAATGGATGTTGCACAAGCTGTTAATAATGCAAAAAGTGGTCAAGTAAATTTCCGTGTTGATAAGCAAGGAAATATACATGCAGGCCTTGGTAAAGTTAATTTTACTAAAGAACAATTAAATGAAAATATTTCAACATTTATTAAAGCGATTAATAAACATAAACCTGCAACTGCAAAGGGTAGATATGTTAAAAATGCTTCGTTGTCTTTGACAATGAGCCCATCTATAGCTCTTGATACTCAAGAAGTTATGGACTTAAAATAAAACTAAAAATTAAAATTTATATCTTAGATTGGAGATAGCCGAGGCCATTGGGCTTAATTGATTCGACCCGCTCTGCTTGAAATTACCGGTCAGAAAGGAGAAAAAGTGACACGTAACGAAAAAACTGAAGTTGTTGCAAAATTAGAGAGTGAATTTAAAACTGCTGAAGCTATTGTAGTTTGTGACTATCGTGGCCTTTCAGTAAAGAAACTTGAAGTTTTAAGAAATTCTGCTAAAGAACAAAATGTAAAAGTTCAGGTTATTAAAAATACTCTTGCAAATATTGCTCTTAAAAATTCTGATAAAGTTGGAATGGAACTCAAAGATACAAATATCTATCTTTGGAGTGAAGATCAATTAGCAGTAACTAAAGTAGCCGCAAAATTTGAAGAGTCTAATGCTGATCTTTTCAAAATAAAAACAGCTTATATTGATGGCGAAGTTGCTAGCGTTGATAAAGTTAAAGCTCTATCTAAAATGCCTAGCCGTGATGAGCTTATTGCGATGCTTTTACAAGTTTGGAATGCGCCAATTCAAAATTTCACAATTGGTTTGAATGCGCTTAAAGAGAAAAAAGAACAATCAGCTTAATTAAAATTAAAAAATAATAAGGATTAAAAATGGCAATTACTAAAGAAGATGTATTAGAGTTTATATCTAATCTTTCTGTACTTGAGCTTAGTGAACTTGTAAAAGAGTTCGAAGAGAAATTTGGTGTTAGCGCTGCTCCTGTAATGGTAGCAGGTGGTGCTGTTGCAGCAGGTGGTGCAGCAGCTGCAGCAGAGGAAAAAACAGAATTTAACATTGTTTTGGTTGATTCTGGTGATAAGAAAATCAACGTTATTAAAGTTGTTAGAGCGCTTACTGGTCTTGGTCTTAAAGAAGCTAAAGACGCAGTTGAGGGAACACCATCTGTTCTTAAAGAAGGTGTTAGCAAAGATGAGGCTGAGGCAGCTAAAAAAGAGCTTGAAGAAGCTGGTGCTAAGGTTGAACTTAAATAATTTTTTATTATTTGAGCTTAATATTTCAAGAGAGGGCACAGGCTCTCTCTTTTTTAAATTTTAGATGCCTTGTTAAAAGGCTATACTTTTCTTTCAAAATTACCACGAGGTAGATGCAATGTTAAATAGCTTATACTCAGGAAATCGTCTTAGGGTTGACTTCTCTAATGTCGTTAAGGAGATAGACGTTCCGAACCTACTACAACTACAAAAAAAGAGCTTTGATAATTTTTTAAATCTAAATAACAATCAAATAGAAAGCGGTATAGAAAAAGTTTTCAAATCAATCTTTCCAATACATGATCCGCAAAATCGTTTGACTTTAGAATATGTTGGCTCAGAAATTGGAAAACCAAAATATACGATCAGAGAGTGTATAGAAAGAGGTCTTACATACTCTGTAAATTTAAAGATGAAAATACGTCTTATCGTTCATGAGAAAGATGATAAGACAGGTGATAAAGTCGGTGTTAAAGATATAAAAGAACAAGAAATTTTTATACGTGAAATTCCACTAATGACTGATAGAATTTCATTTATTATAAATGGTGTTGAGCGTGTTGTTGTAAATCAACTCCATAGAAGTCCAGGTGTTATTTTTAAACAAGAAGAGAGCGCGACTGTTGCAAATAAATTAATTTATACAGCTCAAATAATACCAGACCGTGGCTCTTGGCTACACTTTGAATATGATACAAAAGATATTTTATATGTTAGGATAAATAAACGTAGAAAAGTGCCAGTAACTATATTATTTAGGGCGCTTGGATATAAAAAACAAGACATTATTAAGTTGTTTTATCCAATACAAAATTTAATTATTAAAAATAACAAATTTTTAACTCTTTTTAATCCTGAAGATTATTTGGGAAGAGTTGAATATGATATAAAAAACGAAGATGGAGAAATTCTTCACCAAGCAGGCAAACGTCTAACTAAGAAAAAAGCTGATAAGTTGATTGAAGATGGCGTAAAATTTGTTGAATACCCAGTTGAAGCACTTATTGGTAGATATTTGGCAAATCCTGTAATAAATACAGAGAGTGGAGAAATTTTATATGATACACTATCTGCTCTTGACGAGAATAAACTTGCAAAAATTTTAGCTGAGCATGAAAGTATTGAGATTATAAATAACTCTGCTGCTGGTGTTGATGATGCAATTATAAATTCTTTCATAGCTGACAACGATATGCTTAAGGTTTTAAAACAAACTGAGGGCGTGGATGACGAAAACGATCTTGCGGCTATTAGAATTTATAAGGTTATGAGACCAGGAGAACCAGTTGTAAAAGAGGCCGCAAAGAGTTTTGTAAATGATATGCTATTTAACCCTGAGAGATATGATTTAACAAAAGTTGGTCGTATGAAGATGAATCATAAGCTCTCACTTGATGTACCAGAATACGTTACCTTACTAACAAGTGAAGATATCATAAAAACTGCAAAATATCTTATAAAAGTTAAAAATGGACAAGGTCACATTGATGATCGCGACCACCTTGGTAATCGCCGTATAAGGTCAATCGGTGAGCTACTTGCTAGCGAACTTCACCTCGGTTTTGTAAAGATGCAAAAGGCTATCCGCGATAAATTTACAAGCTTAAGTAATAATACTGAAGAGATTATGCCATACGACCTCATTAATCCAAAAATGATTACAGCCACAATTATGGAATTTTTCACAGGCGGTCAATTAAGCCAGTTTATGGATCAGACAAACCCACTTAGTGAAGTTACTCACAAGCGCCGTCTATCTGCACTTGGCGAGGGTGGCTTAGTAAAAGAACGTGCTGGATTTGAGGTGCGTGACGTTCACCCAACTCATTACGGTAGAATTTGTCCAGTTGAGACTCCAGAAGGTCAAAATATTGGTCTTATCAATACACTTTCAACCTATGCAAAAGTGAATGATCTTGGCTTTGTTGAAGCTCCTTACAAAAAAGTTATAGATGGCAAAGTGACTGATGAGATAGTTTATTTAACCGCAACTCAAGAAGAGGGCAATGTTATAGCTCCAGCATCAACTAAACTTGATGAAAATGGACACATCGTTGAGGACTTGATTGAAGTTAGAAAAGATGGCGAGATGATGCTTGCCCGTAGAGAAGATGTTGCTTTGATCGACCTTTGTTCTGGTATGATAGCTGGTGTTGCGGCTTCACTTATTCCATTCCTAGAGCATGATGATGCTAACCGTGCTCTCATGGGTTCAAACATGCAACGTCAGGCAGTGCCACTACTTCGCTCAACTGCTCCTATTGTTGGAACAGGTATGGAGAGCGTTATTGCAAGAGATGCATGGGAAAGCGTAAAAGCAAAACGTAGTGGTGTTGTTGAAAAGGTTGATAATAAAAATATATTCATTTTAGGCGAAGACGAAGCTGGTCCATACATTGATCACTACTCTTTGGAGAAAAATTTAAGAACAAACCAAAATACGACTTTTTCTCAACATCCGATAGTTAAAAAAGGCGATGAGATCGTTGCTGGTCAAATAATCGCTGACGGCCCAAGCATGGAAAAAGGCGAGCTAGCTATCGGTAAAAATGCACTAATTGCATTTATGCCTTGGAATGGCTACAACTACGAGGACGCGATCGTCATTAGCGAAAAAATGATACGTGAAGATGCTTTTACGAGTGTTCATATCTATGAAAAAGAGATCGAGGCTCGTGAGTTAAAAGACGGGGTTGAGGAGATAACAAAAGATATACCAAACGTCAAAGAAGAGGAGCTTATGCACCTTGACGAAAGCGGTATTGTCAAAATTGGTACAGAGATCAAGCCTGGCATGATCCTTGTTGGTAAAGTATCTCCAAAAGGCGAAGTTAAGCCAACTCCAGAAGAAAGATTGCTACGTGCGATTTTTGGTGAAAAGGCTGGTCACGTTGTAAATAAATCGCTCTACGCTTCAGCTTCGATGGAAGGCGTGGTTGTTGATGTTAAAATTTTCACCAAAAAAGGTTATGAAAAAGATAGCAGAACAAATAAAGCTTACGAAGAGGAGAAGACTCTTTTAGAAAAAGAACATCATGATAGACTACTTATGCTAGACCGCGAAGAGATGCTAAAAGTTACAGCACTTCTTTCTAAAAATCCACTAGCGAGCGATCAAGAGGTAAATAAAAAAGAGTATAAGAAAGGCTCAAAGATCAATAAGGCTGATCTTGAAAATATAAATAGATTTACCCTAAATGCTATCGTTAAAAGCTTTTCAAAAGATATCCAAAAGAAATATGACGAGCTAAAAAATTACTTCCAAAATGAGAAGAAAAAGCTCAAAGAAGAGCACGATGCTAAGATAGAAATTTTAGAAAAAGATGATATTTTACCTAGCGGCGTTGTAAAACTTGTAAAAGTTTATATAGCTACAAAACGTAAACTAAAAGTTGGCGATAAGATGGCTGGACGTCACGGAAACAAAGGTATCGTTTCGAATATAGTAAGAGAAGTCGATATGCCGTATCTTCCAAGCGGTCAGATCGTAGACATTGTGCTAAACCCACTTGGCGTTCCAAGCCGTATGAACATTGGTCAAATTTTAGAGAGCCACCTTGGTCTTGTTGGTTACCGATTAGGTGAGCAGATCAATGAAATTTTTGAAACAAAAAAAGGCGAGTGGATAAAAGAGCTAAGAGCTAAGATGATAGAGATAGCAGGCGTTGCTAAGCTAATGGATGCTAAAAAAGCTCTTGGTAAGATGAGCGATGAGAAGCTTCTTGAGCACGCAAAAGATTGGAGTAATGGCGTAAGATTTGCAACTCCGATTTTTGAAGGCGTTAAAGCTGACGAATTTGCAAAATTATTTGAGATGGCAAAGATAGATAGCGACGGCAAAACTGAACTATATGACGGACGCACAGGCTCAAAGATAAGAGAACGTGTTAATGTTGGTTGTATGTATATGCTAAAACTTCACCACTTGGTTGATGAAAAAGTTCACGCAAGAAGCACTGGACCATATAGCCTTGTTACACAGCAACCTGTCGGCGGTAAGGCGCTATTTGGTGGTCAAAGGTTTGGTGAGATGGAGGTTTGGGCACTTGAGGCTTATGGTGCTGCTCATACACTAAGAGAGATGCTAACTGTAAAATCAGATGATGTTGAGGGAAGACTTTCTGCTTACAAAGCTTTAACAAGAGGTGAAAACGTTCCTGAGACTGGTATCCCTGAGACGTTCTTTGTTCTAACAAACGAGCTAAAATCACTAGCTCTTGATGTAGAAGTATATGATGAGGATGAGACAAATGAAACTAACTAATTTAAAACCAGTTGAGATAAAAGAAGAGCATAGACCTCGTGATTTTGAAGCTTTTCAACTTCGTTTAGCAAGTCCTGAGAAGATAAAATCTTGGAGTTATGGCGAAGTTAAAAAACCAGAAACTATCAACTACCGCACGCTAAAACCTGAGCGTGACGGCTTGTTTTGTGCGAAAATTTTTGGACCGATCCGTGATTACGAGTGCCTTTGTGGCAAATATAAAAAGATGCGTTATAAAGGCATCAAGTGCGAAAAGTGCGGCGTTGAAGTAACAACATCTAAGGTTCGCCGCTCTCGCATGGGTCACATTGAGCTTGTAACTCCAGTGGCTCACATCTGGTATGTAAATTTCTTACCAAGCCGTATTGGTGCACTTCTTGGTATTAAGATGAAGGATCTTGAGCGCGTACTTTACTATGAGGCATATATTGTTGATAATGCTGGTGAGGCTTATTACGACAATGAAAATTCTAAGAAAGTTGAAAAATACGACGTTTTAAATGAAGAACAATATCAAAGCCTAGCTTCAAGATATGAAGAGACTGGTTTTACGGCTAGAATGGGTGGCGAGGTCATCTATGATATGCTAGCTGAGCTTGATTTGATGGAGATTTTAAATCAGCTAAAAGAAGAGATGGAGTCTACAAATTCTGAGGCCAAGAAAAAGACTATCGTAAAACGCCTAAAAGTTATCGAGAGCTTTTTAAATTCAGGTAACCGCCCAGAGTGGATGATGATAACAAATTTACCAGTTCTTCCACCTGATCTTAGACCGCTAGTCAGCCTTGATGGTGGTAAATTTGCTGTTTCAGACGTAAATGACCTATATCGCCGCGTAATAAACAGAAATAGCCGTCTAAAACGTCTACTTGAGCTTGATGCACCTGAGATCATTATTAGAAATGAAAAGAGAATGCTTCAAGAAGCTGTTGATGCGCTATTTGATAATGGCCGCAGAGCAAATGCAGTAAAAGGTGCAAATAAGCGCCCACTAAAATCACTAAGCGAGATTATCAAAGGTAAGCAAGGCCGCTTCCGTCAGAATTTGCTAGGTAAGCGTGTTGACTTCTCTGGACGTTCTGTTATCGTCGTTGGTCCAAAGCTAAAGATGGATCAGTGTGGTCTTCCAAAGAAGATGGCTCTAGAGCTATTTAAGCCACATTTGCTTGCTCGCCTTGAAGAAAAAGGCTATGCAACAACTGTTAAGCAAGCTAAAAAGATGATAGAAGATAAGACAAATGAGGTTTGGGAGTGCCTAGAAGAGGTCGTTAAAGACTATCCAGTTATGCTAAACCGTGCTCCAACACTTCACAAACTTTCTATCCAGGCGTTTCACCCAGTGCTTGTTGAGGGCAAGGCGATTCAGCTTCACCCACTAGTTTGTGCGGCGTTCAACGCGGACTTCGACGGCGACCAAATGGCTGTTCACGTACCACTATCTCAAGAGGCTATCGCTGAGTGCAAAATTTTGATGCTTAGTTCAATGAATATTTTGCTTCCTGCAAGTGGTAAGGCTATCACAGTTCCTTCACAAGATATGGTTTTAGGAATTTATTATTTAAGCCTAGAGAGAAATGATGAAAAAGGTGCAAATAAAATTTTCTCAAGCGTTGATGAAGTAATGATCGCTGAAGAGGCTAATACCCTTGGTCTTCACGCTAAAATCAAGACTATGGTTGATAACAAGATCATCTTTACAACAGCTGGTCGCTTGATCTTAAGAGCAATACTTCCTGATTTTGTTCCTGAAAATATGTGGAATAAGATCATGAAGAAAAAAGATATTGCAAATTTGGTTGATTACGTTTATAGAAATGGCGGCCTTGAAGTAACGGCTGATTTCCTTGATAAGCTTAAAAATTTAGGCTTTAGATATGCTACAAAAGCAGGAATTTCTATCTCTATCGCAGATATCATCGTGCCAGATAGCAAGCAAAAATATATCGACGAAGCTAAGAAAAAAGTTCGTGAAATTCAAAAGCAATATGGCGCTGGTCTTTTAACAGATAGTGAGAGATACAACAAGATCATTGATATCTGGACAGATACAAACAACAGCGTTGCAAGCGAGATGATGAAGCTTATCCAAAATGATAAGGGCGGATTTAACTCTATTTATATGATGGCAGACTCGGGTGCGAGAGGTAGTGCAGCGCAGATTCGCCAGCTAGCTGGTATGCGTGGTCTTATGGCAAAACCTGATGGTTCGATCATTGAAACGCCAATTATTTCAAACTTCCGTGAAGGTCTAAATATAATGGAGTACTTTAACTCAACCCACGGAGCTAGAAAAGGTCTTGCGGATACCGCGCTAAAAACTGCTAACGCTGGTTACTTAACAAGAAAGCTAATCGACGTAGCTCAAAACGTTAAAGTAACAATGCATGACTGCGGTACGCACGAGGGCGTTGAAATCACAGATATTACAGAGAGTGGCGAGCTAATAGAGAGCCTTGAAGAGAGAGTTTTAGGCCGTGTTTTAGCAGATGATGTGATCGATCCTATAACTAATGAAATTTTATTTAGCGAAGGCACATTACTTGATGAAGAAAAAGCTAGAGCTATAACTGAGGCTGGTATAAAATCAGTGAGTATTAGAACGCCTATTACTTGCAAAGCACCTAAAGGTGTTTGTGCAAAATGCTACGGCTTAAATTTGGGTGAAGGTAAACTTGTAAAACCAGGTGAAGCAGTTGGTATCATTTCAGCCCAATCTATCGGTGAGCCAGGTACACAGCTAACACTAAGAACATTCCACATTGGTGGTACGGCTTCTACTGAGCAACAAGATCGTCAAGTAATCGCCCAAAAAGAAGGTTTTATCAGATATTACAACCTTAATACTTATGATAACGGCGATAAGAAGATCGTTGCAAATAGAAGAAGCGCGGCTGTACTACTTGTTGAGCCAAAGATTAAATCAACGATTGACGGCAAAATAGAGATCGAATATGCCCACGAAGATGTAAATATCGTGATAAAAGGTAAAAAAGAAGAGGTTAAATATACAATTAGAAGAAATGATCTTGCTAAGCCAAATGAATTAGCTGGTGTTAGCGGAAAGATCGAAGGAAAGATGTATATACCTTATGTAAGTGGCGATAAGGTAAAAGAGAACGAAAGTATCGTTGAGATCATAAAAGAGGGTTGGAATATTCCAAACCGTATCCCATACGCTAGTGAACTTAAAATTTCAGACGGAGATCCGGTAACTCGTAAAATTTTAGCTGACGCAAATGGTGTAGTTAAATTTTTCATATTAAAAGGTGATTATCTTGATAGGGTTAAAGATATCAAAAAAGGTCACAAAGTAACTGAAAAAGGTTTCTTTGTAGTTGTTTCTGATAAAGATGGACGTGAGGCGGTTCGCCATTATATCCCAAGAAATTCTATCATCCAAGTTTCTGATAATGATGCAGTTGAGAGAGCGACAGTAGTTTCGTTACCTGAAAAAGATGATAAGTTGATTATTGCTGAGTGGGACCCATACTCAACTCCAACTATTGCTGAAGAAGCTGGTGTGGTTAGCTTTGAGGATATTGAGCCAGGATATAGTGCGACTGAGCAAGCAGATGAGGCGACTGGACAAAGACGTCTTGTTATCAATGAGTATTTGCCAAGCGGTGTAAAACCTGCGATTATTATCGCTACTAAAAAAGGAAATTTAATTAAGTATCCGCTTGATCCAAAAACTGCGATCTTTGTCTCAAGTGGTGATGAAGTAGCTCAGGCTGATATTTTGGCCAAGACCCCAAAAGCTGTTGCTAAGTCAAAAGATATTACCGGCGGTCTTCCAAGAGTTAGTGAGCTATTTGAAGCAAGACGCCCTAAAAATACAGCTATCGTTGCAGAGATTGATGGTGTGGTTAGATTTGACAAGCCACTTCGCTCAAAAGAGCGCATAATCATCCAAGCTGAAGATGGCACAACTGCTGAGTATTTGATCGAGAAAAGTCGTCAGATACAAGTAAGAGATGGGGAATTTGTCCATGCTGGCGAGAAACTAACTGATGGGCTAATCTCAAGCCACGATATTTTAAGAATTCTTGGCGAAAAAGCGCTTCACTACTATTTGATTAGCGAGATTCAACAAGTTTATCGCCGCCAAGGTGTTGCGATCGCTGATAAGCACATCGAGATCATCGTATCACAAATGCTTCGCCAAGTTAAAATCGTTGATAGCGGAAATACAAATTTCATAGTTGGCGATATGGTTTCAAGAAATAAATTTAAAGAAGAGAATGAGCGCATTATGAACATGGGCGGTGAGCCAGCTATTGCTGAGCCGATCTTATTAGGCGTTACAAGAGCAGCTATCGGAAGTGATAGTGTGATCTCTGCTGCATCGTTCCAAGAGACAACTAAAGTCTTAACAGAAGCATCGATTGCTGCTAAATTTGACTATCTTGAGGATCTAAAAGAGAACGTTATCCTCGGACGTATGATCCCAGTTGGAACTGGTTTTTATAAGGATAAAAAAGTAAAAATCAAAGAAAACTAGTCCTTTAAGCCCCTATTTTTGGGGCTTAATCTCTTTATAGAATTAAATCAATTAAAAATTTACAAGCTATTAACTGTCACCTAATAAAATCCTTATCTTTAAATCACATCATGGAGAATTTATGAAAAACGTTGATCTTGGACTTTTATTTATACGTTTAGGACTTGGTATCTGCCTTTTTATGCATGGTTTTGGTAAAATTTTACATGGACTTAGTGGAGTAAAAGGTGTATTAGTAAATGCTGGTTTACCTGGATTTTTGGCATATTTTTCTTACCTTGGAGAGGTCTTAGCACCCATTATGTTAATTATTGGTTTTTATTCAAGAGTGGGTGCTATCCTAGTTTTAGGTACTAGTATTACTATTTTATACTCGTACTATGGATTTACAAATTTATTTGCATTAAATGAAGTTAATGGTTTTAAATCAGAACTTATTTACCTTTATATTGCTATTTCACTTTGTATTCTTTTGATAGGTAGTGGCAAATATGCTATCAAACAAGACTAATACAAAATAAAGACAGCAGAGTTTTTATAAAATCAAGAATTAGATGAGTAAGTCTAACTTATTAACCGTTATTTAAGTTTATTTTAAATAAAATTAGGTCTTTTTAATAAATTTAGTTGAAAGGAATTATTGTGCCAACCATAAATCAATTGGTCAGAAAAGAACGCAAGAAAGTGACTGTTAAGTCAAAATCTCCAGCGTTAAAAGAGTGCCCTCAAAGAAGAGGAGTTTGCACTAGGGTTTATACTACAACTCCTAAAAAACCAAACTCAGCTTTGAGGAAAGTTGCCAAAGTCAGGCTAACAAGCGGTTTTGAAGTCATCAGCTATATCGGCGGTGAAGGTCACAACCTACAAGAACACAGTATTGTTTTAGTTCGCGGCGGTAGGGTTAAAGACTTACCAGGTGTTAAATATCACATCGTTCGTGGTGCACTTGATACTGCTGGTGTTGCAAAAAGAACAGTTTCTCGTTCTAAATATGGTGCGAAACGCCCTAAAGCTGGCGCTGCAGCTGCAACAAAAAAGTAAAAATTTAGGTTCGCAGACGTTGCTAAAATTTGCAAACGTTTGAGTAAAATTTCATAAAAATTTGAAGGAAAGATCAAAATGAGAAGAAGAAAAGCCCCTGTAAGGGAAGTCTTACCTGATCCGATTTACGGAAATAAAATAATCACTAAATTTATTAATTCTCTTATGTATGATGGCAAAAAAAGCGTCGCTACTGAGATAATGTATGGTGCTATTAAAGCCATAGAAAAGAAAAATGCTGAGGTTAAAGGCATCGACGTTTTTAACGATGCTATTGAAAATGTAAAACCTATTTTAGAAGTTAAATCACGCCGTGTTGGTGGTGCTACTTATCAAGTACCAGTTGAGGTTCGCCCAGCTCGCCAACAAGCTCTTGCTATCCGCTGGCTTATAACTTATGCTAGAAAGAGAAGCGAAAGAACTATGATAGATAAACTAGCGAATGAGCTCTTAGATGCGGCAAACTCAAAAGGTGCATCTTTCAAGAAGAAGGAAGATACTTACAAGATGGCAGAAGCTAATAAAGCATTTGCTCACTACCGCTGGTAAGAAAGAATTAATATGGCAGAGAGAAAAACGCCTTTACATAAGGTAAGAAATATTGGTATTGCGGCTCACATTGATGCTGGAAAGACAACTACTAGTGAGAGAATTTTATTCTTTACTGGCATGAGCCATAAAATAGGTGAGGTTCATGATGGTGCTGCTACCATGGACTGGATGGAACAAGAAAAAGAGCGTGGTATTACTATTACTTCAGCTGCAACTACGGCATTTTGGAAGGGTTATCAAATAAACCTAATCGACACTCCGGGACACGTTGACTTTACTATCGAAGTTGAGCGTTCTATGCGTGTTCTTGACGGTGCTGTTTCAGTATTTTGTTCTGTTGGTGGTGTTCAACCACAATCAGAAACTGTTTGGAGACAAGCAAATAAATATCACGTACCAAGAATTGTTTTTGTTAATAAAATGGATAGAATTGGTGCAAATTTCTTTAGAGTTGAAGAGCAGATCAGGGAAAGACTAAAAGCAAACCCAATTCCTATTCAAATTCCTATAGGTGCCGAGGATAACTTTAGAGGTGTGGTTGACCTTGTAAGAATGAAAGCTTATGTTTGGAATGATGAGAAAAAACCAACTGACTATGTTGAAGAAGAAATTCCAGCTGAAGTTAAAGATAAAGCAGAGGAATACCGTGCAAAACTAATCGAAGCAGTTTCAGAGACAGATGATAGCTTGATGGAGAAATTTTTTGCTGGTGAAGAGCTAAGTGAAGAAGAGATTAAAAAAGGCATAAAAGCAGGCTGCTTGAGAATGACTATCACGCCTATGCTTTGCGGAACTGCGTTTAAGAACAAAGGTATCCAACCTCTACTTGATGCTGTTGTTGATTATTTACCAGCTCCAGATGAGATCGCAGCGATAAATGGTGTTTATGAAGATGGCGCTGAAGTGACTGTTGAAAGTACAGATGATGGCGAATTTGCCGCTCTTGCGTTTAAGATTATGACTGACCCATTTGTTGGACAGCTAACATTTATCCGTGTTTATAGAGGAAGCCTTGAAAGTGGTAGCTATGCTTACAATACAGTTCAAGACTGCAAAGAGAGAATCGGCCGCTTACTAAAAATGCACTCAAATAAACGTGAAGAGATTACTGAGCTTTTTGCTGGTGAGATCGGTGCTGTTGTTGGTCTAAAAAATACTCTAACAGGTGACACTCTAGCTAGCGAGAAAGATAAAGTTATCCTTGAGAGAATGGACTTCCCAGAGCCAGTTATCAGTGTTGCAGTTGAGCCAAAAACAAAAGCAGATCAAGAAAAAATGGCGATCGCTCTTCAAAAACTAGCTCAAGAAGATCCAAGTTTTAGAGTTAGTACAGACGAAGAGAGTGGTCAAACTATTATTAGCGGTATGGGTGAGCTTCACTTGGAGATCATAGTTGATCGTATGCTTCGTGAATTTAAAGTTGATGCTGAAGTTGGTCAACCACAAGTTGCTTACCGCGAAACTATCCGCAAAACAGTTGAGCAAGAGTATAAATATGCTAAACAATCAGGCGGTCGTGGCCAATATGGTCACGTATTTTTACGTATTGAGCCGCTTCCAGCTGCTAGTGGATTTGAATTTGTTAATGATATCAAAGGTGGTGTTGTTCCAAAAGAATATATTCCAGCTGTTGAAAAAGGTTGCAAAGAGGCACTTCAAAGCGGTGTTCTTGCTGGTTACCCAGTTGAAGACGTTAAAGTTACACTATTTGATGGTAGCTACCATGAAGTTGACTCATCTGAAATGGCATTTAAACTTGCTGCTTCAATGGGATTCAAGGAAGGTGCTAGAAAGGCAGGTGCTGTTATTCTTGAGCCTATGATGAAGGTTGAAGTTGAAACTCCAGAAGAGTATATGGGTGATGTTATAGGCGACCTTAACAAACGCCGTGGCCAAGTAAATTCAATGGATGATAGAAATGGCGTAAAGATCATTGCAGCTTATTGTCCATTAGCTCAAATGTTTGGCTATTCAACAGATCTTCGCTCAATGACTCAAGGTCGTGCAACTTATTCAATGGAATTTGATCACTACGAAGAAGTTCCTAAAAACGTAAGTGATGAAATCATTAAAAAGAGAAATGGCTAATTAACCAAAGAAGGGCAGAGTAATCTGTCCTTCAAAAATTATTTATTCTGATAAAATCTATCTACAAAAATATGAATTGTCCTCATAGCTCAGCTGGATAGAGCGTAGAATTCCTAATTCTAAGGCCACAGGTTCGAACCCTGTTGGGGACACCATCATATAATCATCTTTATAAAATACAAAATACTCAAACAGGTATATACCAAAACATACAATTAAGATATAGCAATTTATAAAAAATATTCTTATGAATATCGGCAAATAGAGTAAGATAAAAAATAAAGAATAAACTTTTAAAAATAAGATCACTAATATCAAAGAGAAATTTTATAAAAACATAATGGTAAATGACTATATTTCCATCAATCTAGTCGGTTTATCTATATATGCATTCGTAGTGGGTTTAGCTTTTTTATCAATACGTTATATTATTAATTTTTATCTAAACTAATAAATTTTATCAACAAAAATTTTTATATATTTAATAATCCGTGCTAACATTTCAAAAATTTATTTAAGGAGAATAGATGAAAAAAATTTTACTTTTAGGAGCCGTTTGTTGCATGTTGTCAGCTGATGTTAAAACCGTTAACATAAGCCCAGATGAGATCAAAAAATATGATCAGATTATCGATATAAGAACTCCATCTGAGTGGCAAGAGACTGGTGTTATCGCAGGTGCAAAGACTATAACTTTTAATCCAAACGATAAGAGTGCATTTTTGGAGGAGCTTTCAAAGGCAGTTGATATCAAAAAACCTATTGCTCTTGTTTGCAGAAGCGGCAGAAGAAGTACGGCAGCAGCCGCAGCGATAGATAGCTCAGATCTTAAGATAATAAATTTAGATGGAGGTATGAGTAGCTTGATCGAGCAAGGCTATAAAACTACGCCTTATAAAAAATAAACAAATTTTGTAATCCTACATTTGACTATAAAATAAATTTATTTTGTAGTCAAATTTTATATCAAATAATAAAATTTATTATTCGATTAACCACTGATTAACTCTAACTATATATAATTTTATCATATTTATAATAAAGAAGGAGACAAAATGTCAAAAGTTATTTTACAATTAAATGTTATTCAGGCTGATGCAAATGCACTTTATATTAAATTTCACGATCTTCACTGGAATGTAAAAGGTATTCAATTTTTTAGCGTTCATGAATACACAGAAAAAGCTTACGAAGATATGAGTGAGATATTTGACGATGCAGCAGAAAGGGCTCTTATGCTTGGTGGCAGACCTATCGTCAAGGCTGAGGAGCTAGCAAAAGTTACTCATATCAAACACGAGCCAAAAGAAATTTACACTCCAACTGAGGTTTTAGAGATTGTCTTGGCTGATTATAAACACCTTTTGGGCGAGTTTAAAAAGCTTGACGAACTTGCAGAAGGCGATACAACAACTCAAATGTATGCACAAGATCAAATCGCAAAATTTGAAAAAGCGATCTGGATGCTAAACGCAACACTTAGCAAATAACTACTAGCGGGAGTTTTCCCGCTCTATCTAAATAAATTCTACTTTTTGGCGATATTGATTTTATAAATTTTAAGGAGCCAAAATGAAAATTTCTCAAATCGCAAACTCATATAATAGTTCAAGCCTAAAAGAAAATGTAAAATTAGAAATTTCACTTCATAAAGATGAAAAGGATATCTCTAAAAAAGAGTCTGAAATTATAAATTTAACAGCCAAAGACATTTCAAATAGCTACTTTTTACAGTATCAAAAAGAGATCGTTAAAAGTAGTAGTTCAAATTTATTAGCCCAAGGCGGCTTAAGCTTTAATGCGCCTAAAAATTTATCAGAAATTTTATCAGGCCTTGATCTTGCAAATATCGGCTATAACGGTAAATCTTTAAACGAGCTAAGTAGTGACGAGGCAAATGATCTTATTAGCGAGAATGGATTTTTTGGTATCGCAAATACGGCTGATAGGATAGCTAGCTTTGTGCTAAATGGTGCAGGCGATGACGTGGAAAAACTAAAAGCTGGTAGAGAGGGTGTGGCAAATAGTTTTGAGGATGCGAAGAAAATTTGGGGAGGTGAACTTCCTGAAATTTCACAAAAGACTATTGAAAAGACCCTTGAGACACTTGATAAAAAGATCGCCGAGCTTAGCGGTAACGTTTTAAATGTTTCAGCTTAACTATCTTAGGCAGGCTCGCCTAAGATAAATTTGTATGATCGTGTATATAAATTTAGATACGAGCCTTTAATTTTCCACAAAATTTATTTAATCTTAAAAGTTATACTTCGCCATTTTACACTAAGGAGAAGAGATGAAAGCTAAAATTTTACTTCCACTGGCAACTGCTATCATGTTTTTGGGTTGCTCATTTTTTGAGGATAACCCACCAGTGCGAAAACAGCCAAGACAGGTCATGCAAAATACACCAGCAAAAAGCTCGATTAAAGGTTTTATAAAAGAGGTTACTTATAAAGATTCAAAATACTGCTATGAAATAGTGGCGAGCGATACAAAAAACCATAAACTCAATAAAGCAAATTTTTGTGCAAATAGATACTATTATGATAAAGGCGACTTAGTCTATGCGACTTTTTATGCAGATAAACTTATAGATATGCTTCTTATAAAAGAGGGTGGCTCTCGTGGCTTATATAATGGTATAAAAAAGCCGCAAAATGAAGTGATTATTAAAAGAAAAAATGTAAAAACAAATATCGAAGTACCAAAAGAGGAAAAAATTTCTTTTTAATTACCGTTGATTTACTGCTTGCTTATATAATTTCAACAGCAATCAAAACTAGAACTCCTTTTAAGGGGCAAAGCAACAGCCCCTTTTTCTTTTTACTCCTTTAAAATTTTGTCCTTGCTTTATTTAAAATTATCAACTTTTGCCTATTTTTGATTAATTACGGTAAACGATCGGTAACTGAAATTAAAAATTTTAAGCTTCATGTTAAATTTTATTGATTATAATCGTCAGCACAAAACCTTAAAAGGAGAAAAAATGAAACTAACAAAAATTAGTTTAGCCACTTTGGTTGCTTTAGGTGCATTTTCAAGCGTAGCAAGTGCTACTCCACTTGAAGAAGCTATAAAAAATGTAGATCTTTCAGGATTTGCAAGATATAGATATACAAACGATAAAAAACACGGTGAGTTTTCTAATACAAAATCAGAGTCTGGCTCAAAAGCTAGTCATCAATTTAAAGCAGTAGCAAATTTTAAAGCCGCCATTGATGATAACTTCTTCGGCGTTATTGGTTTAAGATATAACGCTACTGATAACTCTGGTGACAATACTCAAGAAGATCAAGGTACTCAAGGAAGCGGCACAGATAAAACTAATACAACTGATCCATTTAAAGTTCATCAGTTCTATCTTGGTTATAAAGCTGGAAACACTACTATAACAGCTGGTAAACAAGAAATTGGCTCGTTCTTTACAGATGATGCTATCGGTACTGGTGTAAGAGTAGTAAATGAAGATATCGAAGGTCTTACTCTAACAGCTTTAGCTTTTGATGCGATTGAGGGTAATAATATTGAGAGCGATGGTGATTTATATGATGCTATAGGTAAAGATAAAGATAAAGGAATAAATAAATACGACGTTGGTAATCTATATGCAGCTGGCATCGCTGGTTCATATGACCCTATCAATTTCCAACTATGGTATGCTAGCCTAACAAATCTAGCTGACCTACTTGCAGCTGATGTTTCAGCAAATTTTGCTATTAATGATGATGTTAGCTTAGGTGGTAGAGTTAACTATATAAATACTACTGTAGATAAAAGTGCAAAAGCACATCTTTATAAAGATATAGATGAATCTAATGGCGTTGCAAACTATAATGATGGTAACTTCTATGCTGGCGAACTTACAGCTTCATTATTTGGCTTTGATTTAAGAGCTGGTTATATGGGTTGGAAAGTTGATAATAAAGGCGTAACATCATTTGCTCTTGAAGATAAAGGTAGTCTAATAGATGTTGGTGAGCTTACACTTGATCCAACTTGGGCTGATGGAAAAGCAAACCTAGTATATGGAACAGCTGGATATACATTTGATAAATTTAAAGTTGGTGTTGATTACATAAAAGGCCACATTAAACACGCTGCAGCTGCTGGCGAAAATGGCAAAGAAAAAGTTGAAGAGATTACTCCAAGATTTGCATATGAGTATAGCAAAAAGCTAACATTTAGCTCATACTATGCATTCAAAACTTCAAAATTTGCTGATGAGGCTAAAAACAAAGAAGATCAATTCAGATTTGAAGCTAAATACTCATTCTAATCGTAGCTAATTAATCAACTTATGATATAATCCCGGGTCGGAAGCAATCTGACCCGGGATTTTTAAATTTAGAGCAAAATTTCAAGGAAAGTTATGAAAAGTATTAAAATTTCTTTTTTGGCGTGTTTTTTGGTGGCAAATGCCTTTGCAGCTTCACAAGTCTACTATATAGAAGCTCGTGGTGAGTTTGGTAAAGAACTTGCTGAAATGGCAAAAAAGCAGGCTAATGATAGAAATGAAAAAGTAAATGTCTATGTTGATGAAGATCCAAGACGCTATAAAGATAATAGAATTTTAAAATTGGGCGTTGATAGAAAGGGTAGATATAGTGTTTCTTTAGGTAAGGAGCTTTATGAAAAGCAATGTGCTAGCTGTCATGGCGAGAATGCTGATAAAAGGCCATTTGGTTCAACACCTCTAAAAAATATGGATGCTAAAGATATTGAAGATAGCATCATCTCTTATAGAAGTGACTCAAGTTTTGGCGGAAGCGGTAAAAATGTAATGCAAAACCAAGCTAAAATTCTTTCAAATAATGATCTTGGCGCGATTCTCGCCTATCTAAAAGGTAAAGATGCATTTGCTGAACAAGATGCAAATGAAAACAAACCGGTCTCTACTCAAACAAAGCAAGGCAGTTATTTAAGATAAGTTTTACTTTGATAGCTTTGTCATAATATAAATAAAAGGAAGCAGATGTTAAATCCAAAATCATTATTTTTAAGTATGGGCTCAGCTATCATTTTGATGATAATCTTTGCCATAGCTAGCGGAGCCGCTACGATAATAGAAAGTAAAACTAGCACAGAAGCTGCCTGGTACTATGTTTATGGTGCCAGCTGGTTTGCGCTCATTCAACTACTTCTTGGCATAAATTTGACCTATAATATCTTTAGATATAACTTAATAGATCCTAAAAAACTCCCTTCGCTTATCTTTCACCTTGGTTTTATCGTTATCTTAATCGGTGCTGGCATAACAAGATACCTTGGCTTTGAGGCTGATATGCATATAAGAGAAAAAACTCAGTCAAATATCGTTACGACAAAAATATCCTATTTAAATTTAACCGCATTAAACGATAATGGAGAAGAGATAAACGCTGCTTTGCCGTTAGGACTTTCTGACGCAAAAAAAGGTTTTGATCTAAAGCTAAAAATAGCAGATAATGAAGCTAATTTAAAATTTAAAGAATTTGTGCCAAATGCAAGTTATAAGTTTGTGGATGATAAAAATGGGCAACCAGTAGTGGAATTTGTGGTTTCAAACGAGAGTGAAAGTGAAGAAATTTTCTTATTAGAAGAGGAGGAGGCAAGGGTTGCAGATATTAGTTTTATCTTTAATGCTAAGCCAGACGAAAGCAAAAAATATGTGCTTTTTAAATTACTGGATGGAAATTTTACAGTTACTTCAAATACTGATCTTTCAAAATTTACAATGAGTGATAGCTCAAAAACTGAGTTAAAAGCTGGTAGCGTAAATGAATTTGGCATGGGTAGTCTTTACACTATTTCAAATATAAATTTTGCTCCAAGATTAGTTTCAGTTCATGCCTCAAGGAAGCTAGTTAGCACAAAAGATAGCGAATTTAACGCCTTGATAGCTGAATTAAATTATAAAGGCGAGAGTAAAGAGATGCATATTTTTTATAACCTAACAGAGCCTTCACGCTTGGCTGTGGCTGGACAAAAATTTAATGCTTCATGGGGTGCACAGCAAGTTAAACTTCCGTTTAGCTTATACTTAAAAGACTTTGAGCTTAAAAGATATCCTGGCTCAAATTCGCCTATGAGCTATTCAAGTGAAGTTATTGTAAAAGATGATACAAACATGTCGGGGCTTGACTATAAAATTTATATGAATCACGTGCTTGACTATGATGGCTATAGATTTTTCCAAAGTTCATACGATACAGATGAAAAAGGAACCATTCTCTCTGTCAATAAAGATCCAGGCAAGATACCAACTTATATCGGGTACTTTTTACTTGGGCTTGGCTTTGTGTTAAATGTTGTAAATCCTGGTAGCCGTTTTAGAAAACTAGCTAAGTTAATAGACAATGAATCAACAAAGGGTGGTAAAAAGGTTGTTGCTATCATTGCCATTATGCTTTTAAGTTTAAATTTTAGCTCATTAAAGGCTGAAGACTTTTTGCCTAATATCAGCAAAGAGCACACACAAAAGCTTTCTAGACTTATTGTGCAAAGCTCAGATGGTAGAATGAAGCCATTTGACACTCTTAGCAAAGAAATTTTAAATAAAATACATAGAAGCGAGAATATAAATAGCCTAAACTCGAATCAAGCTATGCTTTCAATAATGGTAATGCCTGATTTTTGGCGAAGTGAAAAAATTATCTCACTTGGACAAAGTAAGGAGCTAAAAAAAGAGCTTGGCATAGATGAAAATGCAAAGTATGCAAGTTTTAATGATTTTTTTAGAGCCACAAAAGATGGTGGAAGTGAATATAAACTCACAAAATTTGCCGAAATTGCTAATCGTAAGCATCCTGGATCACGCAATACATTTGATAAAGACGTAATCAAGATCGATGAGAGATTGAATGTTTTTTATATGATATTTATTGGTGAAATTTTTAAAATTTTTCCAAAACAAGATGACCCATCAAACTCTTGGTATTCGCCTGCTAGTGCAATGATGTACTTTCCGCCTAAAGAGGCTGATCTGGTCATCAATATGATGAGAGAGTATTTTGCAGCAGTTGATGCAGCAACAAAAGATAATGATTGGAGTAAGGCTGATGCCACACTTGATAAAATTTCAGCCTATCAGCAAAAGTACGGCTCTGCTGTAATGCCAAGTGAAAAAAAGATAAATATAGAAATTTTGTTTAATAAAATTCAAATTTTTGAGCGATTGACGCCGGTTTATCTTTTGGCTGGACTTGCGCTTTTATTTTTTGTTTTTGTTAAAATGCTAGCTCCAAAGGTTCAGATAAATGGCATTGTAAGAGTTGTATACATTGTAAATTTGCTGGCTTTTCTTGCTCATACTATTGGGCTTGGGCTTCGTTGGTACATTGCTGAGCATGCGCCTTGGAGTAACGCTTATGAATCGATGGTCTATATTGCTTGGGCTTTAGGATTTTCTGGTATCGTCTTTGCAAAACGTAGCCCTATCGCTCTTGCTCTTACGTCTATATTGGCTGGCGTTACATTATTTGTTGCGCATCTTAGCTGGATGGATCCACAGATCACTACACTTGTGCCTGTACTTCAAAGCTACTGGCTAACAATACATGTCTCTGTCATTACTGCAAGTTATGGATTTTTAGGGCTTTGCGCGTTACTTGGTGGCTTTACACTATTGCTTATCATTTTGCAAAATAAGAAAAAGCCAAATCCAGAAATTTCTCGTAATATTCTTGAAGCTACTCGTATAAATGAGATGGCTATGATACTAGGACTTAGCTTGCTTACTCTTGGAAATTTCCTAGGCGGTGTCTGGGCGAACGAGAGTTGGGGCAGATATTGGGGCTGGGACAGCAAGGAGACTTGGGCATTAGTTTCGATACTTGTTTATGCCGCAGTTCTTCATATAAGATTTATTCCAAAGCTAAACAATCAATATGTGTTTGCAGTTGCTTCGTTCTTTGCTTATTGGTCGATTATTATGACTTATTTTGGTGTAAATTTTTATTTAGCTGGCATGCACTCATATGCAGCAGGAGATCCATTGCCAGTGCCTGATTTTGTCTGGATTAGTATCGTAATAATGGTGCTTATGAGTGTTTTAGCATTTACAAAGCGCTCACTTTGCTCAAGGCTTTAGATGCTAATAAAAGGTCTAATAGTTTTCTTTATTGTATTGCTATTAATTGCAATTTGTGCGCTAATCTATTTACTTTTAAGAAATAGGGATTATAGCACCGAAACAAAGGAGCTTGTATTAGAAAAAGAAGAGATAACGATCGAAAAGCTTGAAAAACTTGCCGGTGATAATAGCCTAAGTAAAAATGAGCTTTTCGAACTTATTCAAATTTTTGTAGGAAATTTTAGTATACCAGCTAAAAATAACCAAGTCATGCCAAAAGAGGCAAATAGCTATATAAATTTCATAATTTTAATCTGCTCTCATAAAAATTCTGATGCAAAGCTCATCAGTTTTTTAGACAAAGAGGCTAAAAAGAAAAACCCAAGCTACATTGTCGAAATAGAAGAGAGTGAGAAAATTGGCATAGAAAATCGCAAAAATCGTAGATAAATTTATTCAAAAAAGTGTAGTTAAAATATCTTAAAATTAATTTTGGTATAAAAATGAGTTCTTATGATTTTGATTCTATGTACGTGATATTTCTTATTTTATTTTCAATCGTATTGCCTATATTTTTGATAATCCCTGCAAGTAGATATAATATAAAAGTTTATACGAGTAAATTTGACCTAATTGGGCTTCATCTAATTTTTCCAGTCATTATATTGCCTGCTTTGGTAAGTGCTTTTATTTTTGTTTGCAGCTTTTTAAATATTTCAGATTATGCTGGTTTAGGCTTTATATTCTATGCTTTTTTGATTCTAATGATAGCTTATATAATTTATGGTTTTTATGTTTGTATCAGATATAACTACGGCTTTTTTCATTGTATCGTAGCGCTATTCTTAAGATTTAATTATGTTACACCACTTATTTATCTAATCTTTTTAGGCGGAAAAAACTACAAAGATGACAAAGAGATAACCTCTAAAAATATTAAAGACTTAAATCTTTTCGATCAGTTTAGATTTTCTATTTATAATTTAATTGCTATTAGAAACTAAAAGTATTTTAAGAGCATTAAAGGTTTTTGCAATTAGAGAAAACGCCAAAAAGCAAGATAAATTTTTACATTTAGTTTTTGCTTAGTTTTTAGGTCTTTTTTTGTTTTTAAAATTTTAGTCCAAAGCAGGCTTTTGTTTTGTCTTATCGTTTTTAAGCTTATCTTTTTTGGCTTCAAACTCAGCTATTACATTTGCATCAGGAAATAAATATCCATCCTCAACCATCAAATCAACTGCCTTTTTAAACATAGGCAAGGCACTTTGAGCGCCGAAGTAGTAGTAAGGTCTTTTAGGATCCCTTGCTAAAACGCCTATTGTGTAGCTATTACCTCTTGTGTCATTTACAAAGCCAAAAAATGAGCCATTGTAGGTATTGCTGTATCCACCACTACCTGAGGCAATGTGTGCAGTTCCAGTCTTGCCACCTATCTCAAGCCCTGGCGTAAAGGCTTTTAGTCCAGTACCTTTTTCAACCGTTTTTATTAAAATTCTCTTCATTATCTTTGCGGTTTCTTGTGATATAACTTGAGCTGGCTCGGACTTTGGCAAATCGTATCTTTTTCCATTTCTCTCTAAGTAGGCAACCATGTGAGGAGTAACTTCAATGCCTTTATTGTTAAATGTATTATAGGCTTTTAAAAGCTGCATAAATGTAGCTTGCAAGCCGTATCCGTAGCTCACAGTTGCCTTGTATGTTGATGAGTTTAGCTTTGTAACTGTTGGCATCATACCTACTTGCTCGTAAGGTAGATCTATGCCTGTTTTTCTTGAAAAGCCAAAATTTAAAAGTCCTTGATAAATTTGTGGCCCATTTAGTCGCTCAACAAGCTGAATCATGCCAATGTTTGAACTGTGCACGATTATATCTTCAGCACTCATAAAAGGCTCTGGATGGGTATCTTTGATTATCCTTTTGCCAAGTTGATATCGGCCATTATAGGTATTTACAAGCTCGAACGGGTTTACTTTCTTCTCTTGAAGTAAGATGGAAAATATAAATGGTTTAAAAACTGAGCCGACTTCATAAGCATATTCGCTAACGGTCGAATTTAGAGCGCTATAATCTTGCTTTCTTATGTTTGAAGGATCATATCTTGAGCTAGAAGCTAGGGCTAAAATTTCTCCATTTTTGCTATTCATTATGCATATAACTAACTCTTTTGCATCTAAAAATTCACGCTTTTCATCTAAAATTTGCTCTAGTTTAGTTTGAAATTTTAATGGTATAGAAAGCACCGCATTGTAGCCATCTACTCTTGTTGCTAAATTTGAGTCACTTGTTAAAATAATATTATTTCCAATATCGCGAGGCCCTAAAATTTTTGCATTTTGTATAGGAGCTAAATAATCTTCATAATATCTCTCAAGACCTTTTACACCTTTGCTTTTTGTAAGCGTGTCACTTTCAGTTTTGCTCACGTAGCCAATAGCTGGTGTGAGGGCATCTTTTGACATAAATTTACGATTTTGGCCACTCTCCATTACTCTCATGCCCTGAAATGAAGCAAGGCCTGTTTTTGGATCAAGGTATGAAACCAAAATACTCTTGCGATTTAGCTTTCTTGAGAGCTCTTGAAGGTAGGTAGCGCCCTTTGCATCAATACTATATGAGAGCGTAACGATACCTTTTGTGCCATTTATAATCTTTCTTACTTTATTTGGATCGTCGCCGCTGTAAAGCGAATATAGTTTGATAAACATCTCTTTTTTATTAGGATCGATGTTCCTAGTATCAAGCATCACTTTGTAGAGTTTTTGGCTTGAAGAGATGCTAAAGCCATCTTTTGTGATTATATTGCCACGAATTGCCGTATTTATATCGCTTGTTTGAAGCCTAGGAAGCTTTCGCTCGATACTTGCTCTATAAAATATGACAAGTACAAATATTGAAATTCCAAAAGTAATTAATAAAAAAAGTATGGTTATTTTTGATTTTCTGGAATTCATTAATGACTTAAATTTGTGTTCTAGAAATTTCTTTATAAGCACTTAGTGCTTTGTTGCGAATTTCTAGCATAAGCTTCATGCTGGTCTCTGCTTTGCCTATCGCAATAGCAGCTTGGTGAAGATCTTTTACCTCGCCAGTTGCAAGGTCAGCTATGGCTTTATCTGCATTGATTTGGACTTTATTTAGCTCTTTTAAAGAGTCGTTTAGAGCATTTTCAAAGCCGCCTTCTTCGCCTGCTTTCGCTATTTTATTTGAATTTTCATTTTTATTTATTTTGTCTAAATTTATACTATTTATCATTATGCTTGTCCTGAAATAAGTGATATCGCACTTTGTGCTATTGTTTTTGCGTTTTGAAAGGCTGCCACGTTTGCTTGATATGCTCTTGTTGCTTCAAGTAGGTCAGACATCTCAATAACCGGATTTATATTTGGAAATGCGACGTAGCCATTTGCATTTGCGTCTGGATGGCTCGGGTCATATTTTAGCTGAAAGTCCTTATCGTCACGCACCACTTTATCCACGATCACGCTAGTTAGGGCAGGGTGAGCGTTCTTAGGCGAGCTTGGGTCGTCGAGTGGATTTTCATACTCGAGTAGACTTTGTGAGTTTTTAAGCTGATCGTTTAAAATTTTATCAAAGTTCATCTCTTTAAAGATGACCTCTTGCCTTCTATATGGACCACCTTCAGTAGTTCTTGTGGTTTGAGCGTTTGCTATGTTTGAGCTGATGACGTTCATCCTGAAGCGTTGCGCGCTTAGTCCGTATCCGCTAATATCAAAATCATTTAAGTATGACATCGTCTCTCCTAGTTCTTAGCACTTGCGTCTATTACGCTTTTAAAGATATTGCTTTGAGCCTTGTAGGCGTTATCAAGGGCGTTTATCATAACTGTGTTTTTACCCATTTCTGTTGTCTCAACATCAAGATCGACTGTGTTTGCGTCGTTTCTAGCCATGTGACCGTCACGCAAGAAAATTTGAGCTGTGTCGCTTTTTGGAAAATCAACCGCAGCCATATGCGCTTCGTTTGTCTTAGCAAGATGTAGCTTTTTTTGGCTTGAAGTGTTATAAATTTCATTTGCTTTTTCTTTTAAGACATCTTCAAATCTTATATCCCTAGCTTTATAAAATGGTGTATCAACGTTTGCAAGATTGCCAGAGATTAGTTTTTGACGTAACTCTCTACCTGCAAGGGCTGATTCAACAAGTGGGCTAGATTTTGATTTATCTAAAACAAACATTTAAAATCCTTATGAAATTTCACATTTTTATAAGCAAACGATGTTCCAAATATAGGGCAAATTTATTTTGTCTCATAAATTTTTGCCAGATCTTCTTTCATTTTTGTGACTTTTATGCCGCCAAGATAGTATTTTACCCCGTATTGTCCGCTATCTACGTCTGTTAAAATTTGATATTCGCCATTTTTTATCACTACTTTAAAAGGTAGTGCGATCTCGTGTTTATATTCGATGTCTCTTACGATCTGTTCGGCAAGTCTGTCATTTATCTTTTGATCGTTTGTTATGAAATAGTAGGCATTAAATTTTTGCATAAATTCATGCAAAACATACTCATTTGTGACATTTTCAAAGTGAGTTAGTCCAATTAGTGTAAATTTATCTTTGTTTTCAAGCTGATATTTTGTAAGTTCAGCTGCCTCTTTTTGGCAAGGCGGGCAAAATGTGCCAAAAATGTCGATCATTAAAACCTTATTTTCATCATTTTTGATAGCAAAGCCGTGATCTTTTCTAACTAAAGTAAGCTCCTTGCCGCTTACGTCTATAAGCTTAACCTCTTCATTTGGGCTAAATTCTTTAAAATTTGTACTGCTGCTCTCGTCCTCACCGCAACCAAAAAAAGTAAATAAAGCGATTATTAAAACAATTAATTTCTTCATCTTAATCCCTTAAACATATCTTTTTATGGCAGCTCTTGCCTCTTTGTCTGCCTCGCGTCTTTTTAGAGTCTCACGTTTATCGTGTAAATTTTTACCTTTTGCAAGGGCTAGTCTTGCTTTTACGATGTTTTTTTCGCTTAGGTAAAGTGCTAGGACAACTAGTGTCAGCCCATCTTGTGAGACTTGACCGAAAATTTTATCGATCTGCTTTCTGTGCATCAAAAGTTTTCTGGCTGCTCGCTCATTTGGACGAAATGCGCTGTGTGTAGTCTCAAGATAGCTGATATGGGCGTTTAGTAAGAAAAGCTCACCCTTTATGACGCGCACAAAGCTATCTTTTAAATTTGCTCTGCCAGCCCTTAGAGCCTTGACCTCGCTACCTTTTAAAACAATGCCAGCCTCGAAGGTTTCAAGTATGCTAAAGTCATGCAAAGCTTTTTTGTTTTTTGCTAGATCTTTTATCAAAATTTTACCTTTTATTTTACGCTAAATACGCTACTGCCGCTACCACTTAGAAATTTATCTTTAAACTCATTCATCTGTGGATAGAGATTGAAACATGGGGCAAAAAGATCGTTTAACTCCCCGTTTTTATAAATTTCAAGTAGCTCTTTGCTCTTTAAATTTCGCATCTTTTTTGCAGTATTAACGTCTATGTATTGTAAGAAATTGCTTCTAAATTCTTGATAAACCGCCGGCGTGGAGCAAAAAACATTTGGCGTGAAGATATTTAAACCCGGCACCTCATCGTCAAATTCTTCTATGATCTCACCTATACCTCTTACATTTGCTGCCTTGTAGCCACTTACGAAAAAAGCTACATCTGCGCCGATTTTAGACGCTATTTGCATCAAATTTTCGCGTTTTATATTTAAATTTAGCTCATCATTTACCATTAGTAAAAAGGTGGCGGCATTTGAACTGCCTCCACCAAGGCCCGCACCAATTGGGATATTTTTGTTGATGATGATTTTATGGGAGCTAAAAAACTTATCTAACTCGTTTGAAAAGCCAGCTCTTTTTAGCTCATCTATTGCTTTTTGAATGATATTGTCTTTTATATCGTGGTTGTTGCATTCTATGGCAAATGAATCTGACTTTTTAAAATAAATTTCGTCAAAAAGCTGCTCACAGAGGATAAAGCGCGATAAAATTTCGTGGTAGTTGCCTCTGGTGCCAACTACCTTCAAAAAGACATTGATCTTTGCAAAGCTTTTCATTTCTCAATTTTTTTAGCTAGCTCATGAATATCGGCTTCACTTGCAGTTTTTGTGGCATGGATATTTTCGTTTTTGATATCATTTGCTAGTTCGCTTCTTAGTATCATTGTATTTCGTGGCGCTTCGATACCGAGTTTAACGGTATTTTTTGAAATATTTACTATGACAACTTTTATGTCATTTCCTATTAAAATTTCTTCATTTTCTTTTCTTGCTAGGATTAACATTTTTCAACCTTATTTAGAGTGTAATTTATAGTATCATCCGTGATTTGGATTACGCTCATAAATTTATCATAATTTAGCAAATAAATTCCTTGCTTTTGTGTTTCAAAATCGTTAATTTTTAATTTCTTACCATCAAGAATATCATTTATTTCCCCAAAGTATGTATTCTTCTGAATGTTTAAAAAATCGCAAATATTCAAAAATTTTTCATTTTCGTAGCAAAATTTGCCTTCACTTATCCTTTTTAATGAGCTTAAAGTTACATTATAACCAAACTTTTTTCCAAAAATTTCTGCATACGAACGGATATAACTTCCTTCGCTTACGCTTAGACGGATAGTTAAAAATGGGTGCGAATAGTTTAAAATTTGACTATCAAAAATTTCCATCGTTTCTGTCTTTAGCTCAAATTCTTCGCCATTTCTAGCTAGCTTATAGGCTCTTGTGCCATTTACGTGCTTGGCGCTAAATTTTGGCGGGATGTAGCTTATCTTACCAGTTAGCTCACCTCTTATGATTTCAAGTTTTTCTAAATTTAGCTCTTTTACATTTGAAATTTCAGTGATATTTTCATTATCCATGCTAGGACTGCTAGCCCCTAGCCAGATCGTAGCTTCATAGACTTTTGGACTTTTATCTAAAAATCTAAAAAATTTCGTATATGAACCAAAAGCGACTATTAAGCAGCCGCTAGCGAATGGATCAAGTGTGCCTGAAAATCCAGCCTTTTTAACGCCGTATTTTCTCTTTAGTCGCCCTAAAAAGTGGTTTGAGCTCATACCAGCAGGCTTGTTTGCCACGAAAATGGCGTTCATACGGCCTTTTCCACGAAGCTTGACATTATCTCTCTTATATTGCCACCAAAATTTATAGTAAGTTTAAACTCTTTTTTGATCTTACTAACCGCGCTCACCCTGCCGATACCAAAAATTTTATGCTTAACCAAGTCGCCTTTTTTAAATTCATTACTCTGTTCGATGACTAGCGAGCCATGCGTGATACCGCTCTCGCTTAAAAATCTACTCTTATTTAGCCTTGTGCGCTGACCCTTGTAAAAGCGTGAATTTGCAAAGCTTAGGCTAAGTGTTTTTTTGGCTCTTGTGATCGCCACGTATGCAAGCCTGCGTTCTTCTTCGATATCGCTGCCGTCACCAATGAGCGGGAAAAATCCCTCTTCAAGGCCGATCACAAAAAGGTGCTCAAACTCAAGTCCCTTGCTTGCATGTACACTCATGATGCTGATTGCCTCGTCGCTGATACCGTCTTGCTCGCTTGTTAGAGTGATCTCATTTAGAAATTCCTCTAGATCAAAACTTGGATTTTGCTTTATCTGATCTTTTAAAACAGCGTAAAACTCATCGATGTTTGCCGCTCTTTCAGAGCCATCTGGCAAGCTCTCATAGTATTTTTTTACGCCAAATTTTGCTTCAAATTTATCTATTAGATCAAAAACAGAGCTGCTTTCTTGAAGCTCTTTTAGGTTGTTTGCAAACTCAAGAAGAGCTGATTTTACCTTTTTGCTAAAAGCTTCGTCGTTATCAGAGATGTTTGAGATTGCCTCGTAAATGGAAATTTTGCCATCAAATGCTATTTTTTCAAGCTTATCAAGACTAACTTTGCCTAGTCCTCGCTTTGGACGATTGATGATACGTCTTATTGAAAAATCATCGTTTGGATTGTTTATCAGCCTTAGATAGCTAATAATGTCTTTGATCTCGGCCCTTTCGTAAAATTTAACGCCACCCACCATTTTATAAGCGATTTGCTCTTTATTTAGCCCATCTTCAAGCGAGCGAGAGAGCGCATTTATGCGGTATAAGATCGCAATATCTTTTGCTTGCACGCCTTTGCTTAAAAGCTCTTTTATGTTCTTTGCGATCTTGCCAGCTTCAACGCTCTCATCAAAGCTTTCTATCAAATTTACAGCCTCGCCTTCGCCTTTTGTGCCCACAAGCTTCTTGCCAAGGCGGTTGCGGTTATGATCTATCAGCTCGTTTGCAGCCTTTAGTATCGCCTCGCTCGAGCGGTAGTTTTTCTCAAGTCTAATGATCTTTACATCTTTAAACTGATCTTTAAAATTTAAGATATTATCTATTTTTGCGCCACGCCAGCCGTAGATACTCTGGTCATCGTCGCCTACGACGCAGATGTTTTCGTGGCATAGACAGAGCTTTTTTAGCAGTTTATACTGAAGGTCGTTTGTATCTTGATACTCATCGACCATTATGTATTTGTAGCGGTTTGAAATTTCTCTTGCTAGCTCTTCGTTTTCGTCTAAAATTTTATATGTAAGCCCTAGCAGATCGTCAAAATCAACAAGGTTATTTGTTTTGAGATAGTCTTCATATTTTTCATAAATTTGCGCTGCTTGTTTGTAAAAATTATCCTTGCTTTTATCAAAAGACGAGAAATTTGCATTTTTATAGACCTCTTCGACGCTTAAAAGTGAGTTTTTGTAGTTTGAAATTTCGCTTGACAAAATCGCCGTGGCAACTGGACTTTCAAAGCTTTTGATGATACGTTTTTTATCGTCTGTGTCTATTATGACGAAGTTATTTTTTCTACCAAGCTTTTCAATATATAGTTTTAAAAACAAAAGTCCAAATTTGTGAAATGTACAAAGCAGTGGCGAGTAGTTTTTGCCACTTTGGCTTAGCATCGTCATGGCTCTACTACGCATCTCGTTGGCGGCTTTGTTTGTAAAAGTAAGAGTTAGTGTATTTGCCGCGTCTATACCGACCTCGCCGATGAGGTAGGCAAGCCTAGTTGTGATGGTCTTTGTCTTGCCGCTGCCAGCTCCTGCAAGTATGAGCATCGGACCATCTATATGAGTAGCTGCTTCGCGCTGAGATTCGTTTAAATTTGATAGTAATTTTTCCATTTTTTGCTTTTTAAATTTTCTTTTGATTTTAGCCAAAAATGCTTAAAATTACTATTTTTTCTTAAATATATCTTTATTTTTAGGATTTTGTAAAAAGACTGAAACCGATTTTTTTGTGTGGTCCGCTTGCTTCTCTTTTGGCTTATGAATAGAAAAATTTACAAGGATTGGGCTATTTTCAACCAAAATTTGAACAATAGCACCAAGTGGAAAAGAGACCACAGAGGCGAAATTTTCACTACCAAAGCCAGCCTCAAAGCTAAGCTCATCTTGTGTTAGTTTCGTACTCTCAAGCGTATATCCACCAAGTGAGAACATAATGACTGGCATGCTAAAGCTCTTGCTTATCTCATCTGGCAAGCTAGGCTCAAAGCTAACTAGCGGCAAATTTGCCACAACTGAGAAATTTACCCCTTTTTCAAGCAAAAAATCAATGCACTCATAGACGTGCATTTTCATCAAAAGCGAAAATTTCTCATCATCTAAAATTTCGTCTAACATCTTAATCCTTTGAAATTTCTAAAAACTCATCTACTAGCTTTTTAACCTCGTTTATACCGATCTGCCAGAAATTTTTATCATCTATGTCAAAGCCAAATTTACCCACAAGCTCCCTTGGGCTAAGACTTCCGCCAAGGCTTAAAAACTCGGTGTAAATTTCGACAAAATTTTTGCATTTGCCACTTTTGTAAAGTCCAAAAAGTGCAAGCACAAGAAGCTGCGCGTAAGAGTAGGCGTAGCAATAAAATGGTGTGTGGATGAAGTGCGGGATATAGCTCCACCAAATTTTGTAGTAGTCATTTAGCGTGACGCTTTTGCCAAACATCTTTTTGCTCTCTTTAAGCCAAATTTTATTTAACTCATCTAGGCTGATCTCGCCCTCGTGTGCATGCACGGCTCGCTCAAATGTGGTGAAATTTATCTGGCGGTAAAGCGTGGCAAATATATCCTCGATCTTGCCAGCGAGTAGTGAAATTTTCTCTTTTTTGCTAAGGTTTTCTTTTACGTGGTCAAAAACTAGCATCTCGCAAAAGACTGAAGCCGTCTCAGCCGTGGTTAGCGGAGTGTCTGAGTTTAGGTAGCTTACATTATAAGAGAGCTTTTGATGAACAGCGTGACCAAGCTCGTGAGCTAGCGTGAAAAGGTCTCTTCGCTGATTTGTGTGATTTAGCAAAACATAAGGATGCGTGTCGCTTGATCCAGAGTGAGAAAACGCGCCACCTCGCTTGTTTGGCGCTGGATAAACGTCGATCCAGCCGTCACTAAAGGCGCTTTTGGCTATATCGCCAAATTTAGGTGAAAATGTCCCAAACGCCTTTAAAACTATCTTTTTGCACTCATCAAATTTATACTCACCTTCGCTGCTAAGAGGCGCGTATCTATCGTAATCATAAAGCTTTTCAAGGCCTAAAATTTCTCTTTTGCGCTCGTAAAATTTAGAAACTAAATCGAAATTTTTCTCAGTTACAGCAATTAGCGAATCAACGCTTTTTTTACTGATTTGATTTTCAAGGTGTCTTGGCTCTTCAGGAAGCTTGAAATTTCGCAGCTCGCAGCTCGTTTTTAGATCAGTTTTTATCATATTATATATGTAGCCAAGGAGGTGCTGGTGCTTGCTAAGCTCGTTTGAAAGGCTTTTGGCGGCTAGTTTTCGCACGCTTTGGTCACTCTCATGAAGCTTGGCTAGAATCTCTTCTTCATTTAAAAGCTCGCCTTTAAATTTAAACTTCATCTTGCTCATACTCTCATCAAAAAGCCTTGAAAAGCCCTCAGCTCCAGTGCTTGCGGTGCGAAGCAAAACTCTTTCTTCGGCAACACTTAGTTGGTGCGGTTTTGCTTTAGCGAGATTGCTTAGATAGTAGCCATATTTTTTAGAGCTTTTGATGATCTCTTTTTGTTTTTTAGGGCTAAACTCATTAAATTTGATCTCAAAAAATATCAAATTTTCATTTGCTTTTGTCGCTATCTCGTCGATCTTTGCATAAAATGCACCTTTGCTTGTATCTTTGGCAAAATTTAAAAAAGCATAGGTCATTACTTTTGAAATTTTAGCTATCAAGTTTTCATATTCGCAAAATGCCTTTAAAAACTCGTCTGTTTTTAAATTTTCATAAATTTCTAGGTATTTATCTTTAAATTTCTCGCACTCTTTTTGTAAATTTAGTGCGTTTTGCTCGCACTCTTTTTCGTTTGCAAAAAGTGCTTTTAGATCCCAAATTTGCATATTTATCCTTTAAATTTTTGGGATATTTTACAAAAAAATGGATAAAAGTAAAATTTCAGCCAAAATTTAGCTGAAATTTTATGAATATTAGTTTGAAGTTTCTGAAGCTACTGCTGTAAAAAGTACATCTGATGAGCTATTTAGCGCAGTTTCAACTGAGTCTTGGATGACGCCAATGGTAAAGCCAACTGTTACAAACTGCATTGCTATGTCATTGCTGATACCAAAAAGACCGCACGCTAATGGCACTAGAAGCAAAGAGCCACCAGCCACGCCAGATGCGCCGCATGCACCAAGAGCTGAGATGAAACAAAGAAGTAGCGCATCGCCAAATGTAACTGTGATAGATGGGATAGAATTTACCGCAGTAAGCGCTAGGATACTAATGGTAACTGCCGCACCGCCCATGTTTATGGTAGCTCCAAGTGGGATCGAGATCGAGTAAAGCTCCTCTTTTAAACCAAGCTTTTTGCAAAGTGCCATATTTACAGGGATATTTGCGGCCGAGCTTCTTGTAAAAAATGCTGAAATAGCGCTCTCTTTTAGGCAGATCATGACAAGTGGATAAGGATTTTTTCTAGTTAATACAAAAACCATGGCTGGGTAGATGATAAATGCGACAACAAGCATTGCCCCAACAAGAACTAAAATTAGTTTTAGATATCCTGCAAGTACCTCAAATCCAGTTTCATGAATGCTAATAGCTACCATACCAAAGATACCAAACGGAGCTAGTCTAATGATAAATTTAACGATATGAGTCACGCCATCGCTTATGTCTTTAAATACTTTTTTGGTCTCAGCTGTGGAATTTCTAAGTGCTATACCACTGCCTACTGCCCAGGTAATGATGCCTATATAGTTGCCATTTGCAAGGGCGTTTATTGGATTTTCGACCATTTTATAAATGAGATCTTTTAAAACATTGGTAATTCCCTGAGGCGCTGACATATCAGCACTTGCAAGACCTTTTAAAGAAAGCTCCACTGGGAATAAGAAACTAGCAATAACTGCAACAACGGCTGCTAAAAATGTACCAATTAGATAGAGTGTAATGATCTTTTGCATACCTTTTGTATGACCAAAATCTCTTAAAATGATAGATGTTGCCACTAAAACAAAGACAAGAATTGGTGCGATAGCTTTTAAAGCGCCTTTAAATAAATCGCCTAAAACTGAAGCTGAAGCTGCAATAGAATCGGCTGAACTAGCTTTTTCTTTGGCTTCGTTTAGCTGTGTGGCTTCATCTTGACTAAGGCGAGTTTTTATAACTTCATCTATGCTCAAACCACTCTCATTTTGAATAGTTTGAATTTTAGCCGAGATCTTGTTATAAGGAGCTGCTTCGTAGTGTGTGTAAAAGCCAACTAGGGCACCTAGGATGATACCAACTAAAATTTGAACTATCAAATTTCCATCGGCGTATCTTCTTGCTATGTTTTTAAGCATATTCATTTGACACCTTAATAAATTAGTTTTTTGTTGATTTTAGCTAAACAATTTTTAAATATAAAGAATTTGATAAAGATTAATAAGCTTTTTAAATAGATTTGTTACAATTGCACAAAATTTAGTCAAGAAAAAAGGATGAAAATGTATCTATTTACCTCTGAAGTTGTAAGTCCAGGTCATCCAGATAAATGTGCTGATATAATCGCTGATAGCATAGTGGATACTATTTTAACACAAGATCCAAATGGTCGTGTTGCAAGTGAAGTCTTTGTGGCTGGGAAAAACATAGTAATAGGTGGAGAGATAAACTCAAAGGTAAAGCTCTCTTATAAAGACTATGAAAAGATCGTAAAAGATGCTCTTGCACATATCGGATATGACGGAAAGAGTAATTTTACAAAAGAGCAGTGTTTGCACCCAGATGATATCGAGGTCAAAGTTTGTTTAAATCAACAAAGTCCAGATATAAATCAAGGTGTTGATCAAAGTAGTGGCGAGATCGGAGCAGGCGATCAAGGCATTATGTTTGGTTTTGCAAGCTGCGAAGCAAAAGAATTTATGCCTGCAGCTATAACTTATGCAAGAATGCTTTGTGAAAAAGTATATAAATTTGCCAAAGCAAACCCTGATAAGCTTGGTGTTGATATAAAAACGCAAGTTACTATTGATTACGGCAGTAAAGATAACTTTGAAAACTGCAAACCTCAAAGCATCCACACTATCGTCGTCTCTGCACCTTGCGTGGAAAGCATGAAGATAGAAGAGCTTCGCGCACTAATTCAAAATTTAATAGATGAAACTGGTCTTCCAAAAGAGCTATATAATAAAGAAAAAACGATCATTTATATAAACCCAACAGGTAGATATGTAAATCATAGCTCACTTCACGATAGCGGTCTAACAGGCAGAAAACTAATCGTCGATAGCTTTGGCGGATATAGCCCAATAGGCGGTGGTGCTCAGTCAAGCAAGGACTACACAAAGGTTGATAGAAGCGGACTTTACGCAGCTCGCTGGATAGCTAAAAATATAGTCGCAGCTGGTCTTGCTAAAAAATGTATCGTCCAGATAAGCTACGCAATAGGCGTTGCAAAGCCAACTTCGGTTAGCGTTGATACCATGGGAACTCATGCAAACGGCGTAAATGACGATATGCTTTCAAATTTTGTAAGCGAGCACTTTGCTCTAACACCTCGCTGGATAACAAATAAATTTGGTCTTGATAAGCCAAGCAAAGATACGTTTTTATATGCAAAAGTAGCTGCAAAAGGTCAAGTGGGAAATGCAAAATACCCTTGGGAAAAACTTGACGCTGTCGATACTTTCAAGGCTTTACTGAAAAAATAATCATATCAAAGTGGCTTTATCTAAAAGCCACTTTAAATCTCACATTTAAGACTCATCCCAAAACGCTTTTTTTGGCTTTATAATCTCACTTTTTGAGCCATTTACGCTGTGATAGACCGTTTTATTGTATTTCGTGGCAAGGTGTTTTATAAGCAGCCTTTGAAGTACAGGCTCGCTACTTGGCACAAACCAGCCATTGTTTGTGATAGCTACAACTACGTCAAATTCGCCCCTATAAAGCTCCTCTTTTGTCGCTTCATAGCAGATAGCGTTTCTGATTTTTACTCCATCTATCTCATAGTCGCTAAAATTTTCAGCCTTTTTAAAGTCGCTAGCTCCGCCAAAAAATAGCTTATTAACCGCATCTTGCATAAATTTTGGCAAAGGAATTTCTTCGCCAAATGGCACTAAAAATTTCTTATCCATTCGCCTAAGATTGCCATCTTGAAACAAAAATGCAGAGTTATAAATTTGCTTATTTTCATAGGCAAGCGCACCAGCTACGATGGTTATCTTTTTTGAAAGCTCTTTTAACTCATCAACAAGCAGTGGCTCATTTGTCATAAATAGTGGAAACGCGCTCTCTGGTAGTACGATAAGGCGTTTTTGCTCGGCTATGGCGTTATTTATCAAGTCTAAATTTTCATTTGTAAATTTCATACGTAAACTTTTATCCCAGCGCACTCTTTGAGCGACATCGGTGTTTATTAGCTCCACGTCAAATGGCAAAGTCTTTGCCTCGCTACTTTTAAACTGCAAAGCGGCGATCAGGCAGATAAAAGCTAGGATAAATTTTAAAATTTTACCTTTTAAACTCAAAGAAATGGCTACTAAAAATATAAATATAAGCCCTCTTGTGCTTGGCTCAAAAGCGCCTAAAACAAGCGTTGCTTCAAGATTAAACCAGTTAAAGCCAAATGGATGAACGTAGCTTATTAAAAATAGTAAAACGGCTCTTAGTACCACAAAGCTTGGAAAAGAGGCTATCCAAAATAAAAGTCCATAAACAAGGGCTACAAAGAGGATGACAAATGGTATAAGCCAGACTAGCTCGTAGTAGATAAAACTAAAGCTGATCCAGTAAAACCACAAAATTCCAGTGAAAAAGCCAGCCGCAAAAAAGCCAGCTCTGCTTAAATTTATAATGATGTAAATTCCAGTCAAAGTTAGAAACGGTGAGATGAAATTTAAGAGCAAATTCTCGAAGAGGCCTAAAAAAATAAAGTTGGAGAGCAAAAAAGCACCGACAAAGGCTTTTATTATAATTTTAGTGCTAAAATGCCCATTTAAAAATCTTACAAATAAGGAAATCCATGCAAAACGCTGATTTTTTAACATCATTACTACCTCTTGTTGTGCTTTTCGCCATATTTTACTTTTTGGTTATTAGACCTCAACAAAAACAACAAAAAGCCCATGCAGCAATGCTCGCAGCTCTTGATAAAGGTGATAAGATAATAACTAATGGCGGACTTATCTGCGAAGTGATTAAAGCCGAAAATGATTTTATCAAAGTTAAACTTAACGATGATGTAATCGTTCGTATAGCACGCGAGTTTGTAGCTAAAAAGATCGAAGATAAATAATGCGTAACGCAAGAGTCACATATAGGCTAATTATCTTAATATTAGCCTTGATTTTTGGTTTTGGCTTTTCGGTGCCATCTTTTTTTCAAACTCAAAATGGGGCTAAAATTTCACTTGGCCTTGATCTTCAAGGCGGCCTTCATATGCTGCTTGGTGTTGAAACGAGCGAAGCTATTCACTCAAAAATAAAATCAATAGCCGGAAGTATAAATTATTATGCTAAAAAAGAAGATGTGTTAATTGATAAATTTAAGATTAAAGAAGAGAACATTGACTTTACTCTCCTTGATGGCGACGAAGCTCCAAAAGTAGATAAAGCACTAGCTGAGATAAAGGGGCTTGATATAAAAAAAGATGGTTTAAATTACAGCATATCTTTAACCGAACAAGAAAGAACGGATACGATTGAGTATGCGATCTCGCAAGCTGTTGAAACTATTAGAAACAGACTCGATCAGTTTGGTCTAGCTGAGCCAACTGTTGCCAGACAGGGCAAAGATAATATCCTAGTTGAGCTTCCTGGTATAAAGACTGAAGAGGATGAACAAAGAGCAAGAGATCTCATCGCAAAGGCTGCTCACTTGCAGCTTATGGCAGTTGATGATAAAAGACAAGATCAGGCTAATACAATGAGCGAGGCTGAAGCTGAGAGCTACGGCGATGTGATCTTTAAAGATGCTAAAAATGACCGTGTAAAATATGTCGTTAAAAATATCCCAGTGCTTGATGGCTCGATGCTAACTGACGCAAAGGTTGCATTTTCTCAGCAAAATAACCTACCGATCATAAATTTCACTCTAAATTCAGAGGGTGCTAGAATTTTTGGCGATTTTACTGGTGCAAATGTTGGCAAAAGGCTTGCTATTGTGCTTGATGGCAAGGTTTATTCAGCTCCTGTTATAAATGAAAGAATAGGTGGCGGCAGCGGTCAGATTAGTGGCGGCTTTACTCTTGATGAGGCTCACGACGTAGCGATCGCTCTTAGAAGTGGCGCACTTTTAGCCCCTGTTAAGATGCTGGAAAAAAGAAGCGTTGGTCCATCTTTGGGACAAGAGAGCATCAATCAAAGTATGGTGGCTCTTGCTGCTGGATCTATCTTAGTCGTGTTATTTATGCTAGTTTATTATGGAATTTCTGGAATTTTTGCAAATATTGCACTAGTTGCAGACGTTGTTATATTAGTCGCTGTGATGGCACTTTTTGGAGCGACGCTTACTTTGCCAGGTATGGCTGGTATCGTGCTAACGATCGGTATGGCTGTTGATGCAAACGTCATCATAAATGAACGTATTCGCGAGCTTTTGCGTGAAGGTGTAGCGATAAGAACAGCTGTTCAAAAAGGCTATGAGCACGCTATGAGTGCGATTATCGACTCAAATTTAACTACTATCATCACAGTTGCGGTGCTTTACGCTTATGGCACTGGCCCAGTTAAAGGCTTTGCAGTAACAATGGCAATAGGTATCATGGCTTCGATGCTAACAGCTATACTTGGTACTCATGGCATGTTTGATGCTGCTATGGACAAGATAGAAAAAAGTGGAAATACCAGACTTTGGTTTGGTTATAAAAGGAGCTAAGGATGCAAATTTTTACTAAAGCAAAAGTTTATGATTTTATGCGTTTTAGATTTGCTTCACTGGCATTTTCTATATTTTTATTTGTTGGCTCTATCGTTTTACTTGCTACAAAGGGGTTAAACTACGGCATTGATTTCTCTGGCGGTACGCTTATTCAGCTAAAATACGACACCAAAGCGCCACTCGATAAAATCCGCGACGCTTTTAGCACAAATGAAGTGCTTAAAAACGCCTCTGTTACTGAGTTTGGAAGCGAAGATGAGGCTGTTATTAGATTTTCAGGTTCAAGCTCAAATTTAACTGGCGACATCGGTACTGAGATAAAGCAAATTTTAAAAGATACTGGAAATTTTGAGGTAAGACGTGTTGATATCGTTGGACCAAAGGTTGGCGATGAGCTTAGAGAAAAAGGCTTGATGGCTCTTGGAATTTCACTAATTGGTATATTAATCTACATCACGTTTAGATTTGAGTGGCGTTTTGCGCTTGCTGCGATCGCAACTGAAATTCACGATATAGTTATAACTGTTGGTGCTATTTCGCTATTTAATATTGATGTAAATTTGGACACGCTAGCGGCTGTTTTAACGGTGCTTGGCTACTCTCTAAATGATACGATCATCATTTTTGACAGGATAAGAGAGGGTATCAAAGAGAGTAAGCGAACTGACATCGAAGGCGTTATCAACGAGTCAGTCTCAGCCACACTTTCAAGGACTATCTTAACTTCAGCAACTACGATGATGACAGTTCTTGTGTTATTTTTATTTGGTGGAGATATGATACATGGATTTTCATTTATTCTTATCGTTGGTATTGTCATAGGAACGATCAGTTCGATCTACATCTCTTCGCCGTTTCTTATCTGGTTTAAATTTAGCATCGAGCATTTTAGAAGTAGAGAGACTGAAAAACAAAAGATAAAAAAAGAGCGCGAAAAAGAGCGTGCCATGTTTGAGAAAGGCGTTGTGTAAGGAGGGATAATGAACTGGGGAAAAGTTATCTACATATTTTTTGCATTGATGAGTCTTACGACTACGGCAGAATTTTTATATGATAAAAACGAGATTGCACTTTTTGTGGCAGCTAGTATAAATTTGGTTTCAACGCTACTTAAGATCGGTGTTAAAAATTTACTCTCAGCTGAGCTTTTTGCAAGCTCGCTGGTTGCTGATTTGCACCTTATACCAGCTTTTGTTATTTTGCAAGTCTCTGAAAATATAACACTTAGCTATTCACTAGCTATTGGCGCAGTCATTGCAAATATATTTTCACTAGCCTTGGTTTTAATAGAATCAAGTAAAGCTCAAGAAGAATTTTAGGAGAAAAAATGGCTGAAAAGAGAAAATATGAGCCTTTAAAGATAGAAAAAAAATGGCAAGAAATTTGGGATAAAAATGAAGAATTTGAACCAAAAGATGACCTAAGCTTGCCGAAAAAATATATCCTAAGCATGTTTCCATATCCAAGTGGACGCATACATATGGGGCATGTAAGAAACTACTCTATCGGTGATGCGCTGGCTAGGTCATATAGAAAAAGCGGCTACAACGTGCTTCATCCTATCGGCTTTGATAGCTTTGGCATGCCAGCTGAAAACGCAGCCATAAAACATAAAATTCACCCTAAAATTTGGACTTATGAAAACATCGACTATATGAAAAAAGAGCTTGCAAGCCTTGGTTTTTCATTTTCTAAAAAGAGAATTTTAGCCACGTCTGATCCACTTTACACAAAATGGGAGCAAAGCTTTTTTATAAAGATGTTTGAAAAAGGGCTTGTTTATAGAAAAAATGCAATTATAAATTGGTGCGAATACGATCAAACTGTGCTTGCAAATGAGCAGGTAGAGGATGGTAAATGCTGGAGATGTGGTAATGAAGTGGTGCAAAAAGAGCTTCCAGGATATTACTTTAACATCACAAAATATGCTAGCGAGCTACTTGATGATCTAAAACTTCTTGAAGGCAAATGGCCAAATCAAGTAATTACAATGCAAGAAAACTGGATCGGCAGAAGCTACGGCTTGGAGTTTAAATTTTATCTTGATGAGGCTTCAAAAGAGGCTTTAGGTGGTAAATTTGATGGCTTTGAGGTGTTTACTACAAGGGCTGATACGATTTACGGCGTTAGCTACACTGCTCTTGCACCTGAGCATCCTATTGTAAAAGTGTTGCTTGAGAGTGATAAAATTGATGAAAACAAAAAGACAAAGATAAAAACAATCCTAAATCAAAGCCCAAGAGAGCGTCAAGCGAGCGAAAAAGATGGAGAATTTTTAGGAATTTATGTCGTTCATCCACTTACCAATGAAAAAATCCCAGTTTGGGTTGCAAATTTTATCTTAGCTGACTACGGCAGTGGTGCTATCATGGCTGTTCCTGCGCATGATCAAAGGGACTTCGAGTTTGCAAGTAAATTTAATCTTCCTATAAAACCAGTCGTAAAGCCGCTTGAGGGCGAGAGCGACGGTTCTAAAGCATACTCTGAGTATGGAGTTGCTATAAATTCTGAGCTTATAAATGGACTTGCTTCAGAAGAAGCTAAAAATTTCATAATAGAAAAATTTGAAAAAGATGGTTTAGGCAAAAGGATCACAAACTATAAACTAAGAGACTGGGGAATTTCTCGCCAAAGATACTGGGGTGCGCCAATACCAGTAGTGCACTGCAAATGCTGCGGCGTAGTGCCTGAAAAAGAGGAAAATTTACCTATCGCGCTACCTGAAGATGTCGAGATCACAGGCGAGGGCAATCCTTTAGATAAACATCCGGCTTGGAAATTTACAAAGTGTCCAAAATGCGGACAAGATGCGATCAGAGAGACTGATACGATGGATACGTTTGTGGAGAGTAGCTGGTATTTTGCTAGATTTGCAAGCGATGAGAAGACGTGGGAGCAAAAAGCACTTGATGAAAAGAGCGTGAATTATTGGATGAATGTAGATCAGTATATCGGCGGTATCGAGCATGCGATCTTGCACCTTTTATACGCTAGATTTTTCCAAAAGGTCTTAAGAGATCTAGGCTATCTAAGGGGCGATGAACCATTTGAAAATCTGCTAACTCAAGGCATGGTTTTAAAAGATGGTAAAAAGATGAGTAAAAGTAAGGGCAATGTCGTAGACCCTGACGATATTATTAATAAATATGGTGCCGATACGGCAAGGCTCTTTATCTTGTTTGCTGCTCCTCCTCAAAAAGAGCTTGAGTGGAATGACAGTGCGGTTGAGGGTGCGTTTAGGTTTTTAAATAGACTTTGGGAAAAGGCACAGACTATTAAAAAGATAGACGAACTGCCTCAGATAGACCATGAAAGTCTAAACAAAGATGAGAAATTTGCAAGGCTAAAAATTTATGAAGCGCTTAAAAAATCAACCGAAGTTTTTGGAGACACATTTGCTTTTAATACACTAATCGCTGCTTGCATGGAGGCACTAAATGCCATAAATGCGCAGGATAACGAATATGTAAATGCTGAGGGCTTTTTCATCATCTTAAATTTACTAGAGCCTATCGTGCCGCATATCGCAAATGAGCTTAGTGAAGAGCTTTTTGGTAGAAAAAATTTCACAAAGATAGCCGTAAAAGAAGAGGTTTTTGTAAAAGATAGCATCGCTCTTGCAGTTACAGTAAATGGTAAAAAAAGAGCCGAGTTTGAAGTGGCAGCAAGCGAGAGTGAGGGTGAAATTTTAAAGCTAGCTAAGCAAAATGTGGCTAAATGGCTTGAAGGAAAAGAAATTTTAAAAGAGATTTATATAAAAGGCAAATTAGTAAATTTTGTCATTAAAGGATAAATTTTGAGATATTTTTTAGCGTTTTTTATTGCGATATTTATCTGCGGGTGTGGTTATAAGCCGGTTTCAAAGATCACACATGATCTAGTAGGTGATAAAATTTACGTTGATGTGATCATCAGTAAAGAAGAGCCAAAAAATAGTGTTTGGATAAAGGATGCTGTAAAAGAAGGTATGGTCGCAAGGCTAAATAAAAATCTATCAAGTAAAGAGAGTGCTGATACTTCGATAATTATTTTGGTAAAAGATTTAAATTACGAAGCGATCATTTATGATGAATTTGGCTACATTACGTCATATAAAGCACATTTAAGCTTAAATTATAAGACTAAATTTAAAGATGGTAGCGTGGTTGACATTCCAGCCACTGGCGAGTATGACTTTAGTGTCGCAAGACGTCAAAAAGATGTAAGATTTGCTGACAGCATTCTTAGTGATACTCAAAAATACGAAGCTATCAAAGAGGCATCAAAAGAGGCCTTTGATGAGTATATCGCAAGTTTAGCGGTAAAAGGATATAGAAATGGCAGCAGTAACCGTTAGTCAAATAGTCAAGGAAGCCTTAAATGAGATCAAAGATCGCCATTTGATGCTAACGCCAGAGAATTACACTGAAGTCTATAATGAAATTTCTAAAAAATATGGCTTTACAACAGAAGAGAGTAAAAAGATAGAAAAATATATCTCAAGGCTTGGTGATGAATATAAAAATCAAGCCTTGAGCCTTCATATAAAGACGGTCGATGAGTTTGTTGCTTTTATGACTGCTAGGCTCTCTAGAGGTACTCAACAAGGAGCAGGTCTTGTGGCTGATGATAAAAAGTTACAGTCACTAAACGCATTTGCTAGAAGAATTCTCCAAGCTATTTCGATGCTTCACAATAAAGATGCAAAAAGCTTAGCAGAGCAAAGTATGCAGTTACTTGCTAGAAGATATGATGAGAAAAATCTTGAAGAGATGTGCCTTAGATGGTTTGACTTTGTTAGCTCGTATGACACTGAATTTTTAGAATTTTTGAAATATTATGGTGTTAGAAATTTTGATGATTTAAAGACAATGAGTTCTGAACTTGAGAAATTTCTTGCACAAAAAGATGAAGATGGCGAAGAGGATGTTTTGATTCAGCTTTTAAGCCTTACTCTTGAGCCTTCTATTACAAAGGATCTTGATGAAGAGCTTAGCACGATAAGAAGTACTTTGAAGCAAAATCCTAAAACCTTAAATAGCAAAGAATTTCAAGAAAAGGTAAAGGCATTTGTTGATCGAAGAATAGAAGAAGATAGAACGGAGATCATAGAAAAAGTTGGTTCGCTAAATAATGTCTTACAAAATATAAGTGAGAGAATTTCTGATATTGCAGTTAGTTCACAAAGTAGTTCTGATAAAGTAAAAAGCATTAAAAATGATCTAAAAAATGTAAATTTAAATACAAATAGCATTGATCAAGTAAGAAGCATGCTTATTGAGATCGCTGGTGCTTTGGAGATCGAGAGCAAAGAGCTTGGTATCGAGATGCACAATAGACAAGCTACTATCTTAGAGCTTCAAAATAGAGTGAATAGCCTTGAAAAAGAGCTTGAGGAAGCTAAGCTGGAGAGCAAAGAAGACTTTTTGACAAAGGTATCTACTAAGCGTGCTTTGATGAACGAGATTCAACGCATCGAAGAGGCATATAAACGCTATGGGACTGACTATTCTATCTGCTTTGTTGATATTGATCATTTCAAAAGCATAAATGATACTTATGGGCATGAGGCTGGAGATGTTATTCTTTCAGCAGTGGCTCAAGTACTTAAGAAAAACGCTAGAAAGGTTGATTTCGTTGGTAGATATGGTGGCGAAGAATTTGTAATCTTGCTTCCAAGTACTGGCTTAAAAGATAGTGTTAAATTTGGAGATAAGCTAAGAAGTATGATAGAAAATTTCAAATTTATCTATAAAAATGAGCGTATTAAGGTTACTATAAGCTCTGGTATAGCGACAAGAAGTGCAAATTTAAGCGAGACGATGACACTTGAGGCTGCTGACAAGATGCTTTATCTCTCAAAAGAAAATGGTAGAAATCAAGTAATGCCAAAGATAATCGAGGAAAAATGAGCCTAGCTAAATTTCTTGATGGCAAACCACTTTACTATAAAGAGATTGACTACGGCAGGATTATTAGAGCGTATGCGACTATAAAAGAACATATAAAGCCATTTAAGATTATTCACATAATAGGCACAAATGGCAAAGGCAGCACTGGCCGCTTTTTAGCGCAAATTTTAAGCCAAAATGGCGCAAAAGTAGGGCACTACACGAGCCCTCATATATTTAAGTTTAATGAGCGATTTTGGTTAAATGGCGAAGTCGCTAGTGATGAAATTTTAGAAGCAGCTCACGAGCGCCTGCAAGGACTTCTAAGCGATGAATACAAGATAAAAACAAGTTATTTTGAGTATATGACATTGCTTTCAGCTATACTTTTTGAGGGTTGCGACTACTTTGTCTGCGAGGCTGGTATGGGCGGTGTGCTTGATGCGACAAATGTTTTTGAAAAAGAGTTAAGCATTTTTACGCCTATTGGGCTTGATCACACGGCAGTTCTTGGAAATAGCCTAGAAGAAATTTCACGCACGAAGTTTGAGGCTATGGGCGCAAGAGCTATTTTAAATGACGAAATGAACGATACAAGTATCGCTATCGCAAAAGAGATCGCAAGTGAAAAAGGCTCCACTTTAAGCTTCCCAAGAGAAATTTTAACCAAAGAAAATTTAAACGAGATCGCAAACTATGCAAATAAATTTAATCTACCAGAGTTTTTACGATCAAATTTAACTCTAGCCTACGCTACGGCTAAAATTTTAGATAGCAGCATAGATATCAAAAAGCTGGGTGCTCTTACGCTTCGAGGCAGATGCGAAAAGATCGCTTCAAATTTATACGTTGATGTCGGTCACAACGAGCTTGGCGCAAAGGCTGTTGCTAAGAAATTTAGCCAAGGTGAGTTTGTTGGCAAGAAGCTTACCTTGGTATATAATTCGTTCTTGGATAAAGATTTCAAAGCGGTTTTGGCAGCTTTAAAGCCAGTCGTTGAGGATGTGCTGCTTTATCACTATCACTGCGAGGGTAGGGAGCTTGGCGGAGAGCTCATAAATAAAGCGTTAAACGAGCTTAAAATTTCGCATAGAGAGTTTGAGTCAAGCGATATGAACGATATAAAAGATGCAAAAAACGGCAAAATTTACCTAGCATTTGGTTCGTTTCACTTGGCCGAAGCCTTTTTAAAAGAGTACTATGCAAGCAAAGGTTTATGAGTATCTTTTAACACACGCCCCACAAATTCTCATCTGCGAAGATGACAAAGAGGCGGCACTCTGCGCTGATGCGGCCAGTTTTGCTGGCTTTAGCGCATTTAAACTACCTGATTTTAGAGCTAAAAAGGGCGATGATCTAAGAAGCTTTAACGAAGAGCTTTTTGAAATTTCATCCGTTCTTAGCAAATACTACAAATTTGATGGCAAAAAGATCATCATAAGCCCATTTAGTACGCTTTTAAACCCACTTCCAACGCAAAAAAACCTAGAAAGCTCAACGATCAAGCTAAAAGATAATCTAAATTTAAGCGAATTTGCCGACCTACTCATACGCTTTGGTTACGAGTGTGTCGATATCGTTGAGAGCGTTGGCGAGTTTAGCATTCGTGGCGAAGTCATTGACATTTACGGCGTAAATATGGACGATCCTGTTAGAATTTTACTCTTTGGCGATGAGGTGGAAAGCATAAGAAATTATAATACCGCCACGCAAATTAGCAACAAAAATGAGCTAAGCGAAGCTGAGATCGTGCCATTTATCGCAAATTTAAGCAAAGATGAGTTTGAAAAAGTTAGCCAAAAGATCGAGGATATGCAAAGCGACGCCTTGGTGAGTGATCTAAATTCACTTGGATTTTGGGCGATAGATAGCTTTAGCGACTACTTGAAAGAATTTGACTCAAAGCTTGTTAAAAAGATCGATTTTGAAATTTATGATGCACCCAAGGATAAATTTAAGGGCATTGAAATTTTGCCTGAGCCAAAGGTCTATAAAGACTTAGAAGTCACTTTAAATTTTGACTTTTTTGAGCTAAATAAGAGTAAAAATATAACCGTTCTTTCAAGAAATGAAGGACTTTTTAAGGGCTATGAGCTTGATGGCTTTGCAAATGTAAAGCTTGAAATTTCGCCTCTTGTAGTAAATATAACTTCGAGTGACAATATAGTCGTTTCACTAAATAAATTTGAGAAAAAAAGGCGAGTTAAACGCTCAAGTCTCGTGGTCGATGAGCTAAAAGTAAATGACTATGTCGTGCATGAAGATTATGGTATAGGTAGATTTTTAGGGCTTGAAAAGATCAAAGTTTTGGGCGCGACAAAGGAATTTGTGGTTATCGCCTACCAAAATGACGACAAGCTTCTTTTGCCAGTCGAGCATCTAAATTTGATAGACCGCTACATCGCACAAAATGGCTCTATGGCGGTGCTTGATCGCTTAGGCAAGGCAAATTTTGCCAAGATAAAAGAAAAGGTCAGAGAAAAACTCTTCGCGATCGCCTCAAAGATCGTAGCAATGGCTGCAAAAAGGGAGCTAATCGCAGGCAAAATTTTACAAAAAGAGGATATCTCTTATCTAAATTTCGTTCAAGACGCTGGCTTTTCATATACGAGTGATCAGCAAAAAGCGGTAAATGATATAAAAGATGAGCTAAAAAGCGGCAAGGTGATGGATAGGCTGCTTAGCGGTGATGTTGGCTTTGGCAAGACTGAAGTTGCGATGAATGCTATATTTACCTGCATAAAATCAGGCTTTAGCGCATTTTTCTTCGTGCCAACGACACTTCTTAGCTCGCAGCACTACAAGACACTAAGCCAAAGATTTAGCAAATTTGGCATAAAGGTCTTTAGGCTGGATCGCTTCTCAAGCGCTAAAGAAAAATCAAGCCTGCAAAAGGCGCTAAAAGAAAATGAGCCTATAGTTTGCGTGGGTACGCATGCACTTCTTGGTGTAAAGGCTGAGAATTTAGGGCTTATAGTGGTTGATGAAGAGCATAAATTTGGCGTTAAACAAAAAGAGCAGTTAAAAGAAATTTCTCAAAATTCACACATCTTAAGCATGAGTGCCACTCCTATACCAAGAAGCCTAAATATGGCGCTTAGCAAGATAAAAACATATAGCATTTTGACCACCCCGCCAAGCTCGAGGCTAGATGTGAGAACAAGTGTTAGAGAGTGGGACGAAAAGGTCGTCAAAGAGGCGATCATGCGTGAGCTAAGACGTGGAGGGCAGACCTTTTACATCCACAATCACATCGCAGACATCGAACAAACAGCAAATGAGCTAAGAAAAATTTTGCCAAAGCTTAGAATTTTGATCCTTCACTCAAAGATAAATGCAAAAGTCGCTGAAGATGAGATGATGAAATTTGAGCGGGGCGAGTACGACTTGCTACTTTGCACCAGCATCGTTGAAAGCGGCATCCACTTGCCAAATGCAAACACCATAATCGTAGAAAATGCTAATAAATTTGGCATGGCTGACCTGCATCAGCTGCGCGGTCGCGTGGGTAGAAGCGACAAGCAGGCCTACTGCTACTTTTTAGTTGAAGATAAAGATGCTATTAGTAAAGACGCTCTAAAACGCCTTGTAGCACTTGAAGGCAACTCATTTTTAGGCGCTGGCTCAGTGCTAGCTTATCACGATCTTGAGATAAGAGGTGGTGGCAACATCATCGGCGAGGCGCAAAGCGGCCACATCGAGGCTATCGGCTACTCGCTATATCTAAAGATGCTAGAAGATGAGATAAACAAGCTTCTTAATCAAGACTCAGCAAAGCTAGACAAGATCGATCTAAAGCTTAGTGTGAGCGCCTTTTTAAATCAAGAATTTATAAGAGAAGATAGGCTAAGGCTTGAAATTTACAGGCGCCTTAGCAAGTGCAAAGAAGTGAGTGAAGTCTATGAGATACAAAGCGAGCTTGAGGATAGATTTGGCAAGATAGATACATTTACAAAGCAGTTTTTAGACCTTATCATCATCAAAATTTTAGCCCTAAAAGCTGGCATAAAGACTATCTCAAACAGCGAACAAAATATACTAATAACAAAAAATGATGATGAGAAAATCAGGCTAAAGTCACGTAGCAAGGACGATGATGATGTTTTGGCTGAAATTTTGGTCTATCTAAGAAAGGATAAGAAATGATAGATTGGGGCGTGAAGTATGCAGCGATATATAGAAACACAAAAGGCATGCTAAAACCAGTTGATGATATTGATTTTGTAGATATCGACTCACTTTACGGGCTAGAGAAACAAAAAGAAATTTTGCTAAAAAATACTCTAAATTTTATAGAAGGTAAAGACGCAAATCACGTGCTTCTTTGGGGTGAGAGAGGATGTGGCAAGTCAAGCCTTGTAAGGGCTGTTTTTACTAAATTTTATAAAGCTGGGCTTCGCATCATTGAGATCGGTTGCGAGGATCTAAAATACCTTGGCGATATCATCGATGAGATCAGAAAAAGCGAGTTTAAATTTATCATTTTTTGTGATGATCTAAGCTTTGAAAATGGCAGCAATGAGTATAAATTTCTAAAACCTATAATGGACGGCTCTATCCAAAAGCCGCCAAAAAACGTACTTTTATACGCTACATCAAATCGTAGACATTTAATAAGCGAGTTTAAAAGTGAAAATGAAAACTCAGAGCTAATTGACGGCGAAATCCACTACAGCGACGCAGCTCAGGAGAAAATTTCTCTATCCGATCGCTTTGGTCTTTGGATCAGCTTTTATCAAGGCAACTACGATGAGTATCTAAAAATGGTTGATTTTTACTTTAAAGACTACGCAGGCGACAAAGAGGAGCTTCATACGCTTGCTAAAAATTTCGCAACACTCAGAGCTAGCAGAAGTGGTAGGACAGCAAAGCAGTTTTATCTAACTTTTAAAGAAAATTTAAAATGACTTCAACCGATCTATTTTTAACCTTGTTTAATCACAAAAACAAAAATTTTGATGAGCTAAAATGGCCAGGTGAGGGCACTTTTGAGGTTGTTTTGGGTGCTATTTTAGTGCAAAATACCAACTGGAAAAACGTAGAAAAAGCGCTAAATAATCTAAAAAATGCAGGTAAAGATAGCCTAAATGGCATCTGTTCTCTTGAAAACAGTGAGCTTGCCACGCTTATAAAGCCAAGTGGCTTTTATAACACAAAGGCTAAACGGCTAAAGACGCTTTGCCAAGCCATAAGAAACGAGTTTGACGACTTTGAAAATTTCAAAGAAAATGTAAGTCGTGAGTGGCTCATAAGCGTAAAAGGTGTTGGAGCCGAGACTTGTGATGCAATACTTGCTTATGCTTGCGGTAAGCCATATATGGTTGTTGATGCTTATGCGCTTAGGATAATGGCATATTTTGACTATATTTTTGAGAGCTACGATGAGGCGGTTGAGTGGTTTAGCTCGCTTGATTATGATGAAATTTATAAAATTCTTGATAGCGAGAAATTTGATGAGATTGAAATTTTAAAACTCTATCACGCTCTTATTTTGGAGTTTTGCAAGGAAAATTTCAAAGGTAAAATCTTAAGCCAAAATGGTCAAAAAATATTAAGCAGCATTAAAAATTAAACTACTAATATGTAACAACTATTTATAAATTTGCCAAATATCGGGGCTTTTTATAGTCTATTTTAAAATTCTGTGCTAAATTTACACAAAATTTATCTTATTTAGTTTAGGAGGAGTGATGATTTACGATAACATCGTTAAAACGATTGGTAATACACCTATTGTAAAGATAAAAACAGGTGCTGATGAAGCCGAAATTTACGTAAAACTAGAGTTTTTTAACCCAGGTGGCTCTGTAAAAGATAGGATTGCATTTAATATGATAACTAAGATGCTAGCTGACGGTACGCTAAAACATGGTGATACTATCGTTGAGCCAACGAGCGGAAATACTGGCATTGGTGTAGCGATGTGCGGTGCTGCACTTGGTTTTAAAGTGATACTTTGCATGCCAGAGAGCATGAGTATCGAAAGACGTAAGATCGTAGCTGCTTATGGTGCACAGCTTGAGCTTACTCCTGCGTCTGGTGGCATGAAAGCAGCGATCGCAAGAGCTACAGAACTATCAGCTCAACCAAATCACGTAATGCTAAGCCAGTTTGAAAACAAGTATAACCCACAAGCTCACGAACTAACAACAGCAGCTGAAATTGTGGCTGATTTTAGTAAGCTTGATGCATTTGTAGCTGGTGTTGGTACAGGTGGCACAATAAGTGGCGTAGCAAAAATTTTAAAAGAAAAGGGCTATGACACTAAGATCATCGCAGTTGAGCCTGAAGCATCGCCGGTTTTAAGTGGTGGCAACCCAGGACCGCATAAAATTCAAGGCATTGGAGCCGGATTTTTACCAAATACTATGAATATGAGCTTAGTTAGCGAGGTAGAAAAAGTAAGCAACGATGACGCACTAAATGCAGCTAGAGCGATCGCTAAAAGTGATGGACTCATGATAGGTATAAGTGGTGGTGCTGCTTACGTTGCTGCAAAAAGAGTAGCTAAAAGACTTGGTGCTGGCAAAAAAGTACTTTTCATAGCTCCAGATAATGGCGAAAGATACTTAAGCACAGAGCTTTACGGAGCATAAAAATATGTGGGAGAGTCTGAAGGAGCTAGTTCAAACTGTTCGTGAAAAAGACCCATCAGTACATAAGTGTTGCTTTTTGGCAATACTTATAAACACTCCTGGTATTCATGCGGTTTTGTTTCATAAAATTTCTCATTTTTTATATAAAAAAGGGCATTTTTTTCTAGCTAGGCTCATCTCGCAAATTGCAAGATTTTTAACGGGCATCGAGATCCATCCTGGAGCAAAGATCGGCAAGAGATTTTTCATAGATCATGGTATGGGTGTGGTTATCGGTGAGACAGCTGAGATAGGCGATGATGTAATGATGTATCATCAAGTAACACTTGGAGGCACCGGAAAAGAGTGTGGCAAAAGACATCCGACTGTAAAAAATGGTGTGACTATCGCAGCTGGCTCAAAGATACTAGGTGCCATAACGATCGGTGAAAATGCCAAGATCGGCGCAAACTCGGTCGTGCTAAAAAATGTCCCAGCAAACGCGACAGTCGTTGGTATACCAGCAAGAATAGTTCGAGTAAATGGGACAAAATTTGAACCAGAGTTTATTATCTAACCTTAAAGATTAGATAAATTTATTCTTACTTTTTATGCTTTAAAATTTGAGCATAAATTTCGTCTTTTAGTTTTAACTTCTCTTTTTTTAAATTATCAATTTCAGATGGTTTTGCTAGATTGTCGTCTATTTTTTTATTTAGCTCATCATGTTTTTTGCAAAGAGCAGCAAAACGAGCATCGGTTTTCTTTAGCTCATTTATAAGGTCTGTATATTCATGTAACATATCGTCTCCTATAAAATTTTGAGAAATTTTATCAAGACTTTGTAAATGCTTGGATATAAAAAAGGTACCAAGCTATTGCTTAAATTTTTAAAAAGAGTGAGTAGAAAAATTTATTTTATACGTATTTAAATTCTTCAGGTTTGTGTTTGCTTTTTACAACACGCTTGGTTAGACGTATTCCATCAACGGTACCGATAACTAAAAGCTTTGATCCTGTCCCCACTAATGTGTCACCATTTGGCATTGGCACAAAATTATTATTTATATCTCTAATGCCTACTATGTCCGCATTAGTGATATTTCGTAGATGAGTCTCTTTTAGTCTTTTAAATCTTATCCAAGAGTAATCAGGAACAAGAATTTCTTCTATATCGATAGGTGAATTTTTTGTATACAAAAACTGCTCTAATAAATTTTCCATGTCTGGCCTTACGCTCATGGCACTTAACCGCTGCGCGACTAAGCGAGATGGGCTTACTACATTGTCAGCACCTAATTTTTTTAATCTTTGCGTATCGTCTTCTGTCTCTGCATTTGTGATGATATGATAAGGCTTTCTGCGACCTATCTCTTTTTCATAAAGTCTTACAGATGCTATAAGGGCGATATTATCAGCAATATTTGAGCTAAGAGTTATAAGTCCTTTTGCGCTTGATAGATGTGTTTTTAAAAAGGCAATTTGTGTATGTGGCTGAGCCTTTATGAAATATGGATATTTATAAATTTGAGCTAGCTCTGCGATATCTTCTCTATCATCGACCACTACAAAAGGTATATGATTTTCGCGAAATTGAGCACTAAGTTCGATTGTGTATAGATTGTGATAACAAATAACGAAGTGATTCTTTAGTCTTGCGATCCTATAAAGCATGCGTCGTTCCTTTAAAATGCTAATTAATGTACCTCTTTTTAAAACCTCAACCACAATACCAATCGATAGTGTAAATATAATAAAACCAATAAGTATAAAAGTGATAGTAAAAATTCTGCCCTTTGGAGTTATTGGAGCAACTTCGGTAAAACCAACTGTTGTAAAAGTCATGCCAGCTTGGTAAAAGGCATCTATTAGCGAGAAATTATCTATTAAGACATAACCTAATGTTCCAAAAAGTAACAGTAATACGACTGAAATTAGTGGAAATCTAAAAGGTTTTAATTGTTCATAAAGCTCAGTATCTAGGCTTATTTCTGGTTTTGTAGAGTTTGACCAGTTGAGGAATTTTAAAAGTCTTGAGAGAAAAGACATAAATTCCTCTTCATTTTATATTCTTAGTTTGATTGTTTTTTCATCGTTCTTAGAGTAGAAGCAGCAACTTTTATCTTTCTTGTAGTACCATCTTCTAGTGTAACACGAATCGTTCTAAGATTTGGCAAGAATCTTCTTTTAGTTTTATTGTTAGCGTGGCTCACATTGTTGCCTATCATCGGTCCTTTGCCTGTTATCGCACATCTTTTTGACATTTTTTTTCCTTATAAACAAAAATTTCTGCTGATTTTATCTAAAACAAACAAAAGTAATGCTTAAATAGATTCTTTTTTAAAAGAATTGATTTTTATTAATAATCTAGATAAAATAACACCTTTGTCTATAAAATTATAAATAGCAAAAATATTTAGAAATCTTGAGTGATGCAAAATGCTTAGTAAAGAGTTGATCGAAAAAAATGTTGATTTTGTTTTACAGATGCCAACTCTTTTTGAAAAGATCGAGCACTTTTTGTTAGCTGGTAATGTAACTGAGGCAGTTACTACTTTGCAAAATATAGCATCTTTTAAAACTTATTTTAGCTCCATTTTTAAACGTGCAAAATTTGATATTCCTTATGATGGCAACGATTTGGTAGTAATAGCAAATATGCTTGGCATTGATACTTTTAGAGCAATAGTGCTTTCTTATTTTATATTTTTAAAATCCCCAAAAATTTATAAGGTATTTAATTTTAAAATCGTCGATTTGATCGAGCTTAATGCTAAAATTTTATCAGATTGGCTAAAGGTATTAAATTCTTTTAAAGAAAAACGCTACAACTATTTATCACTTGCTCCGTATTCTATAGCCTGTATTATAGTGTGTGAGAATTTATTTTCGAAATTTCCATCTTGCATGTCAGATGTTATTTTGTATTCTGATGTAAGCTATAATGAAATTTTGCAAAAAAAATATGGCTTTAGTCTTTGGGATATTTTTTTAAAAGCAATGAATATGAATAAACAATCATTAAGCAAGATTGATAAAGAGATGCTTTGCTTTTTTGAGATTTTGCTCTCTTATGAGTCCAGCAGGCCTGAATTTTATGATTTTGGAGTTGATAAAATTTTAGATATCAATGTTTATCCAGAGATGCAAACCATTATATTTATTAAAAAAGCTCTACAAAAATGAAATTAACTTTTAATGGTTCTATGGTAATTATAAGGCCTTTTGGTTTTTTGGAAGCAGAGAATGTTACATTAAAATTAAGTGAAAAATATATAAACCAAATTTCATCGCGTGATATCAGTGCTATACTGCTTTCACTAAAAAATGTTACATTTTTTAGCCCTATTTGGCTTGGTAGAGTAATTGAAAATTTAAGCGAAGAAGCGCAAAAGCTTGGCGTGGTATTTGCGATTTGCGATTACAATGAAATTTTTTATGAATTGATGATGAGAACAGTTAAGAATATTTTAAATATTTCAATGTTTGAAAGTGAAAATATTGCAAGCTTGTTTTTAAATAAATTTCTAAACAATGCAAATGACAAAGTTTTCATTTATAACTCAACTGAGCAGTACAAGCACTATTTAGCTAATTATCTCAAAAATCGCTCATTTGATGTGGTTGAGGCTAGAGATGCGATCGAGTTTAATAAAAAAAAGAATTTATATAGTTATACAGTGTCGCAGCTAAATCATGTAAGATTAAGACAAAATCAGATAGATACTTTTATAAAAGATGGTGTCGTTATTTATGCCATAAAAAGTTTTATGGACTCAGATTTTATTGAAGATTTTGATATGTCAGCTCATGATATTATGCTAAAAATCGGATATAAATTTTTTCTTTTATGGGTAAATATTTCTGGTGCTTTAAATATAAGAGGTGCAAAATTTCTAATCAAACTTGCTAGCATTAGCAAAAGATCAGGTGCATTTATTTCGCTTTGTGGCATAAACGAATCAAATTTATCTATTGAATTAGTAACGTATCTTAAAGATGCAAATATATTTATCTATAAAAATTTAAATGACTTTTACAAAGACGACACTATTTTTTATCTTAAAAAAAGAGAGTTTGATGCAGAGCCAGTAGATATCAACAAGAGCGTTGCTCAAATTTCATCTTATGTGACGCAAATTGCGAGCAAAATTATCTCACAGTTAGCAGAAGAAGAAATTTTGTGCGTTGATACCAAAGTTAGTGCGCTTGATATGGAGAATGAGTGCGATTACTTGCGTATTTGTGTTCAGTATTATGGTGATATTTACGCAAGAGTGCTATTTGGAGTAAAAAAAGATAAATTAGACAAAATTTGCTCTATTTTTATGCCTGAAGGCGATGATTCAAATGATTATTTAAGTGGATATTCTCAAATTTTTAGTATCATTACAGATAAATTTTTGACTCATCTTTGGCAAAAAGGCATAAAAATAAAAGTCAGCTTGCCTAAAATTTTATCCGATGATGTTTTTTTTGATCACAATAGTGTAGGCATCATGAATAGATTAGATGTAAAAGATGACGAAATAGGCTTTGTATTTGTAACCAAGTAAGGAGAAGAAATGTACGTTGCACCTAGTATTTTATCGGCTGATTTTGGAAATTTGGCAGCTGAGATAAGAGCCATTTGCGAGGCTGGGTGCGATCTGGTGCATGTTGATGTTATGGATGGACATTTTGTGCCAAATTTAACCATCGGACCAGTCGTGGTAAATGCCGTTGTAAAAGCAGCTACAAAGCCACTTGATATACATTTGATGGTTGAGAATAACTCATTTTTTGCTGATCTTTTCTTGCCGTTAAAGCCAAAATTTCTAACCTTTCACATCGAAGAAGAGAAGCACCCATTAAGGCTCATCGATCACATCAGAAAAAATGGTGTAAGTCCTGGCATCGTGCTAAATCCACACACGCCAGTTAGTGCGATCGAGCATATCATAGATGAAGTGGATATGGTGCTTTTGATGAGTGTAAATCCTGGCTTTGGTGGTCAGAAATTTATGCCAGTCGTGCTTGAAAAAACAAGGGCGCTAAGAGAGCTGATAGAACGAAAAAACGCTAAGTGTCTGATTGAAGTAGATGGCGGCGTAAACGGACTAAATGCGCCTGAACTTGAAGAGGCTGGAGCTGACATTTTGGTGGCTGGCAACTACATCTTCTCGTCAAATTCTTACGAACAAGCCATTCGCGCCATAAAGCTTGAGTTTTGAAACCAAAAAAACAGCGTTTAGAAAATAGCATAGAAATTTTAGCTAGGCAAAATTTAAGCTATCATGAGTTTATTTTAAGATTTGGCGATATTGATGAAATTTCATCACTCATTGACGTGCGCGATCTTGATATGTGGCGAACTCTTGGGCTTGACATCACTAGAAATGAAGAGAATGAGATCGAGCTTGGCACGAGATTTAGAGATATTAGCGAGCAGGAATTTTGCGTGGTTGATATCGAAACGACTGGCGGTACGACGAGTGGTCAGATCATTGAAATCGGTGCGATAAAAATGAAAAATGGCATTGAGATAGGGCGCTTTGAAAGCTTTGTAGCAGCTCCTGTGGTGCCTGAAAATATCACCGAGCTAACCGGCATAAAGGCGAGCGATTTAGTTGGCGCGCCAAATTTGCTAAACGTGCTTGAGCGGTTCAAAATATTTCTAGGAACTAGCGTCTTTATCGCTCATAATGTAAATTTTGACTACGGCTTTATCTCTCACAGCTTAAATGAGATCGGCCTTGGTATGCTGCTAAATAGGAAGCTTTGCACCATCGATCTTAGCCGCCGCACTATCGCTTCGCAAAAATACGGACTTGGCTCGCTAAAAGAGCTTCTTGGCATAAACAATACCCACCACAGAGCGTTAAATGACGCAATAGCTGCAGCTGAAATTTTTAAAGTTTGTCTCACGCGCCTACCCTTTAGTATCCAAACGACAGAGGATCTCATAAGCTTTAGCAAAACAGCTCCAAGCGTGAAGCTAAAACCTGAACCAGTTTTATGTGCGAATTAGCAATAAAAAATTATCCACAATCCTAAATTTAATCATTAATTTTTATGCGATCTTTGTTTTTAAAAGATTGTGGGCAGTTTGCTAAATTTTACAAAAAAGGAGACAAATGAGCCAGAAAAATTTAGTTTCAAATTTTATCTCAGCTGGCGATGAGATGCTTACTTTTTTATCAAATTTTAGTAATAAGTGGTGCGTGAGTAATGATGGAGCGGAGTTTATAGAACAAAATTTGACCTTCATTGGCTCAAAGCCAGTTTTACAAAATTTAAAAGGTTACAAAACGGCTGAATATAAAAATTTTACCGACATTGAAAAATTTCTCAGCTCAAATCCAAGCATCAAAAGTAAAATTTTAAGTGGCGAGATAAGCTACATCGGCGACAATATAACAAGCATAGAGGTTAAATTTACATCTGAGTATTTTTGCGATTTTTTAAAATTTATAGTTGAAAATATCCCAGAGCATCACTATTTTTGTAGTCCCAAGGAGGGCTGGATATTGTTTATTGCGATGGAGGGATATGTGGAATTTGGCGTTTTGCACTAATAAATTTATTTTTAAGCAGTTGTCTAAAATTGTCCAGAAAAGGCAAAACGTGAAAGAAAATTTATTCGTAAAAATTCTTAAAATTAATAAAAAACTGAGCTTGCATCCTAACACCGCTTGCTGCTAGCAAAATTTAATCAATTTTTTTATATAATCCCTATTTTTCATAAAGGCAAAAAGATGGATAGAAAATCTTGGAGTTCAAGGCTCACATACATTTTAGCTGTTGCAGGAGCTACGGTCGGCTTTGGTGCGACATGGCGTTTTCCATATTTGGTCGGGCAAAACGGCGGCGGTGCCTATGTGCTCGTGTTTTGCATTGCTATGATCGTGATTGGCATACCGATGATTTTAGTTGAAAATGCTATCGGTAGACGCCTAAAATGCAATGCCGTGGATGCTTTTGGTGGATCGATAAATGGCAAAAAGATCAGCAAAAAATGGCAGATCGTTGGCTGGATGGGACTTGTTGGTGCTTTTGGCATCATGGCTTACTATATGGTTATTGGCGGCTGGGTGCTAAACTACATCGCACAAATTTCATTTGGTTTGCTTGATCTCTCGCATGTGGTTAGTTTTGAGGAGACAAGTGCGTTTTATGAGCAAAATATCGTAAGCAATCCACTTGCTATCAGCTTTGCAACGCTTGTTTTTGTGCTAGTTAATTACGCTATTTTGGTACAGGGTGCGGTCGGTGGTATCGAGCGATCAGCGAAATTTTTAATGCCACTACTTTTTATTTTAATGCTTATTATGATTGCTAAAAATATCACACTTGATGGTGCAATAGAAGGCGTAAAATTTTACTTAACGCCTAATTTTTCAAAGATAAACTTAAAGCTTTTCGTTGATGTTTTGGGGCAAGTCTTTTTTGCGCTTTCACTTGGGTTTGGTGTGATGATCACGCTTTCTAGCTTTGTGAAAAAGGATGAGGGTTTGGTTAAAATTTCTATCATTACAGGCATTTTAAATACGGTAATCGCTGTGCTTGCAGGCTTTATGATCTTCCCTTCTCTTTTTAGCTATGGTGTATCGCCAGATAGTGGCCCAAGTTTGGTGTTTAAATCGCTACCAATTGTTTTTTCTCACATGCCATTTGGTGGTTTTTTCGCGGTTGCATTTTTTACACTATTAATGATCGCTGCACTTACGACATCGCTACCAATATATGAAGTAATAATCACAACACTTCAAGAAAAATTTAAGATAAAACGCAAAAAAGCAATATTTTTGGTCCTTGGTGGTATATTTGTTTTAGGAAATTTACCTTCGCTAATGGCTACAAACATACTAAGTCACGTAAGCATTTTTGGTAAGAATATTTTTGATGCATATGATGCAATAAGTGCAACGATATTTTTTGTATTTACTTCATTTGGGTGTGCAATATTCGTAGGTTGGGTGCTAAAAGATGATGCAAAAAAAGAAATTTTGCAAGGTAGTGAAAAACATACAAAACTAATAAATGTCTGGTTTTGGTATATCAAATTCGTCGTGCCGTTTATCATTTTGGTGCTTTTTATTAGCTCGTTTTACGATAATTTTTTAAAATAGGGCGTAAAAATATGTTTTATTTTTTACTCGGTATTTACTTTTTTTACGTTGCCGCAAAGGCGATTTTGGCGATATTGCAGATAAATTTTATCCGCGCAGAGGATAAAAAGCCGGCCGTCGTGCTAGAGCAGGGGGAGTATAAAACCGCCGCCGACGCAGCGATAAGCAATCAAAAATTCGAGCTAATTAGCCTTCTCTATCACGCCGTGATATTTATGATGTGGGCGTGCTGGGGGCTTGGCGCGATATCGGGGCATGCTTATAAAACGGGAGATATAGGCGATAACGTCTTTATGGTTATGGTATTTTTGCTCGTTTCGTCGCTGCTAGAACTGCCGCTAAATATCTACGAAACCTTCGTCAAAGATAAAAGGCTCGGATTTTCAAACGTAACGCCTAAAATTTTCGCGCTTGATCTACTTAAAACGCTCGCGCTAACGCTGGTGTTTGGCACGCTATTTGTGTGGCTGGTGCTGCTTTGCATTAGATTTTTGGGCGATTTTTGGTGGTTTTGGGCGTTTTTGCTTAGCTTTGCCGTCGCGCTTGTTATAAATCTCATCTATCCGACGTTCATCGCGCCAATTTTTAACAAAATGCAGCCGCTGGAAGAGGGCGAGCTAAAAAGCCGTATAGAAGGGCTTTTAGCGCAGTGCGGGTTTAAAAGTAGCGGCGTTTTTACGATAGACGCTAGCAAGCGCGATAACCGCTTAAACGCCTATTTCGGCGGCCTTGGCGCGACTAAGCGCGTGGTGCTTTTCGATACGCTCGTTAAAAAACTAAGCTTAGATGAGATAATCGCCGTTTTGGGGCATGAGCTGGGGCACTTTAAGCACAAAGATATCCTAAAAATGATAGCTCTAAGCGCGGTTATGCTTTTTGCGATGTTTTTTATATTCGGCAACATCCCTGACGCGGTGTATCAAGCACTTGGGCTTCATAGCGGAGGCGGCGGAACGATCGTATTTTTACTACTTTTTTCACCGATTTTTGGGTTTTTATTTTCGCCGGTTAGTTCGTATTTTAGCCGCGCGAACGAATTTGGCGCCGATAAATTCGCAGGCGACGTCTCAAACAAAGCCGATATGATAAGCGCGCTAAAAAAACTAGGCTCCGAAAACAAGGCCTTCCCGAAGGCTCATCCGATCTACGCGTTCGTCTATCATTCGCACCCAAGCCTTTTTGAGCGTATAAACGAGCTGGAAAATGAAAATTGAAGAGGCTCTTAAAGAGGCTAGTTTAAGACTAAGCTCACTTTGCCAAAATCCAAGCAGGGTGGCTAAAATTTTGCTTATGAACTATCTTGACGTGAGCATTGAATGGATATTTTTAAATCAAAAAAAAGAATTTGATGAGAGCGGCTATTTTGCTCTAGTTAAAAGGTATGAAAACTACGAGCCTCTTGAATATATAACTGGTAAAGCTAGCTTCTATGGGCTTGATTTTTACGTGGAAAGTGGAGTGCTTATCCCAAGACCTGAAACAGAAATTTTAGTGGATAAAGTAATAGAAATTTCACGCGAATATAATGAACCAAAGATCGCAGAAATAGGTACAGGAAGCGGCATTATTAGTATCATGCTAGCTCTAAAAACAAAGGCAAATATCGTAGCGACAGACATCAATGAAAAAGCTTTGATGCTTGCTAGAAAAAATGCAGATAAATTTGATGTAGGTGGGAGGATCAAATTTTTAAACTGCTCTTATGTGGATGAAATTTTAGAAGATATTGATATTTTGGTTTCAAATCCGCCATATATTGCAAGAGGCTATAAACTTAGTAAATTTGTACTAAATGAGCCAGAAAGTGCGCTCTTTGGAGGTGAAGTAGGAGATGAAATCTTAAAAGACATTATTCTCATAGCAAAAGATCGTAATATCAAAAACGTTGCTTGTGAGATGGGGTACGATCAAAAAGCAAGTATGCAAAAATTCTTAGAGGCCAATGGTTTTGAGTATAGCTTTTACAAAGATTTGGCTGGCTTTGATAGAGGCTTTTGCGCGAAGTTAAAAATATAAAGGAGAGAGTTTGAGAGGAATTTATTTTTTGCTTTTGGCAGTACTTATAGGAGCTGAGTTAACGCTTGGTATTTTAGTGGCGCCAGTCATATTTTTTCCGCAAAGTATCATAGGAGATGGCATACTTACGCATTTTATGAGCGGTCAAATGATGACAAAGATATTTTTGAAATTTAATTATATTTTGCTTTTTGTAAGCATAGTTGTAATGATTAGCGAGCTATTTGATCTTAGAAAAAAGCTTATTTTTTCACTAAAATTTAGCATGTTAATGCTTGCTTTTTTAAATTTGGCTTTAGCTTTGAGTTTTGTATTTTTCTTTACGCCTTTTATAGTTTACGCTCAGAATTTGGGTGTTGATGCGACACAGACGGCTGAATTTGCCAAAATGCATAGCGCGAGTGAATATGTGATGAAAATCATGCTTGTTTTGCAAATCATTTTATTTTTTGTGAAATTTAAGATTAGCCAAAATGAATGCAAAGCCTGATATTCAAGTCTTAACAAATTTTCTAGCTGAATACACGGCGGCGATGGTGAGTGCTGGCACTTACACCGCACGCGTCGAAAAGTGCGTAGACCGCATAGCTAAACACTACGGCTACGATATTAGCGTGACGATTTTCGTGAAGTATTTTACTATTAGCGTCATGGACTCGGCCGACAACTCTCTGCGCCGAACCTACGTGAAAAAGATCCCGTTTGGTCATGTGAGTTTTAACCGTATTTCCGAGCTTTCGTCGCTTAGCTGGCGGATTTTGGATGAAAATTTAAGCTTAAACGAGGCAAAAGAGCAGTTTGAGGGCGTCATGCGCATCGGGGCGCATAAATTTGCAAGCTCACTTATTTTAATAAGCCTTGCAAATGCGGCATTTTGCAAGCTTTTTGGTGGCGATGTGGGCTCGGTGGTATGCGTATTTGTCGCGACGCTCGTGGGTTATAGCCTTAGATTTGCGCTTGCTAAAATGGGCGTAAATTTAAAAATCCAGTACGTCCTAGTCTCGTTCGTCGTCTCGTTTATCGCCTATCTTGGCGTATTTTACGGCTTTACGCACACTAGCGACGTGGCGATCGGCTCGTCGATACTATTTTTGATGCCGGGCGTTTTTCTCATAAACTCGGTCTTTGATATCATAAACGATAACACTCTTGTAGGCATCAGCAGGGCCGTGAGTACGGGCATCCTGATACTTTGCATAGCAGTGGGCGTTTATATCACGCTCTCGCTTAGCAATGCGGAGATTTTACATGTTTGAGCTTTTTACTGCGACTCTTATAGACGGTGCCTTTGCCGCGGTGGCGGGGCTTGGCTTTGCCTATGCTAGCTCGCCGCCTAAAAGGACTCTCGTATTTTGCGCGCTACTTGCGGCGTTTGCGCACGCCAGCCGCTTTTGGATCATGCAGATGGGATTTTTTAACATCAGCGTCGCCACTCTCATAGTCTCGTTTTTAAGCGGGATTTTAGGTATGCTCTTTGCTAAACGGCTCAAAGTGCCCGCCGAGATCATCGCGTTTCCCGCACTTTTGCCGATGGTGCCCGGAGTTTACGCGTATAAGGGCATTTTGGCGCTGTTTTCGTTTCTAAACGAGCCTGATATCGCTAAGAAAAACGAATACCTAATCATATTTTTCGATAACGCGATCACGACCACGACAGTCTCGCTAGCGCTTGGCGTAGGGGTTTCGGTGGTGCTTATTTTATTTTACGATCAGTCCTTGATGATTACTCGCGGTGCCAAGTGCGATCTGGCAACGAGAAAGACGCGCAGATAATTTTAACTTTGGCATAGAAATTTGTATGTCTTTTTGATAGTTTTTATTATTTTGCTGGATATTTTCTCAATTTTGCCGATATAGCTTAAAACTAAATTTTAAAAGGATTTATGATGTTAAGCGGTATCGGTGGGTTTTCTAGTGTTACTAAAAATTTTCAGTTAAATGAAAAACATAGCATAAATAGTCAAAACATATATAAAAATGAAATCTCGCAGCCGGATACGGTCGAGCACAAATTTAACGAAGTTTTAGGCTATAAAGTAGGTGTGGACGGATATTTTACGTCCAAATTTAACGAAGCCGCAGGTATCCCAAAGGACTACAAAATCCACTCAGATACCTTAAAATCGCTCGTGAACGTAAATGATAAAGCGATCGCATTTAATAAAATGTTTTCAAAAATCGACATAGTAAAAACCGCCCGTAATGCATATAAAATTTTATCCCAAGTAGTCGGCGAGGACGTTTTAAATTCCAAAGAAAGTTTTAACAAAGAAGACCTCGCCAAATTTCCTCAAGGATACGAGTACGAGAAATCAAGTCTAAAAGTAACTAAAGTAAATAAAAACATCTACGACTATGCGTCGGCACGTAGCGCCTTTGACGATAAGTCCGGGAAAACTAATATGGAAACGCTATTTTTTAATAGCTCATATCATGCGTTAACAACAACGCCGCAATATAAGCCGTCAACCAATATCTTTGATAACAATAACGGCGGCAAAGAGAGCGAAAATATGAGCGTGTTTATAAATCCTCACGGCGAAAGATACACTAACCCTGACGGTAGCATAACCAAAGGGGGCTTGATAGCAGCCGTAATAAACTCAAATTTAGACGTACGAGAGGGCGAAACTACGGTTTGGGGCAAGATGCAAGGTTATGACAAAAGCATAAGCGGCAAAGAATACAGACAAAAGCTGGACGCCTTTATTGATTCGCGCAACATCTACGGCATCAAAGGAAGCGAGCTTGACGGGCTTAGCAAGGATTACCGAGAATATGTACTAACGTTTCAAAAAATGCAAGAGTCGCTTTTGCCCGGTAGCACTGCCTTGAGCGGCAACTCTAACATGACTTCCGACGGCAAAGAATCAAAAAGCCTCTTTGAAATAATGCAAGAGGATATGAAAGAGGCGCAAAAACGCCTAGAAAAGCTAATAGAGCAAGAAAAGCGAACGCAAAAGATGCTGGGTAAAAACAGAAAATACGACAAAGAGCTAGAGCAAAATACTAGAAAAAATTTAGAAGAACTTCGGGCGATGATGAAATTTAATGCTAAGAGCGTGGATATAAAGGCTTAAAAGGATTAATATGATAAGCGGCGTAAATGGATTTAACGCAAATGCAAATTTTGATTTTAGCGGCGCTCGCAGGCAAAATTTAAAGACGCATGAGGAAAAAGAGGCGTATATAATGGGGCTTTTAAGAAAATTCAGTAAAATGGGGCTTGATCTAAAAGTCTAAGGAAATACCGTGAAAATACGAATCTACTACGAAGATACCGATGCTGGTGGCATAGTTTATCATACAAACTACATAAAATTTTGCGAGCGAGCTAGAAGTGAAGCATTTTTTCAGGCTGGATTAAATTTCACAAAAGAGGGCGGATACTTTGTAGTTTCGTCGCTTGAGGCTAAATTTATAGCTTCTGCTGTGCTTGGCGATGAAGTATTTGTTAGAACTAAAATTTTAGAGCTTAAAAAAGCTAGCCTTGTTTTGGAGCAAGAAATTTATAAATTTGATGACAAAAATGCCGAAAAACTACTCTTTAGAGCGACGATCACTTTAGCTTTTATGAAAGAAGAGAAGCTTGCTAAGATAAATGATGAGATAAAGAAATTTTTGGAGAATTCTAAATTTTAGATCGTGGCTAAGTTTAGAAATTTAACTTTAGCCACTTTGTGCTTTTACATTGAGCTATTTTGATCGAGTAAAATTTCTTGATTTGCTTCGTTAAAGTGGTCGCCTTTTGCGTTATAAATTTTAACTCCATATAAAACTTGAGAGTTTTCAACTCTTTCGGTAAAAATTCTATCGGCACTTTTATCTATAAAATTTGTGTATATATACTCGGTACCAAAAGCGCTTGAATAGCCGATTTGCGAATATCTAAAATCTACATCAAAAAGATCACCAAGCCCCAAAAATAAGTCGTTAATAGGATTTAGTGAGTTTGCAATGAAAAGATTTTGTCTATCTCTTTGCGCGATGGCATTAAAGATATTTGGTAAAAAATTTATCTGCGTACTTAAAAGTGCGTATGGTTTTATCTCAAAGCCCCTCATCTGCGTTGCTACAAGAGAAGCTTTGACGATTGGGATGTTTAAAAATATACTTGCATTATCAAACTTGGATTTTTTACTTAAAGTGTCGTTTAAATTTATATCTTTGCCTACGATAGAGGCCTCGTGATAATCACTACTTTGCATGCGGACATATTCATTTAGCTTTTGCCCTAATGAACTGCCATCATCAAATGCAACTATCTTTTCATTCGAGTAAGCTAGCAAAGCTGAAATTTGCTCTTTATAATCAATGCCACCAAAGATCAAATTTGGCTTTGGATTTATGATAAAAGAGCTATGAACACTTGGAATGTAGATAAGCTCATTTGATAGAACTAGCGAATTTATAATGTTTGCACCATTTGATGTAAGGGCTGCGATAAAATAATTAAAGCCTTGGACTCTAGCCGTTTGCATAGCATTTGTAAGACTTTGTGGGCTTTCATCGTTGCTATTTATAAATTTGATTTCAATATCTGCGTCCTGCTTTAAAACATAGCTTAAGACTGCATTTGATACAACATTTGCATAAGATTTTATAATCTTTTGTGGAATGATTACAGCGATTTTGCCGCTTTTATTAACTTTTAAAATAGCTTCACCACCAAGAGAGATATAAAGTTCCAAAAGAGCGTTATCGTCTATTTTTGTTGGTTCAAATCTCGCCATAAAGCTGGCCAGTAAATCAGCCTTGATAAGCTCATTTAAGCAGGTATTATCACAAAATTCTGGTTCTAAATTTATATAAGTAATCTTTGCTGGAGGTATGCTTGATAGACTTTGGTTTTTTGTAACGTTACTCTCAAAATTTATCTCATCTTGTGATGCAAAAATAGTTGAAAAAATGGCTAAAAAAAGTAAAATTTTTCTCATATCACTCCTTTGATCTTTCTTAAATCATCTATAAAAATATTTTCAAAACTAGGATTTTTGCTTATCCACTCTGGTGAAAACGTTGGTAAAATAAGACTGTTTTCATTTTTTAAAATACTACCTCTTATACTTGAAAATCCACCTTTTAACAATAAATTTGGATATAAATGGATAAAAGCTTTCTCTCCTAAAGTCACGATTATCTTTGGCTTTATCAGCCTAATCTCTTCAAGTAAATAAGGACGACAAAGTTCAATAGAACGGCTTAAAATTGGACTTTTATCATCATTTTGTGAAATTTCACACCGAAGTAGAGAACTTATATAAATTTCTTTTATATCTAAATTTAAACTATTTTTTATGGCATTTTCTAAAAATTTTTTACTGTTATTTTCATAAGAATCATTTTTTTTAGAAAATAATATAAACATGATTTTGCTATTTTCATTGCCGATGCCAGCTGTTACGCCTTTTGAACTATTTCGCAAAGAGCAAAGAGAGCATTTTTTTACTTCGCGGTTTAGCTCATCAATATTGTTGTAATCATGATAATTGCTTAGACTAAGAAAATTTTTATCAATAAACTTATAGCCAATTAGTTTTAAGAAAAATAATTTTTTTAAAAGCCTATTGTCTTTATTAAAATTCATTTTTGGATTATAACTTGATTTGCTTAAAGTTTGAGTTGTGGCTTTTTAAGCTAAGTTATTCAAAGGAATTTAAGTATTGCTTTGATAAAATCCCACTTTTTATATTAACTTTAAGGATAGAAATGAAAAGGACTTATCAACCTCATAAAACCCCTAAAAAACGCACTCACGGCTTTCGCTTAAGAATGAAAACTAAAAATGGCCGAAAGGTAATAAATGCTAGACGTGCCAAAGGTAGAAAAAGATTGGCTGCTTAGCTGGTTTTGAGTCGTTAAGCGGCTCAAAAGAATTCTCTCAAGTTTATAAAGAGGCTAGCAAGTGGCATTGTGATGCTTGCATTATTTTTTATAAACCAACAAATGAAAAAAAAATAGCAGTAGTTGCTAGTAAAAAAGTAGGAAAAGCGGTAGTTAGAAATAGAGCTAAAAGACTTTTGAGAGCCGCTTTTTTTAACATTTCTAGTGAATTAAAAGATGGCACATATATTATGATCGCAAAAAATGGAATTACAGAAATTTCATTTGAAAAAATTTGTAAAAATTTAAGTTGGTCTACAAAAAAAATGGGATGTTTAAAATGAAAAAAATTGCGATTAAAGCTATCGCTTTTTATCAAAAATATATTTCCATACTTCTACCAAAAAGCTGTCGCTATTATCCGACTTGTTCGCAATACGCAATTTGGGAATTTCAAACAAATAGTTTTTTTTCTGCTTTTTTTGCAACCTTTATGCGAATTTTAAAATGTAATCAGCTTTTTAAAGGCGGTATCAACTACCCAATCATCTACAAAAAATTTAACTTATGTTTTATATTTCAAAAAAGTGATACCAAAAATGTAAATTTTTGGTTTGTCCCTTGTCAGAATAGTAAATTTTATGTCGTAAAAGTATTAGATAAATTAAAGGAAAAAAATTAAAATGGAACAGATGTCTATGCAAAAAAGGTTGCTTCTTGCAGCACTTTTATCTATTGTTTTTTTTATAGTGTATGATTTTTTTATGCCAAAAAGAGTGATGCCTGAGCAAAACCAAACTACAATGTCTCAAACAATAGATCAAAATAAAGCTCCAAATACAAATCAAAACACACCAAAATCAAATGAAAATTTGGCTTCAAATGAGATAATCGCTACTATCAAAGGTCAAAGCTACGAAGCAAAAATAGATAAGCTAGGAAGAATTTCAAAATTCTATCTAACTGAAGATAAGTATAAAACAGAAGATGGCAACAAAATCGAGCTTGTTTCGCAAAATCCATTGCCACTTGAGCTTAGATTTAACGATAGTACTTTAAACACTGATGCCTTTAAGGTTGCATATAGTAGTGACGCTAGCGAGATAGATGCTAGCAGCGAGCCTAAAACCATAAAACTTACTCAAAATTTAGATGGAGTTACAGTTACAAAAAATATCAAATTTTACCCAAATGGCAGATATGAAGTTGAAGTAAATTTAAGTAAAAGTGTTGATTATTTCATCACTCCTGGCTTTAGACCAAACATCTCAGTAGATAGCTATACGGTTCACGGCGTGATGCTTAGAAACACTGATGATAGCCTAAATATTATTGAAGATGGTGACGCCAAAGAGGTTAAAAACTATGCAAATACCACAATAGCGGCCGCATCTGATAGATACTATACAACGCTATTTTACTCATTTGAAAAGCCATTTGAAGTAGCCGTAGACAAAGGTTCTAACAATAATCCTATTCTTTTTGTAAAGGCAAATGATAATTTAAAATTAGGCGCATATATCGGACCAAAAGAGCATAAAATTTTAAGCTCAATGGACGAGAGACTAAATGATGTTATTGAGTATGGTTGGTTTACATTTATAGCAAAACCGATGTTTGCATTTTTAAATTTCTTGCATAACTACATTGGCAACTGGGGTTGGGCGATAGTTGTGCTAACACTTGTTATAAGGATAGTTTTATTCCCACTTACATATAAGGGTATGTTATCTATGAATAAGCTTAAAGAGCTTGCTCCAAAGGTAAAAGAACTTCAAGTAAAATACAAAGACGACAAGCAAAAAATGCAAGTTCATATGATGGAGCTTTATAAAAAGCATGGCGCAAATCCAATGGGTGGATGCTTGCCGATCTTGCTTCAGATTCCGGTATTTTTTGCAATCTACCGCGTCTTACTAAATGCGATCGAGCTAAAAGGTGCTCCTTGGATACTTTGGATACACGATCTTTCAGTAATGGATCCATATTTTGTATTACCTATTTTGATGGGTCTAACGATGTTTTTACAGCAGAAGCTTACACCAACGACATTTACTGATCCTATGCAAGAAAAGGTGATGAAATTTTTACCTCTTATATTTACATTTTTCTTCGTGACATTCCCAGCTGGTCTTACACTTTACTGGTTTGTAAATAACGTTTGCTCGGTTGTTCAGCAAGTATTTGTAAATAAACTTTTTGAAAAACATAAAAAAGCTGCGGAGGTAAAGGCTTAATGAAAATAGAAGCAAATACCCTTCAAGAGGCATTTCAAAAAGCAGCCGAGCAGCTTAACTGCTCAGTAACTCAGCTTGATATAAAAGTTTTACAGCATCCAAGTAGTGGTTTTTTGGGATTTTTTAAAAGAAGTGCGATCATTGAAGCAAATTTAGAAAATCAACCAAAGCCACAACACAAGCCAAAAAATGATAAAAATTTTGTTAAAAAAAATGATGAGAACGAAGCTATAAAAGAAGATAAAAAGCAAGCTAAAAAACATGATCATAGTGATAAAAAGCGAGGCTCTAAAAAACATAGAGATGAAAAAAGCGAAACTAAATTTGAGCAAAAAGAGCATAAAAATGAAAAGTCAAATTTAAGTGAAAAAAATGAAGCTCTAGCTAAAGATGCATTTGCTCAAAAGAGTGAAGAAGAGGCTGAGCCAGGATATGTGATAAAGAGACTTGATGAGCCAAAAGAAATAAAGGAGTCACAAGCTAGCAAAAATGCTCCTAAAAATATTTTAGATAATTCTATTATTGAAAATTTTAATCAAACTGATGAAGATAGTGTGGCTCAAGCTTTACAAAAAGAAAAAAAAGAAAAAGCAACAATCGACTTTGATAAAATTTTACCTGAGATCAAAGAGGGCATGAACCGTCTTTTTAAGGCAAGTTGTTTTGATATTAGTAAAATTGAAGTTAGCAAATTTGACGATGAAACGGTGCTTATAGAGCTTGATGGAGCTGATGCGGCTCTACTTATAGGCAAAGAAGGTTATAGGTATAAAGCGATATCTTATATGCTTTATAACTGGCTAAACTCAAAATATAACCTTGCTATCCGCCTTGAAATCGCGCAATTTTTGCAAAATCAAGAAGCGATGATGGATCAGTATCTAAATGGCGTGATCGAGCGTGTGCAAAATAGTGGCAGAGCTCAAACAAAGCCACTTGACGGGGTTTTGGTCAAGATCGCACTTGAGAAGCTTCGCGAGAAATTCCCAGATAAATATGTCGGCATAAAAAGCGGCAATGACGGCAAATTTGTCGTCGTAAATGACTTTTTCAAAAAATGAGTGAAACCATTGCAGCCCTTGCCACAGCTTATGGCATCGGCTCAGTTTCTATCGTAAGGCTTAGTGGCAAAGACGCTCTGGCCACCTCTTTAAAACTTCTTAAACTTTCAAATTTAGAGCCAAGATACGCAAAACTAGCCAAAATCTACTCCCTTGATGATGAAATTTTAGACGAGGGCGTCGTTATATATTTTAAAGCCCCAGCAAGCTTTACAGGCGAGGATATCGTTGAATTTCAAACTCATGGTGGCGTGATGGTGAGTGAGAGAATTTTAAATGAGCTAATAAAGGCTGGCGCAAGGCTTGCTATGCCAGGCGAGTTTAGCAAGCGGGCATTTTTAAATGGCAAGATGGATCTAGCTAAGGCTGAGGCTATGCAAGGGCTCATTACTTCAAAAAGCGAGATCGCTGCTAAAATTTTGACCCGCCAGATGCAAGGCGATCTTAGTAAATTTGTAAGCGAGATCAGAAGCGAAGCGGTCAAAACTCTTGCTTTTGTTGAGACGATGATTGACTATGCTGATGATGATCTGCCAGCAAATTTACTAGAGCAGACCAAGCAGATGCTTTTAAAAAATAGTGAGAAACTAGAGCGCATAGCCACACTTAGCGAGCAAAGAAGAGGGCTAATAGATGGCTTTAAGATCGCTATCGTTGGTAAGCCAAATGTTGGTAAAAGCTCTATTTTAAACTCGTTTTTGGCATACGAGAGAGCAATCGTTAGCGACGAGGCGGGCACGACCAGAGATAGAATAGAAGAAAATTTCAAGATCGGCTCACATCTAGTTCGTATAATAGATACCGCTGGCATAAGAAAAAATGCTGGAAGGATCGAGCAAATCGGCATAAATTACTCAATCTCAGCCATAAACGAAGCTGATATCATCCTAGCTATCTTTGACGGCTCAAATATAAGCGACGAGCAAGACAAAGAGATAATTAGACTCGTTTCTAACTCAAGTAAAAAAGCCTTTTTTATCCTAAACAAAAGCGATCTAGCGTTTAAATTTGATATAGAGCTAGAAGGTGCTATCAAGATTTCAGCAAAAAATGATACGAGCATAGTTTTAAAAGAGCTTGAAGCTTATCTTAAGACACAGGATACTGATGAGATCATGCTAAGCTCAAACCGCCAAATTTTAAGCTGTAAAGAGGCTAGTGAGGCTTTAAAAAGAGCCTTTTTGAGACTCAGCGAAGAGGAGCTAGAAATTTTTGCTTATGAGCTAAATAGTGCGATAAAGGCGCTTGCAAGCATCACAAAGCCATTTGAAAGAAGTGAAATTTTAGACGAAATGTTTAGCCATTTTTGTTTAGGAAAATGATACTTTTTTTGGTTAAAATTTTCGTTTTTTAAGGAGATACGATGAAAATTTTACTTATAAATGGTGGTAAAAAATTTGCCCACTCAGATGGCAGACTAAATCAAACACTTCACGACCTTGCATGCGAGAAGCTCGCAAAAATGGGTCACGAGATAAAGCAAACTGTGATAGATCAAGGCTATGATATCGAGGATGAAGTTGAGAAATTTCTCTGGATGGACGCCGTAGTTTGGCAGATGCCAGCTTGGTGGATGGGCGAGCCTTGGATAGTGAAAAAGTATATCGACGAGGTCTTTACCGCAGGTCATGGCAAGCTTTATACGAGTGATGGCAGGCATAGGGTTGATCCAACTAAAAACTACGGCAAAGGCGGCTTGCTAAATGGTAAGAAATTTATGCTAAGCCTTACTTGGAATGCCCCGGCCGAGGCATTTAGCAATCCAAACGAGTTTTTTGAAGCGCGCGGCGTTGATGGGGTTTATTTTCATTTTAGAAAGGCAAATGAGTTTTTGGGCATGAAATCGCTTCCATATTTTATGTGCAATGATGTGATCAAGATGCCGGATCTGCCAAGATATCTAAAAGAGTACGAAGCGCATCTTGAAAAAGTTTTTAAAAATACAAAATAGAAACAAAACCGCAAATATAAATAAAAGTGGCAATAAAATAGCTACGAGCTAGTTTTGAAAATTTTGCCACTTTTTATTACTATGCTAGCAAAAATAAAGCACTGGTATAAATTTTAAAAATGCTAATATAAAAAGGCCTTATCAAAGTAGGCAAATTTCTCTCAATAATGCTTTTTTCTGCTAAATTTCAAAAGGCTTTTTAGTAACTTTTTATAAGCAAGATTGTAAAATGGCTTAAAATTCTTAAAAGGTTACATCAATGGATAAAGCTACCATACAAGCACATAAAATCAGCGACGAAGAGTATGAAGAGATCTTAAAAATTTTAGGACGTGAGCCAAATTTGCTAGAGCTTGGTATATTTTCGGCGATGTGGAGCGAGCACTGCAGCTATAAATCAAGTAAAAAATATCTAAATGGCTTTCCGACAAAGGCGCCTTGGGTCATCCAAGGACCTGGTGAAAATGCCGGCGTCATCGACGTTGGCGATGGGGTTGCAGCTGTTTTTAAGATGGAGAGTCACAACCATCCAAGCTTTATCGAGCCGTTTCAAGGTGCTGCAACTGGCGTTGGTGGAATTTTAAGAGACGTCTTTACGATGGGCGCAAGAGTCGTTGCGAATATGAACTCGCTTCGTTTTGGCGAGATAAGAGGCGATGGCGAACTAGCTAAAAAGCATAGATATCTACTAAAAGGAAGTGTCGCTGGCATAGGACACTATGGCAACTGCATGGGTATTCCAACAGTTGGTGGCGAAACTACGTTTGATCCTAGCTTTAATGGCAACATCCTAATCAACGCCTTTGCGCTTGGCCTTTGCAAAAGTGATGAAATTTTCTACGGCAAGGCTGAAGGCGTAGGCAATCCAGTCATTTACGTTGGCTCAAAGACCGGTAGAGACGGACTTGGTGGCGCTGTGATGGCGAGTGATAGCTTTAACGACGAGAATAAATCACTTCGCCCAACGGTGCAAGTGGGCGACCCATTTGCCGAAAAGCTGCTCATGGAAGCTTGCTTGGAGCTCTTTAAAAAAGACTACATCATTGGCATCCAAGATATGGGCGCAGCAGGGCTAACAAGCTCTAGCTTTGAGATGGCTGGCAGAAGCGGTAGTGGTATGAAGATGTATCTAGATCGCGTGCCGATGCGCGAAGTTGGCATGACGCCTTATGAGCTGATGCTAAGTGAGTCTCAGGAGCGTATGCTAATATGCGCCAAAAAAGGCTATGAGCAAAAGGTACTTGAAATTTTTAGAAAGTGGGACCTTGACGCTGAGATCATCGGCGAGGTCACAAGTAGCGGCGTGATGCAGCTTTACTGGCATGGTGAGCTTGCAGGCGAAATCCCTATCGGCCCACTTAGCGAGGCAGCTCCGGTGCTTGATCGCCCAGTCGCACGTCCAAAATACCTTGATGAGATAGCAAATTTAAAAATACCAAATAATGTTGATAACAAAACTGCATTTTTCAAGCTTTTAAAAGAGCCAGAAGTGTTAAATAAAAGCTTCATCTACGACCAATATGACGCAAATATCCAGACAAATACGATAAAACAGCCAGGCCACTTAGGCGCTGCAAGCATCAGAGTAAAAGGCACTAAAAAAGCCGTCTCTATGGCTGCTCAGTGCGATCCTAGAGCAAATTTTGTTGATCCAAAAGTTGGCGCTGCAAGAGCCGTCGCTGCAGCTGGCAGAAAGGTCGCGATGAGTGGCGCTGTGCCACTTGCGATAACTGACTGCCTAAACTACGGCAATCCTCAAAATCCAGAGGTTATGTGGCAGTTCAAAGAGGGATGTGAAGGGATAAAAGAGGCTTGCCGTGAGCTAAATACACCAGTTGTTAGTGGCAACGTGAGCCTTTATAACGACACTGACGGCGTGAGCGTCTATCCGACACCAGCCATTGTTACAGTAGGTGTAAATGAGGATGCGAACTTAAGCCTAAAAAGTACATTTTTAAGAGAGGGTAGGGCGATTTACTTGCTTGGCGAGACAAGTGAAGAATTTGCTGCTTCACTTTATGCAAAGGCGCTATTTAACGTGGTTGGTGGCAAGCTAAAAGAGGTTGATTATAAAGCTGAGCGAGCCCTTTGGGACCTAGTGATCGAAGCAAATAAAGAGCAAATTTTAGAGTTTGCAAATAGCGTAGGCGTAGGTGGTCTTGCTATCACGCTAGCAAAAATGGCTAGCATATCAAACATCGGCGTAAATTGCGAGGCGAAATTTAAAGAGCCAAATTTTATCTTTGATGAGAGCTTTTCAAGAGCAGTTGTGGGAGTAAAAGACGAGGCTAAATTTGAAGCGCTTGCTGCTAAATTTGGTGTGAAATTTGAAAAGATCGGCGTTAGTGGTGGCAGAAGATTTAAACTAAATGATATTGATGAGAGTTTGGATGAGATAAGAGAAATTTATCTAAATGAGTTTGCAAAAATCGTTAGAAAAGAGGATTAAGAAATGGCTTTAAAAAAGAGCAAGGTCGCTGAGGCTGAAAATGAGCAAAAGGAAACAGAACAAGTTGAAAAACGAGGCGTAGCAAAGCCGCCAGTGCTTTTTAGTAAGACACAAAATTTAATAAAATCGATCGAAAAAAGACTAAACGCCACCTTGATAACTTACTATAATTCAAATGCTGGTAGCGTTTGCGGCAATGATGCGAGTGCTATGTATGAAATTTTAAAGGGTAAAAAGATAGATACTGCTTATCTTTTTATAAAAAGTGACGGTGGAAGCGGTATTGCCGCTCTTAGGATCATCACTACACTTAGAAATTACTGCAAAAATTTAATAGCTCTAATACCTGCAAACTGCGCCTCAGCTGCTACCATGATGGCACTTGGCGCAAATGAGATCGTCATGGGCCCACTTGCCTATCTAACGCCTGTTGATACCTCACTCAAACACGAGCTTAGCCCGACAAACAAAGGCAATGAGCTTGTGAGCGTTTCGATGGATGAACTTAGTCGTGTGGTGAAGCTTTGGAAAGAGCAAGACAAAGATAGGCCAAACGATACAAACCCTTATAATTCGCTTTATGAGTATATTCATCCGCTAGTCTTTGGTGCGGTTGATCGTGCTAGCTCGCTATCGCTTAAGATTTGCACCGAGCTTCTTAGGTATCACATAGATGATGATAAAAAGATCGCAGAAATTTCTGAAAGGCTAAATGGCGACTACCCAGCTCACGAATATCCGATCCTCTTTAGAGAGGCGCACGAGATCGGCCTTCATGTAAAAAAGATGGATGATGATCTAAATGAAATGCTTCAAGAGCTAACGCTACTTTACTCTGAGATGGGACAGCGAGCTTTTACTGACTACGATGAAAATAGCTACCATGATAACAATATCGCAAACATCATTGAAACAAATGGCAAGCAAATTTATTATCAGATAGACAAAGACTGGTTTTACCGCCCTGAAGAGCGCCGTTGGAATGTGATGAACGACGAGAGCTCTTGGCGTAAAAACGAACTAGTAAATGGCAAAATAAAAAATACTATCTATCACTTGTGGTAATATGTCTGGAGTCCTGTTTTTACTGATATTAGGCGGTGCGATATTTCTCTTTATGAATGTCCAAATAGGTAGTAACCGCAAGAAACAAGCAGATGTAGATGAGGCTAAATTTCTAGTCTCACTGCTTGCAAAAGTAGCTAAAAGTGACGGCAGAGTTAGCGAGCTAGAGGCTAGGCTGATCACTCAAGTGCTAGATGATCTAAGCCAGAAAGTTAGTGGCGTTAGCGGCGTGCGTGAGTATCTAAAAGAGGTTTATAAGAGCCAAAAAGAAAATATAGATAATGCCTATGAAACCGCTAGAAACTACAAGAGTGCTTTTAATCTAAACTACGATATATGCGTCGCTAGGCTCACATTTTTTCTAAATTTAGCCTACATCGATGGAGAATTTAACAAAAGTGAGCAAGATGTTATAAGAAATATCGCTTATGGATTTGGCATTGATAAAGAAACGCTTGATGAGATCATCTTTAAATTTGATAGTTTTTATGGCTCAAGATTTGAGGCAAATCCCGATGAAATAGTCCAAGAAAAAGATGCTTTTGAGGTTTTAGGACTTAGCAAAAATGCAAGTCTTGAAGAGGTAAAAGCTCGTTACAAAGAGCTTGTAAGACAGTATCATCCCGATATTTTGATGGGCAGGGGTGAGAGTAAAGAGGTGATCGAGCGCTCAACTAAAAAGCTTCAGGAGATAAACGAGGCTTATGGGCGATTAAAAGAGAAATTTGGAGTTTAGATGAAGAAATTTATTATTTTGCTGCTAGCGGTGGCTGGCTTTTGTAATGATTTTAAAGTGGTAAATGTCGATGGAAAAGAGATAAAATTTAAGCTTACGCAAAGTGAGCTTTATCAAGATCAAAGGTTGGTCATCAGCAACTACGATGTTAAAGATAGCAATGTGAGCATAATATTTGTCGATAAAGATGGCAACAAGAGCGACATTATGTCAGTTCAAGCAAAAAAATTAAATGAAATTAGTGAGTATATCTTTTCGTATGATCGCGGCATAAAGGTGATGAAATTTAGCTCGAAAAAGCCGATATGCGAGGCGCTTGAGAAAGAGGAACCTGTAAATTTAAGAGTATTAGATGCGAGATATTTTGATGGAAATCAAATTTCAAGCTATGCCTTTAGCGTTGATATTGTTGGTCAAAAGCGTGAAAACTTTGTAGAGAGAAAAGACTATTATATAGATGCAGCTGTAAATGTTATGGTTACGCTAGAAGCCTTATCGATAAAGAATATCGCAAAAGATATAAAAATGGGGCAGCTTCTGCTTGTAAAAGGTATATGTTTAACAAAAAGATAAAAAATTTAATAAAGGAGAAAAAATGAGAGCATTGCTTAGCGTTAGCGATAAAGAGGGCATTGTAGAGTTTGCAAAGGGGCTAGAAGAGCTTGGCTGGCAGATACTTTCAACTGGTGGCACCTACAAACTTTTAAAGAGCGAGGGCGTCAAAGCCACTGAGGTTAGCGAATTTACGGGCTCACCTGAGATGTTTGAGGGTAGGGTAAAGACCCTTCATCCAAAGATACATGGTGGCATCTTGCACAAACGCGATGACGCTACACACGTGGCTCAGGCAAAGGAGTATGGCATCGAGGGCATCGACCTAGTTTGCGTAAATTTATATCCTTTTAAAGAGACTACTATAAGGACTGATGACTTTGCCGAGATCATCGAAAACATCGACATCGGCGGCCCAGCCATGGTGAGAAGCGCTGCTAAAAACTTTAAAGACGTGCTTATAGTCACGAGCGTGCTTGACTACGATGAAATTTTAAAGCGCCTAAGAGAAAAAAGCGATGATTTTGAGTTTAGAAGATCGCTGATGATAAAGGCGTTCGAACATACGGCAGCTTATGATAGCATGATCGCAAACTATATGAATGATAGATTTAATGGCGGTTTTGGCGATGCTAGATTTATCGTGGGAAGCAAGGTTTTTGATACTAGATACGGCGAAAATCCACACCAAAAAGGGGCACTTTATGAGTTTGATTATTTCTTTACGAACAACTTTAGAGCGCTAAAAGGCGAGGCAAGTTTCAATAATATGACCGATATAAATGGCGCGCTAATGCTTGCAACTAGCTTTGATGACGCGCCAGCTGTGGCTATCATCAAGCACGCTAATCCTTGCGGCTTTGCGGTAAAAGATACATTGCTTGAGAGCTACGAGGCTGCGCTTAAATGCGATCCGATCTCAGCTTACGGCGGTGTAGTCGCGATAAATGGCACACTTGATGAAAAGCTAGCTAAAAAGATAAATGAAATTTATGTTGAGGTAATAATCGCTGCAAATGTTGATGAAGCAGCTCTTAAAGTATTTGAGAGTAAAAAACGTATCAAAATTTTCACTCAAGACAATAAATTTTTAGTTCGCTCAAATGATAAATTTGACTTTAAACACGTTGATGGTGGATTTGTATTTCAAGAAAGAGACTATGTAAAGGACGAAGAGCTTGAAAATATGAAGCAAATGAGTAAGAGATTTGCAACTGGTAGCGAGCTAAAAGATGCTCAGATCGCGTGGAAAGTGGCTGCGCTAACGAAGAGCAACTGCGTAGTTTATGTAAAAGATGGTGCTATGGTAGCTATTGGCATGGGTATGACTAGCCGCGTGGATGCTGCTCGTGCAGCCGTGGCAAAGGCAAAAGAGCTAAAGATCGATCTAAGTGGCTGCGTACTTGCAAGTGAGGCATTCTTTCCATTTAGAGATAGTATCGACATCGCTAGTAAGGTCGGCGTAAAATGCGTCATCGAGCCAGGTGGCAGTATCAGAGATGATGAGGTGATAGAGGCTGCTGACGAGCATGGCATGTCGCTATATTTCACTGGCGTTAGACACTTTTTACACTAAAATTTGGGGGCATATCTATGAAGTATGAAGAGGTTGTTAAGAAAATACAAGAGCTAGAAGGTGTAGAAATTCAAACAGATGCTGAAATTCAATATGGAAGAAAACTTAAACTAAATAATGAATGTATTATAAATTGCTATGATAGTGGTAAAGTTAATATACAAGGGAAAAATCAAGATAAAATAAAAGGAATTTTGGAGTGTTCAACTAAAAAAATAAAGAAAGTTTTTGTTGTTTATGGACATAATGAGCATGCAAAAATAGAATTAGAAGCTCTTTTAAGACGTTGGGATTTGGAGCCGATAATTTTAGATCAAAAGGCATCTATTGGTAAGACAATTATAGAAAAGCTAGAGGAGTATTCTAAGGATGTTGGATACGCTATTGTTTTGGCAACTCCTGATGATGAGGGAAAAGCAAAGAGTGAAGAGATCTGTAGATCAAGGGTAAGACAAAATGTTGTACTTGAGCTTGGAATGTTTTTAGCAAGACTTGGTAGAGAAAAAGTTGCTATTTTGTTAAAAGAAGCGGATAATTTTGAAAAACCATCAGACATTGATGGCTTGATATACATACCTTTTAAAAATAAGATTGAAGAGGCGACTACAAATCTAATTAGAGAACTAACACGACAAGGGTATATTATTGATTCCAGTAGAATCTAGTAGATATATTTTTGGTTTTTTATATGATGATTATAGGCTGCCAATGAGCATGGCATGTCGCTATATTTCACTGGCGTTAGACACTTCTTACACTAAAATTTAGGGGCGTTTGCCCCTTACTTCACACTTTATAACTTTAATTTTCGTATAATCTTTCAAAAATAAAAGGAGATAGAATGAAAAAGATCTTAAAATTTATCTTAATGGCAGCAGTGTTTTTTGGTCTAAATTTGATGGCAAAAGATGAGCTTATAAAGGAGCAGACGATGGCAGGGCAAAATTTAAAAGAAATTTATCTAGCAGGTGGTTGCTTTTGGGGTATGCAGGGATATTTTAAAAAGATATTTGGCGTAGTGGATACAAAGGTAGGCTACGCGAATGGCAAGAGCGAAAATACTAGCTACCGCGAGCTTCATGAGAGTGATCATGCTGAGACACTTTATGTAAAATACGACGAAAATAGAGTCGCTTTGGCTGAAATTTTGGCTCACTTTTTTAGAGTGATCGATCCGACCTCGCTAAACAAACAAGGCAATGACGTTGGTAGGCAGTATAGAAGCGGAATTTACTATGTGAGCGAAAGTGATCTGCCAACGATAGAGAGCTTTATGAAAATAGAACAAAAGAAATTTAAAGATAAGATCGTGGTTGAGGTGGCGCCACTTAAAAATTTTGTCTTAGGCGAAGAGTATCATCAAGATTATCTTGATAAAAATCCTTTTGGATATTGTCACATTGATCTAGGCTTAGCTGATAAACCGCTTTACGATGAGGCGAAATTTAAGCCGCTTAGTAAAGATGAGCTAAAGAAAAATTTAAGTAGCGAGCAGTATGCCGTGACGCAAGAAGCAGCGACTGAGAGGCCATTTAGCAGCGAGTATGATAAATTTGATAAAAAAGGCATTTATGTAGATATAACGAGTGGAAAGCCACTTTTCTCAAGTGCAGATAAATTTGATGCAGGATGTGGCTGGCCAAGCTTTACAAAGCCTATCACGACAACAGCACTTTCATATAAGGAGGACAACTCGTTTATGATGAAAAGGGTTGAGGTGAAGTCACAAAATAGCGACGCGCACCTTGGTCATGTCTTTGATGATGGACCAAGCGATAAGGGCGGACTAAGGTACTGCATAAACGGAGCTAGTCTAAAATTTATACCGCTTGAAGATATGACAAGACTAGGGTATGAGGAATTTATACCTTACGTAAAATAGCTTTTGTTGAAGCAAATCAATAGTTTAAAAAGTTTAATCAGAGTATAATTCTCCAAAATTAAAAGGAGAAAAAATGAGTGATTTTTTCAAAAATGCGGAGCAGTTTAATGTCGATGGTGCAACCGTACCATTTTATAAATTTAATGAAAATGGTGTAAATTTTGTTGGTTTTGATTCACGTCCTTGCGTACCGCCAGAGCCAATGGTCAATGCATTAATCGCTATTAAATTTGCTGATAAAAACACAAAAATTATGATGCTAAATCATAAATTTCCAGCCGGTCTTATACCAAAGATAGACAAGAGCTTTGATATAGAGCGTGAAGATATAGATGGTGGGGCTGTAAAGATGATTTTTAGCCTAAAAGACGGCGCAAATATAGAAGACGTAGATACGAGTCTTTGCCACTAAGATGCTTTTAAATACTTACGCACCACCATTTAAGTTAGTTGGTGGATATTTTATTGCTGGAATTTTGTTTTTGGCATTAAGTGTGCCGGCATTCTTTTATGCAGATTTTGATGCGATTAGCTCACTAAACACAGCTGGTTTTTTGCATATATTTTTTGTTGGCTTTGTTATGAGTATTATTATCGGAGCACTCTATCAGCTAACTTCAGTCATCTTAGAAAAGCCGTTTTTTACCGCAAAAGGTGCTATTTCAAATTTGGCTATTTTTTGTCTATCATTGCTGGGCATGTGCTACGGGATGTTATTTGCTGAGGCTAAAATTTTACAAATTAGTGGAGTTTTGCTTTTTTGCTCGCTCGCTTTCTTTGCTACGACTTACGCATTAAGCTTTATGGATAATGAAAAAAAGAGCTTTGCAGCCTTTGCACTTTTTGTTTCAGCTATCTTTTTGGTAATTGGAATAACGCTTGGTTTTTGCTTGCTTATGATACTTAGTGGCACGCTGATGCTTGATTTTGAGATGACACTAAAATTTCACGTCTATTTTGTGCTGGGATTTGTATTTCTTGTGATACTTGGAGCTGCTAGCGTACTCTTGCCTATGTTTGCGCTAGCTCATGATCTAAAATTTACACTTAGCAAGGCCTCACTAGCATGCTATATTTTGGGTGGTATCTTACTAGCTTTTAATGAAAATTTGTCTATTTTGTCAATATGTGTGGCGGCTTTACTTTTTATAGCTCAAGCACTTTATATTTTAAAAAAGCGCGTTAGAAAGGCGTATGATTACTGGAATGTAAATATCGTGCTTTCGTTGGTGGCTTTACTTGGTGCTGCTGTTTTTATAGCCTTAGGCAAATTAAATTTAGCTGCATATTTTTTAATATATGGCTTTTTGTTTGCTTTTATCGTAGCTCATCTTTACAAGATCGCACCATTTCTCATATGGTATCACTACGTAGCACCTTTTGTCGGAAAGGTAAAAGTGCCACTTCTTGATGCCATGATACTAAAAAAGATAGCTTATTTTGGTATAGCTTTTAATGCTATCTCACTTCTTTGCTATATTCTCTCAACTTGCTTTGAACTAGAAATTTTAGTGCAAGCAGGTATGATTTTTATAGCTCTTAGTATAGTTTTACTATCGATAAATATAATAAATATTTTTAGATTTACTGGTTTTAAAGGATAAAAAATGAAAGAAAAAATTTATAACGCACTGTCAAATATCGTTGATCCAGAAGTTGGCTTTGATATCGTTTCGCTTGGGCTTATATATGATGCTAGCTGCGATGAAAATGGCAAAGCAAAAGTTACTATGACGCTTTCAACCAAATCTTGCCCGCTACATGAAATGATACTTGGCTGGGTAGAGACTGCCGTGCTTGATATAGAGGGTGTCAAAGAGTGCGAGATCGATCTTGTCTGGGAGCCTGAGTGGAATATACAAATGGCAAGTGATTTTGTAAAAGCCCAACTTGGAGTTTAAATTTTTAAGTTTTTAGATTTAAAGGTTTGTAAATTTTTAATAATCTAGAGAGCAAAAGCTCTCTAGAAATTTTAAGGAGTTTGTTTTTATTAGTCCATTTGATGGCGCATAAATGATGGTACATCAAGCTGTGACATATAGTCTTCGTCATATCCACCACTAACTTTTTTAAGTCTTAATATACGCTCTTTTTTTATGATATCGCTTGCATTAGAAGTTTGTACTTCATCTTTTTTTTCAGTTTCTTTTTGTGAGCTTTGAAAACCTGTTGCTATTATTGTAACTTCAACCTTATTGTCTTCTATTTTGTCATCAGTTGTTGTACCAAATATAATTTCAGCATCTTCATCTGCTGCCTCATGAATAATACTCATCGCATTATTGATATCAGCTAGTGGGCAACTAGGGCTTATTCTAAAATGAACTAAAATACCAAATGCACCATTTATTGTCATGTTATCAAGAAGTGGTGATTGTATAGCATTTTTTATAGCTTCTTGCGCTGCATCCTCGCCACTTGCTTCGCCAACACCCATTAAAGCTAGTCCTCTATGGCTCATAATCGTTCTAACATCTGCAAAGTCTAGATTTATATCACTTTTTCCTGAGTCAAGCACGATCGTACTCATGCCATTGACAGCTCTTGCAAGCACTTCATCAACCATTTCGAAGCTTTCTTTTATGCCAGCATTTTTATCAATTAATGTTAGGAGTTTATCGTTTGGAATGACAACAATAGAATCGCTTTCTTTCCTGAGCTCTTCAAGGCCACAATCAGCCAATTTTCTACGTTTTTTTCCTTCAAACATAAAAGGCATAGTAACAACTGCAACTGTTAGTGCACCAATATCTTTTGCAGCTTGAGCAACTACTGGAGCTGCGCCTGTACCAGTTCCCCCACCAAGTCCTGTACCAATGAAAACTATATCTGATGTCTCAAGTGCACTTTTTACTTCATCGTAGCTCTCTTCAGCAGCAGCTTTTCCTATTTCAGGTCTCATGCCTGCACCTAGACCTTTTGTTGTCTTTTCTCCAAGCTGTATTTTTGTATGTGCAAGAGAATTTTCAAGAGCCTTAGCATCTGTATTAGCAACAATAAGATCTATATTTAAATTCGGATTAACTCTTATTATGTGGTTGACCATATTGCCACCACCTCCACCTACACCTACGACCTTTATCTTTGCACCATAGATGCTTTTATTTTCTTCTACTGTGAAGCTACTCATTTTTGAAATTCTCCTTAAAATAATTGTGTAATACTATACCAAAATTTTGCAAAAGCATTTGGCTTTTTTTCTTGTTTGCTAATATCTGCAATATTGGCAAGCTCTTCTTTGTTTTTTGATTTATTTGCTATCTCTAATTCAAAATCTTTATCAGAAAAACTATCCTCTTTTTCATTTGGATCCTGCACCTCTTGTCCAAAATTTTGTACGTTTTCTTCTTCTACAAAAACATTTCTAAAATTTGCTTTCGGTTTTGAGGCTATTTCCCCTTGGTATCTCATTTTTTTCTCAGAATCAATCTCGTATGGGCTAAAGTTGCCAGCACCATACAAACAAAGCCCTATAGCACAAGAATTTGCTGGATCTCTTAAAATTTCAAATAATCCATCCATTTCTTTTGGTTTTGCTATACGAACTGGCATTTTATCAAATATCGCAGATGCAAGATCTCTAATACCTTCTAATTTAGTCATGCCACCAGTAAGTATTATTCCAGCACCAATGCTATCTTTATAGCCGCTATCTTCTAGCATCTTAGCAAGTACCATAAGGGTTTCTTCTGCTCTGGCATATATAACATTTGATATTATGTCTAGTGAAACTTCGTGGCTTTTTGTTTCATCTCCAAGGATCGGGAGCTCTATTAGATCAACTGACTTATTTATTAAAGCGCCATAGCCTAATTTTATCTCTTCTGCCTTTGGAAGTGGTGTATGCAGAGCCATAGAAAGATCATTTGTAATGTTTGCTGAGCCAACAGGTAAAAATTCATTGTATCTTATAGAATTTCCAGAATGTACCACAAGATTACAAGTCGCACCACCCATATCAACAAGTGCGGCACCAAGTTCTTTCTCATCTTTTGTTAATGTTGCTATCGCAGAAGCATATCCTGAAAGGACTATGTTATCTAGTTGAACGCCTGCTAAATTTACGGCTTTTCTTAGGTTGCTAATAGATGATTTTTGTACTGTAACAATATGTGTTTGCACTTCCAGTCTACTACCATTCATGCCTATTGGATCTTCAATGTGTTCTTGTCCATCTACTTTAAAATTATAAGGAAGAACATGTAATTTTTCATATTCATGAGGTATATCAGCTGTATGATCGGCCATTTGCATAGCACGTTCGATCTCTTTTATGCCTATTTCATGATTTGGTATATTCACTACACCACTACTGTCAACGCTTTTTGTATACGCACCAGAAATAGAAACTATGACTTTTTCATAGCGTGTTCCTGCAACTCTTTGTGCTTCTATTAATGCATTTTTTATCGACTTTGCAGCTTGTTCAATATTAGTTATAACACCTTTTCTTATTCCCTGCGTTTTTTCAGTTCCAATTCCAATTATCTTAATACCATTTTCATCATGTTGTGCTATTACTGCACAAATCTGGAAAGAGCCGATATCTATACCTAAAATTTTTGTACTCAAGATAAATTACCTTTTGATATATTCTTTAATTTCATAGTATTTTTTTAGTTTGTTTGTTAAATCTTTTATTAACTCATTATTTTTAAGCATTGTAACGTTTTGCTGTGTTATTTGCTTATAGTTATTATCTATATTATCTACAAGCAACCTTTGTTCCAAAATATCGTATACAACGGCCTTATCTTCTAATATAACATAATCTTTTTTGTTGTTAGTTTCAAAAAGTTGAGAAACAAAAGCTCTAGTCTCACTTTCATTTAGTCCTAAGATAGAGCTATTTATGTCTCTACTAATAAAGCCTATATCAGTACCTTTGAAATTTTGTAAAGACTCTTTTGCCATAGTTGTTAAGTTTTCTTTTTTCTTTTTATCTTTGTAAATTTCAAGTACCATTGCTCTTGCTTGGTCAAAACTCATAGGTTGTGGAGGAGTTATGCTTTTTACCCTAACTATCAAATATCCATCTTTATATGTAAATGGTTTTATAACTTCACCAACTTTTGCACCTTTTATTTCATCGAGTGAGAATGTCGCATTATCTTCATTTATACTAACAAATTCATTTGTTGCAAGCTCAGCTTTTTTGATAGAGGTATATTTTTTTAAAGCATCAGTCTTGCTTTTTTCGATATTGTAGTCTTTGATAACTTCAGTCTTTACTTCGTCAAATGATTTGATTTTATCATCAGAACCTTTATATCTCTCCTTGTTTTCGTTATAGTAGTCACTCAAAGTAGTTTGATTTACATCATTTTTGTTTGACTCTATAAAGTATGTTTCTAGACCATATATAGTCTTTGTCATATAGTTGTTTTTATTTGTTTCCCAAAGATTCTTTAGCTCTTTTTCATCTATTTTTATATCACTTTGATTAGCATTTATTATCTGTATTGCTAATTTGTCTTGCATAAAAAAGCTTGCTTCCATCATTGCAATGTCTTCTTTATTGGCTGGTAAATTTAAAATAGTTCTAAGTTTATCAAGTAGTATTGTTAGTTTTAAATTTTCTTCAAAATCGGTTGGATTTATTCTGGCTCTTCTTAAAATATCGTAGTATAAATTTTTATCAAAAGCACCATCTTTTTGAAATGTTGGATCAACGATTATATATTTTAAAATATCATCTTTACTAACACTAAGACCTATATCGTCTGCAAAGTTTAACAGTAAATTCTCTTGAATTGTAGCCTGAAGTGCAGCATTTTGTAATCCTAACTCATTGGCCTTTTCTTGTGTTAATTTACCATCGAAAAGATTATTATAGTATTGATACAAACTATCGTATTTTTGTTGCAGTTCTTGAATGCTTATATTTCTGTGTCCTACTTTTGCTACTGAAGTGGCTCGATTGCTGTTTAAATCATATGCTCCCCAGCCTACAAAGCCTGCTCCGACAAAGGCTATTGTACTTACCCAAATGGTAACAACTAGGTATTTTTTATGTTTTTGCATCCAAGACAACATTAAATTTTCCTTTAAAAGACTAACGAAATTTGTATGATATATTATATAAAATTGCCTTAAATAAGCTTAAAATAGGGGCTTTAAAAATATCTTTGTGGAGGATTTTGCTAACAATTTTTTAGTATTGTTAGCAAAATTTTTAAATACTATAATCGCTATAACCACTAGTTAAATGAAGCAATTTGCAGCTATTTTCTAGCAAAGCTATCTCTTTTGCAAGAAGCTGAGGGCTTCTGCTGTAGGCATAAATGCCATATCCTTTAATGATAATAATGTTTGTATTTTTTTCTAGCATATATCTATAAATTTCAGTTTCTGCGCGCTCATACCAGTCATCATATTGTTTTGGATCATAAACAGAAATTTTATCAAATCTCATATACCCAAAATAATCTTTCGGTACAATTTTTTCATGTTTCATTGCGTAGGCAGTTGCGTATGGTGGCATCGCGTAGCAAACAAATCTTGCCTCATTTATATTTTTATAAATATTTAAGTGTATATCAGCATCAAGACTAGCTTCATTCCAACGATAGTCTTTTTTTGATGAAAGAAGCGTCAAGTCATCATCTTTTAAATTATCAAAAATGGCATTTTGTTTATTGATTATAAATTGATTTTTTTCGACTCTTGCCGAAATCGAGCCGTGAAAGACGCCAAAAAAATTCTTTCTAAACATAGAAAGTGATATTGTTTTTATCTCGTTTATTGAGTGTTCTAGCTCCATTTTTTCTCCTACGTTTAAGTGATTATATTTAAGCTATCTTAAAATTTATGTAAAATTTTGTGTAATGATAGCTTTTTAAGTAAAATTTCGATAAATTTTCCACACTATTTACTATAAAGAGGCAGTGTTGCAAAGTCCACATATTAGTGTTTTACTTGATGAAGTTCTATCTTTTTTTAAAAATTTAAATGGAAATTTTATAGATTACACGCTTGGATATGCCGGACATTCTAGTGCCATTTTGTCTCAAAATGAAAATTTAAATTTAATTGCCTGTGATAGAGATAATGAAGCTATAAATTTTTCAATAAAAAAACTTGAGCCATTTGGTAGTAGGGTTAAAATTTATAAAAGTAACTTCTCTGAATTGACTAGCAAGCTAAGTCAAGAAGAAATTTTAAATGTTAGAGGAATTTTGGCTGACATCGGTGTTAGCTCACTTCAGATAGATAAAGATGATAGAGGCTTTAGTCTTGGCTCAAGCACGCTTGATATGAGAATGGATAAAGAGCGAAATTTTAGCGCATATGACGTTGTAAATGGATACTCTTTTGATGAGTTGGTTAGAATTTTTAGAGATTATGGCGAGCTAAAAAATGCTGCCGGGATCGCAAACAAGATTATAAATGCTAGAAATTTAGGCAAGATAACGAGTGCAAAAGAGCTTGCAAATTTAATAGGTACAGCCCAGATAAAAGGGCGCGGAGTTAGCCCTGCAATACTTGCCTTTCAAGCCATCAGGATAGAGGTAAATGGTGAGCTAGATGAGCTAACAAATTTACTTGATAGTATAGAAAAATGTGGGTTTAAAGATTGTCTTGTGGCGATTATTACATTTCACTCGCTTGAAGATAGGATCGTAAAAGAGCGCTTTAAAAAATGGGCAAATAGCTGTATCTGCCTGCCTGGCGTCTACCGATGTGAGTGCGGGAATAACCATGAGCTAGGAGAAATTTTAACCAAGAAGCCACTAACAGCAAGCCAAAATGAGCTAAAGATAAACTCACGAAGCAAGAGCGCAAAACTGCGGGTTTTTAAGATAAAGGGATAAAGATGCAAGAAAAAGAAGAGCTACTAACGCTTCACGACGAGGAGCAAAAACGTGAGGTAAATTTAAGCTTTAAGACATTAGTGATGGTCTATTTAGCTGTTTTTATAGCTCTAGCTATATTTTTGCCAAAAATTTACATAGCAAATCAAATTTATTATATAAGTAGAGATATAGCGGACATTAGCGGTAAACGAGATATGCTTTTAGAGGAAAATAGAGCTCTTAATATAAAGCTTGAAAATTTACGTTATAAAAATCAAATTTTAAACAATATGCAAGAGCGTCAATGGAAATAACGAAATATTTAAATTTTTATTTATTCTCATCTAAATCTTGGCGATTCAATTATATTGGCAAATAATATAGCCATTTTGTATATAACTGCACAAAAATAAAATTAGCTCAATAAACAAAGCCTAGCTTAACTTACTAATTAATTACTCTCTTTTTGAGAGATTAGCTTTTCATATATATATTGTTCTAAATCTTTTTTTGATATGTCATTTTTTATAGCAGTATTATAAATTTCTTCGACCTTGCTTGAGTATTTTTCATAGCTAAAATAAGGAAAATGCACGCTCCAAGCTTTCTTGATAAGATCGTGGCTTATCTCTCTTCTTGCCCAAACTTTAAACATATCAAAGCCAATGAAAACGGCCGAAGTGACGACAGCAGTCGCTATTATCGATATATGTGCGTCAGTTTTTGCTAAAAAATGATGCGTGATGATTAACAATGGAAATAAAATGACAAAACAGATAAGTGCGTAAATTTGATAGAGCTTGATGTGATTAAATCTAAAATTTAGCTTTGCTCCATCTATTAGCATACCTTCGTTAAAAAGGGCATTTGCTTCAAGTAGATCCCTGAATAAAACTGGCTGTTTTGAAACAAAAAAAACGTTTTTTATGATTCTATCTTTTAAAGTTTCTTGCATTTTTTATAGACTTTTTACCTTTGAAATTTTGGCTCATTATATCTAAGAATCTATAAATTCAAACAAAATTAGATACAATTTGCCCAAAATTTAAGGAGCTAAAAATGGCAGATCAAGCTTTACAAACCGTCTTTTTAAATGGAGAATTTTTGCAAAAAGACGAGGCAAAAGTTAGTGCTTTTGATAGAGGATTTATATTTGGCGATGGAATTTATGAGGTTGTGCCTGTGATAAATTCAAAAATGGTTGATAAAGATGGATTTTGGGCGAGATTTGAAAGAAGCTTAAACGAGATAGATATAAGCTTGCCCTACGAAAAGGAAAAATTTGAAGCGATTTTAAACGAGATAATCGCTAAAAACACCTTAAAAGAGGGCGGAATTTACATGCAAGTAACAAGAGGCGTGGCATTTAGAAATTTCTATTTCATAGAAAATTTAACACCAAGCGTCTTTATCTTTTGCTACGAGAGTGAAATTTTAAATAATCCTGCTGCAAAAACTGGCATAAAAGTCGTAAGCGTCGAGGATATTAGGTGGAAGAGGCGTGATATCAAGTCTATCTCACTTCTAGCTCAGTGCTACGCTAAAAATGAAGCTCACAAAAAGGGTGCAGATGAGGGCTTTATGGTAGAAAATGGCTTTGTTACAGAGGGCTGTAGCTCAAGTGCTTTTATCATCAAGGATAAAACTCTAATCACAAAACCGCTTTCAAATGAAATTTTGCCAGGGATTCGCCGTATGAGACTTTTAAGGATTGCTAAAGATATTGGCCTTAAGATAGAGGAGCGAAAATTTAGCATGGATGAAGTTTATGGCGCTGATGAAGTCTTTATCTCGGCTGCGACGCTCATACTCCTACCAGTCGTTTATGCTGATGGCAAGGCGATAAATGGCGCAAAAGTGGGAAAAATTTCAAGCAAACTTCGTGAAATTTATGCTGGTGAACTTTTAAAAGAAGCCGGGCTTTGAGAGAAAAAATCTTAATAAGTGCTTGTCTAGTCGGCATAAATTGTAAATTTAACGGCGAAAATAATCTCTTAAATAAAGATGTTTTAGATGAAATTTCAAAGAGATATCATCTGCTTTTTATCTGTCCAGAGGTTTATGGTGGGCTTAGTACGCCAAGGGAACCAGCTGAGATGAAAAATGGTGCAGTTATTTGTAAATTTTCAGGTAAAGATGTGAGTGAAAATTTTAAAAAAGGAGCAGAAATTTGCCTAAAGATAGCCAAACTAAATGGTTGTAAAAAGGCTATTTTAAAATCAAAAAGTCCAAGTTGTGGAAGTGGGCAAATTTATGATGGAAGCTTTAGTAAGAGACTTATTTTGGGCGATGGTATCACAGCAAAACTGTTAAAAGAAAATGAAATTTTAGTTTACGGCGAAGATGAGATAGCAGGGCTTGATGCTTGATAGACTAAAAGACAACATTATGCTTGAGGTGATCTTTAAGTGCGTCGTGGTAAGGTTTTGTAAATGCTCTCAATGATGTAAAAGTAGGCGAGGCTTTAATGAAAAAGCTCAAACGATATAAAAGTAAAAAAGAATGAGACGATGAGGCAAATTTGTAAAAATAACGATGAAAAGTTGTTTTATATTTTTGTTTTGATTTGTAGAAGCTATATTTAAGGATAAGGAAAAAAGTTGAAAAAGGGTATATTTTTAGCATTTAGTGTTGCTTTATTTTTGGGATGTTCGCAGACCCAGCCAAAGCCAAGTTTGCAAAATTCTTTACCAGATGAAAATGTATATAAGCCAAATGAACGCATTAGTTTGCTTGATTTTGAAATGAGGCAAGATGCCTCGTCGCTACCGCAAAATATGCAAAGTGCAAGCTTTGACCAAGAGGAAATTTTAAAAAGAAGGTTTAAGGTTTTTACATTAAGGGGCGTAAAATTTAATCCAAACGATGTCTTTTGGGCATTTAATATATATAAGCCAAGCGAAAAGAGAAAGTATTTTGGTTCAAATTTTAGGCAGATACCACAAAGCTGGTTTGACACACAAAAGGACAATGCAAATTTTTCAGCTCTTTCAAGCATCTCTGCTTATGCTCTAACTTCGGCAAACACAGCTTTAAGAAATTTTCCAACCGATGAGCCGATATTTTTAAATCCGCAAACTCCAGGAGAGGGCTATCCGTTTGATTATCTGCAAGAATCAACACTAAGCATCGCTCATCCACTTTTTGTGTCACATCTTTCTAAAGACAGGGCATGGGCGTTTGTTAGCGATGATGCGGTTTGGGGCTGGGTAAAGGTCGAGGATATAAAATTTATAAGCGATGATGAGGCAAATGCCTATCAAAAGTCAAGTTTTGTGACTATAAAAACGGATAAAATGCCAGTTTATGACAAGGCTGGAAATTTTTTATTTTATTCAAGAGTTGGAGCGATACTGCCTGTTTTGGCGCAGGATAGTAAAAACTACTACGGAAAAATTTATGTAAGAAATCTCTTGAGAGAATTTGTGTTGCCAAAGTCTGTTGGCGCTCTTTTTCCTCTTAAATTTAATGACTCAAATCTAAAAACACTTATTAGCTCTCTTCTTACTCAGCCTTATGGTTGGGGTGGGGTCGATAAGCTAAGGGATTGCTCGCTTTTTACCAAAGATTTGCTAGCAAGTTTTGGCGTGTGGTTGCCCAGAAACTCAAGAGCTCAAGCAAATATGGGACAAAAATTTGATCTAAAAGGACTTAGTAACGCCGCTAAGACAAAAGAGATAAAAGAAAAAGGCGTGCCATATCTTACGCTTGTGCATCTGCCAGGGCATATCATGCTTTATGCTGGATACAAGGGCGATGATATCTACGTGGTGCATGACGCTTGGGGGATAAAGACTGAAAACAACGGCCGTGCGCTAATCGGTGCTACGGCAGTAACTACGCTAAATATCGGACAAAATAGAAGCGATATACAAAACTCAAATTTGCTCATTTCAAAGGTCGATTCTATAAATGTGATAAAGCCCGAAAGTGTAATAAGTGATAAAGCTAGAAAAATTTCAGCTTTACAAAGGGCTTATGGTGTTAAGGTTGAGGATAATTTGGTCAAATTCGGTGATGGAGTAATATTTGTCTATGATGACTTTAAACAAAAAGATGATGAGTGTAGCACTGGGGCTGACATAGAGGATATGAACGCGCTTGATTACGCTGCGTTTGCGCCACTTAGCGCGTCTTTAAGTGATGCTGGTAGATGTAGAAACTACGAGCTTTTAGGCAAAATTTATGGCTCAAGCGAGAGCGCGGTAAAGGCAAATTTAGTAGATGTCATTTGGCTAAAAGATAGCCTTGCGCTGAAACTACCATTTAACTCTAAAAATGGAGCTGCAGCCGCCTTGCAAGACGTAAGCAATGAGCTAAATGAGATGGTAAAAAGTGATGCGAGCTTGCTTGAGTATTTAAAAGATCCAGGCGGGACATTTAAATGGCGCATCATCGCTGGCACAAACCGCTTGAGCGCTCACAGCTACGGCATTGCGATCGATATAAATGTGAAAAAGAGCCACTATTGGCAGTGGAGCAATGGCTATCAAAACCTAATTCCTGAAAAGATAGTGCGTGTTTTTGAAAAACATAAATTTATCTGGGGTGGACGCTGGAAGCACTTTGATACGATGCACTTTGAGTATCGCCCAGAGATGTTTGAGTAGATGAAAGAGCAAATTTTAGAAATTTTATCTCACTCAAACGTCTTTTTAACAGGCGGTGGCGGTGTTGGCAAGAGCTATCTAACTGCCTCTGTCATCAGACACTACAAAGAAAATTTTAAAAACGTCATAATCCTTGGCTCAACTGGCATAAGTGCCGTTAGTCTTGGAGGAGTTAGCTTGCATAGTTTTTTTAAATTTGGCTACTGTAAGGACTATGAGGAGCTAAGGCACTTTGACTATCATCAAAAAGACAAACTAAGCAAGCTAAGAAATATGCTAGATGCATGTGATCTGCTTGTAATTGATGAAATTTCAATGGTGAGCTCAGATTTAATGGAGATGATAAGATACCGCTTACTTACTTCCAAATTTAAAGGTAGGGTGCTTATAGTGGGTGATTTTTATCAGCTTCCTCCAGTGCAAAAGGAGCAAAACGAAAATAGGCTTTTTAATTTTTTATACGCTTTTAACTCCAGTGCGTGGGAGGATATGAAATTTACAAATGTCGAGCTACTGGTCTCAAAGCGTACAAGCGATCTTAAATTCTACGAAATTCTCTCCCGCCTAAGGGTAGGCGAGCTAGATGATGAAATAATGAGCTATATAGAGAGTTTAAGAGTGGCCAAGATAGAGCCAGATGATGATACGAGTGTGCTTTTTGGCAGAAACGCCGAGGCTGAAATGCTAAATCAAAAAAGGCTTTCAGAGCTTGGCACGCCGCTTGAAATTTCAAACTCAGATGTGAGCATTTTGGATGAAAATTTAGATAAAAAAGAGTTTGAAAAATGGGCAAATACGCTAAATATCTCAAGGGATTTGGAGATGAAGATAGGTGCAAAAATCATCTTTACTTCAAATAAATGGGGCGAGTACTATAACGGCGAGCAAGGCAAGATCATGCAAATTTTAAAAGAAAATGGCGTCATTTCAAGCGTGATCGTGAAAAAAGATAGCGGCGAAATTTGTGAGATAGAAAAAGCCGCTTATATATTTAGTTCTTTAAATTTAAACGAAGATGAGATCGAAGAAAATGTACAGGCATCGCTCTATCAGTTTCCATTTAAGCTTGCTTACGCTCTAACTATCCATAAATCTCAAGGAATGAGCATAAACTCGCTCATTTGTAATATCAACCACATTTTTGCCAAAGGACAACTCTATGTCGCACTTTCTCGTGCAATAAGTCCTAAAAATTTAAAACTTTTTTATGATAAAAAAAGTGATTTTAGGCAGCATTTAAGAAAAGTGGTTAAAATTGACGACGAAGTTAAGAAATTTTACCAAGAAAACGTATTTTTGCATATTAAGGAGAATTTATGAAAAAGCTATTTTTAAGCCTTGCTTTTTGTGTTTTTGTATTTGCAGACGTGCTAAAAGTAAGAGATTTTCAAACAGATATCTACTCAAAAGCTGGACAAAATTTAACAAAAAAGATAAATATGAACCTTGAAGTTGTCGGACGTGACGTTGAAGAAAATGAAGCGTATGTGCTTGATGCTTTAAACATAATAGTTGGTAGCTTTTACGTGGAGGATATCCTAACCTCAATGGGAAAAGAGAAATTTAAAGAGCTTTTCATAAAATACGCAGCCAAAAAGCACTCTCTTGATATTGATGATGTGCTTATCTTAAATATAAAAGTGATAAATAATCTTGAGCTAAGCGAGATCATAAAAGCAATAAAAAGCCAAAATTTATGCTCCGATCCAAGTGCTAATGAAGAGATTGTAACAAAACCAGAAAAGAAGAAAAAGGGCAATGAGATCATCATTTCGCCAGATCCAAATGATGTAGTTCAAAAGCCTATTGATCTAAATAATGTTCAAGAATTTGGAAAAGATTTTGGAGAGAAGTGAGTAAATTTGGCTAAAGCTAGCCAAATTTATTGATTTACGATGTCGTAACCTTGAGGAATGACAGGAGTTAGCGTCTCTTGCGGTATGAGCGCGTCTTTTACTGGATTGCTTAAGGTTATTTTTATTTTATTTGAAAGTTTATCTTTATAGTCAATCGTCGTTGGAAGCGTGTTTTTAATAGTTATAAAATACTCAACTCCGTCATATATCGCCTTATAAAGTGTCGGCTGAATTTGCTCTGCGTGAGCTAAAATTTGCGTCAAATTTGGCGTATCATCAAGCTTTGAAATGATGGCTTGCTCAAGCTCGTCCTCAATCACGATCACACGCTCTTTGTTAAAATAAATTCTCTTTGGCGTTGGACTTTCATATATCCAAAGTGCAGTATTGTCATTTTTCGCGTAAAATCTACCCTTATAATTTATACTTTTGCCTTCGCTAAATACAGTTTGCGTAAAGTCACTTTGCAGGCTTTTAAAATTTAAGCCAGAACCAAATGAGCAAACTGCGACAAGAGATGCAACTAAAAATTTTCTCATTTTTTATCCTTTTTTGGCGTATTCTAGCCCAGTTTAATTAAATAAATAGTTAAACTATGCTAAGATCCAAAGTTTAAAAATTTAGGAAGGTAAAGTAATGATTTCATCGGTATTTAGAAAGATTTTTGGCACGAAAAACGATAGAGAAGTCAAAAAATACATAAAACGCGTGGCGCAGATAAACGCGCTAGAGCCTACATATGAGAAGATGAGCGATGATGAGCTTAAGATCAAATTTAACGAGCTTAAAGCCCAAGTCGTCGAAGAGAAAGTCACTTTAGATCAAATTTTAAATGATGTCTTTGCGATCGTTAGAGAGGCTAGTAAAAGGGTGCTTAAGATGCGCCATTTTGACGTGCAGCTAATAGGCGGCATGGTGCTAAACGAGGGCAGGATCGCTGAGATGAAGACAGGCGAGGGTAAGACCTTGGTTGCGACTTTGCCAGTTATATTAAACGCGATGAGTGGCAAGGGTGTGCATGTAGTAACAGTAAATGACTACCTTGCAAAGCGTGACGCGACGCAAATGGGCGAGCTTTATAACTTTTTGGGCTTAAGCGTTGATGTGATACTAAGTGGTGGATACGACGACGAGGTAAGGCAAGCTGCCTATAACGCTGACATAACATACGGCACAAACTCAGAATTTGGCTTTGACTATCTGCGTGATAATATGAAATTTGAAGCTGGTCAAAAGGTGCAAAGAGGCCATAACTTCGTTATCGTCGATGAGGTCGATAGTATCTTGATAGATGAAGCTAGAACACCACTTATAATCTCTGGTCCAACAAACCGCACACTTGATGGTTACATAAGAGCTGATCAAGTCGCAAAACAGCTTACCAGAGGCACTCCAGCTGATCCAAACGTACCAGGCTCAAAGCCAACGGGGGATTTTATAGTAGATGAAAAAAATAGAACGATAATGATCACAGAAGCTGGCATAAGCAAGGCTGAAAAGCTCTTTGGAGTTGAAAATTTATACAACCTTGAAAACGCCGTGCTAAGCCACCACTTAGATCAAGCTCTAAAAGCTCACAATCTCTTTGAAAAAGACGTTCATTACGTCGTAAAAGATGGCGAGGTTGTCATAGTTGATGAATTTACAGGACGCCTAAGTGAAGGCAGACGCTTTAGTGAGGGGCTTCACCAAGCACTTGAGGCAAAAGAGGGCGTGAAGATTCAAGAAGAGAGCCAAACTCTTGCCGATACAACATATCAAAACTACTTTAGGATGTATAAAAAGCTTGCAGGTATGACTGGTACGGCTCAGACTGAGGCTACTGAGTTTTCTCAAATTTATAACCTTGAAGTTATCTCGATCCCGACAAACGTGCCAGTTAAGAGGATCGATCAAAACGACCTTATCTACAAAACTCAAAACGAGAAATTTAAAGCGGTCATCGACGAGATTAAAAAAGCTCACGAAAAAGGTCAGCCAGTGCTTGTAGGAACTGCAAGTATCGAGCGTAGTGAGGTGCTTCATGAGATGCTTAAAAAAGCTGGCATCCCACACTCTGTCTTAAATGCTAAAAACCACGAAAAAGAGGCCGAGATCATCGCACAAGCTGGTGTAAAAGGTGCTGTGACTATCGCCACAAACATGGCAGGACGCGGTGTTGATATCAGGATCGATGATGAGGTTAGAAATTTAGGCGGTCTATATATCATCGGTACCGAAAGGCACGAGAGTAGAAGGATAGATAATCAGCTCCGTGGTCGTGCTGGACGTCAAGGCGACCCTGGTATGAGTAGATTTTATCTAAGTCTTGAAGATAATCTTTTGAGAATTTTTGGTAGCGACCGCATAAAGGCGATCATGGATAGGCTTGGTATCGACGAGGGCGAGAGCATCGAGAGTCGAATGGTAACAAGGGCTGTTGAAAACGCCCAAAAGAAAGTTGAGAGCTTGCACTTTGAGGCTAGAAAGCACTTGCTTGAGTATGACGATGTGGCAAATGAGCAAAGAAAGACTATCTATAAATACCGCGACGAGCTACTTGATAAAAACTACGATATGAGCGAAAAGATAGCTCAAAATAGAAAAGAGTACGCTGCAAATTTACTTGACGCGGCTGAAATTTTCCATGGCGGCTTGAAAGATGACTTTGATATTAAAAATTTATGCTCTATCATCCTTGCAGACTGCGGTGAAGAAATAGACGAGAGTGAGTTAAAAGGTCTAGAGTATGATGAGCTAATAGAAAAGCTTGCACAAATTTTTGAAGTAAGATATAACGAAAAAATGAGCGTGCTAAATGAAGATCAAAGAAAAGAGATAGAGAAAATTTTATACCTTCAAGTGCTTGATAATGCGTGGAGAGAGCACCTTTATCAAATGGATATCCTAAAAACTGGTATCGGCCTTAGAGGGTATAATCAAAAAGATCCGCTTGTTGAATACAAAAAAGAGAGCTATAACCTCTTTATGGAGCTAGTTAGTAGGCTAAAAAGTGAGAGTGTTAAGACGCTTCAGGTTGTTAGATTTAAGAGTCGTGAGGAGCAAGAAGAGCAAGCTAGAATGATGCTTGAAGCTAGTCAAAATGCTGAAAATGAAAATTTAAGCTACAACAACCAAGGCGAGGACGATAAATTTACGCCTGAAAAAAAGATACCAAGAAACGCTCCATGCCCTTGTGGAAGCGGTAAAAAATATAAAGATTGCCACGGAAAAAGTGGTCCTAAAAAAGGCATATTTGCTTAAAATTTCTACTTTTAAGGCGTGTAAAGCGCCTTAATCTTTTAAAGGCTATTTAATGACAAGCTTACCAAAGTACCTACTTTTTAAATATTTAAGATTTGATAAAACTCAGCCATTTATCACTCTAAGTGCCTTGCTCGCCTTTCTTGGTGTTAGCATAGGGCTTATGGTTTTGATCGTTGCGATGGCTATTATGAATGGATTTGATAAGGAATTTGAGCGCAAACTTTTTACGATGAACTATCCAATAACCGTTCAAAGTGCCTTTAAAGGCTCTATTGATGATGATTTTGTTGATGAGCTCAAGGTTAGATTTAGCGACCTAAAATTTAGTCCATTTATAAGCACACAGGTCATTTACCGCTCGGCAAATGCTCTTGAGGGCGGACTGGTTTATGGCGTAAATTTTAAAGATGAAAAACAGATAAACTCAGTCGTAAATGAAGCTTTAAAAGATAAAGAGCTAGATGGTTTTGAGATACTTGTGGGAAGTGGCATAACGAGTGAGTTTAGACTAAGAAATGATGAGAAATTAACGCTTATCTTTACAAAGGCCGATCCAGCTGGCTTTTCGCTAACACCAAAGATGAAGCGCTTTGATATAGGTGGCTCATTTACATCTGGGCTAATCGCCTATGATAAGGCATTTTCATATACTTCAGTTGATGCTTTGAGGAAAATTTTAGACTATCCAAAAGGCGTTTATGATGGAATTCATATCTTTTCAAATAAGCCATTTGATGATATAAAAAGAGTGCGTGAGGGACTTCCGGCTGGCACGGTAGCTATTGGCTGGTGGGAGCAAAATGGCAATTTTTTCTCAGCGCTCGCACTTGAAAAACGAGCACTTTTTATCGTTTTGATGCTAATTATACTTGTGGCGTCGCTAAATATCATAAGCTCGCTGCTAATGACAGTGATGAACCGCAGGCAGGAGATCGCTTTGCTTTTAGCACTTGGTGCTAGCAAAGGTGAGATAAAAAGAAGTTTCTTTTATCAAGGGCTAGTAATAGGCGGAAGCGGCATTATATTTGGCTTGATACTTGGCTTTTTGGGGCTATTTTTACTTGGAAATTTCAACATCATAGATTTGCCGGCTGACGTTTATGGCTCAAGCAAACTACCACTCGAGCTTTCAACCATCGATCTTGTGCTTATTGTAGTTGGAGCTGTATTTATCGTGGCTATATCGTCTTATTACCCAGCTAAAAAAGCCACGGAAGTAAATGTGCTTCAAACGTTAAGAAATGAGTAAGCCTAGAGATTTAGGCTTACTCATTGCTTGTAAAAGTTATTTTTAAAAGATTATTTTAAAACCGAACATAAACTCGTAAAAATTCTAGGATAAATTTATACTTTTACGCTCTTATATCATGATCGATTTTGCATTGAAGAGCCTCGTGTACGAGTGTTTTTGCCATGACACGCTCTTCGTTTATTAGGTGGAAATTTTTACCTAACTCACCAAAAATATCTTTATTACCCTCACCATTTATTTTTATTATAGTTTGGGTATTTACACCGTAGTCTTTTATCTTTTGCGCGATGAGCTCCACTCTTTGCTCATTGTTAACAGTTATAATAACAGCGGCTGCATCGCTTAGGCAGGCATTTTCAAGTGTGTGGCTTTGAAGAACATTACCTAAAAATACATTTTCCCCGCGGCTCCTACCAAGCTCAACTAGACTAATATCATTATCAAGCACAAGGTATAAAAGCTTTGTCTCTTTTAGCCTTAAAACGACCTCTTGTCCAAGCCTTTCATAGCCAAAGACTACGATGTGATTTTTTATTTTTTGCGGCTTTAGAGTTTCATTTGGTTCAACAACGATCTCACGTTCTATGAGGTCTGCTATTGCGTCTAGTTTTTTAAGTATAAAAGGCGTAGCAAACATCGACACAACTGAGGCTGCGATAAAAATTTGAGCAGTTTGTATATCAAGTAAATTTCTAGTAGTCATTAGTCCAAAAACAGCTAGTGCAAATTCGCCTATTTGACAAACACTAAGTGCAGTTTTTGCAGCAACTCTTCGCTTTAAGTAGATGTTTAAGATAGCAAAAACGACAACTGCTTTTATCACCATGACACTAAATACTAGGCCAAGAACAAGCCAGATGTTTGAGATAACTACAGCAAAATTTATTTGCATACCAACGGTTATAAAAAATAGCCCTAAGAGCAAATCTCTAAAAGGTATGAGATCAACTTCGATTTGGTGTTTATACTGTGTCTCAGCCATCATCATACCGGCTAAAAATGCACCCAAAGAGTATGAGAAGCCAAAGAAGTGAGCCAAAGTACTGGAGCCAACGACCATAAATAAAATCGTAGCTATAAAAACTTCTTGCGAATTTGTTTGAATGACTTTATAAAATATCCAGTTGATAACATATTTACCAAGTAAAAATAGCACAACAATAAGAATAATCGCACTTGTAAATGTCTTTAGCAAAAGCTCATTTATTGAAGCATCTTGCGAGCTAAACATATCTATCATAAGCAAAATAGGAATGACTGCAATATCTTGAAATAGTAAAATTCCAAGTGCTTTTCTGCCGTAAATTTTACTTACATCGCCACTATCGTTTAGCGTCTTTAGCACGATCGCAGTTGATGAGAGTGCAAGCGCAAGACCTGCAATAAGTGCCGTTTCGTCTTTTAAGTGAAGGGCATAATAAAGCATAACGCCCATTATAAAGCCACTTAAACAAACCTGTAAGCCACCGTTTAAAAAAACCTCTTTTTTCATTCCCATTAAGTGTTTAAAGCTAAACTCAAGCCCAATGGTAAACATCAAAAACGCGATACCAAATTCCGCGATATGAGAAATTTCATCATTGCTTTTTAGGTTGAAAAATTCTGATATAAGCGTACCTGTTACGATGTAGCCGATAATAGTTGGTATCTGAAATTTTTTAAAAATGACGTTTAATGCAACTGAGATCGCTGCAACAAGCAAGAAGCCTTCTAAAATTTGTTCCATAAATTATTTTTTACCTTCATAAAAGACTAGATCAAAGCTATTTTTTCTTTTTACGAGCGATCTTTTTGTGCTAGCTTGGCTGGTAGCTTCGTGTAATTTTTTATTTAGCTCATCAATAGTTGATTCTAAATCGTCAATTTTTTCTTTCAACTGAAGTATCACATCAACGCCGGCTAAATTTACACCTAATTCGCGGGTTAAATTTAGTATAGTTTTTACGCGATCAACGTCTTTTTGTGAGTAGAGCCTCATCTTGCCATCTGTTCTTGATGGCTCGATAAGTCCCTCTCTTTCATATTGTCTTAAAGTTTGTGGATGTATGCTCAAAACCTTTGCAACAACGCTTATTAAAAAAAGTGGTTCTTCATAATTTTGCATTTTTTACTCCGGTAATTTTTCTTTTAACTCTTTTACTAAGCCTTCATCAAGCTCACTGATATTTGGAAGTTTTACCCTGGCTTTTAAGTAAAGATCGCCATAAATTCCGCTCTTTCTATTTTGCACACCATATCCTTTTAAGCGGATCTTTGTGCCTGTTTTTGAGTTCTCAGCGATCTTAATCGTGACATCTTTTTTGTAAGTATGTACATCGACTTTTCCGCCAAAAAGCATAGTTTTTAGTGGAATTTCTATATCTTTATAAAGATCGTCTCCAACTCTTTCATATTCGTCGCTTGGCTCAACGCTAATAGCAAGTATAAGATCGCCTTTTTGACCACCAGCGCTTTTACCTTTGCCTTTTACACGAAGCTTCTCGCCGCCTTCTATGCCACTTGGAATTTTTATCTTAATGCTTTCGCCATTAAAATTTATCTTATGTTCACCGCCAGTTACAGCTACGTCAAATGGTATAGAAATTTTTGCATTTACGTCTAGATCAGCTCCGCCAAAGCCAAATCCACCACTACTAAATCCGTCAAATCCTCCAAAATTGCTACCAAATCCGCTGCTAAATTTAGCTCCACCGCCGCCAAAGCTACCTGAGAAGATATTCTTTAAAATTTCATTTAGATCGCCCATATCGGCTGAACTACTAGCAAAGTCGTGGAAATTTTGACCGCCAAACATAGTATCGCCGTACTGGTCGTATTGAGCTCGTTTTTTATCGTCGCTTAAAATTTCATAAGCGGCATTTATCTCTTTAAATTTATCTTCTGCTCCAGGGTCTTTGTTGATGTCTGGGTGATATTTTCTAGCAAGTTTTCTATAAGCTTTTTTTATCTCGTCACTTGAGGCACCCTTTGAAACCCCTAAAGTCTCATACAAGCTTTCACTCATATATTCTCCTTATATTTTTTTGATACGGATTATATCACAAAGCTTTAGTCTATGCAAGTCAAGTTTATTTTTGTTTAATAACAAGAAAAAGTGTTAAGATTTTATTTTTTCACTATATTTATAATTTGCAAAAATTTTTAGTTTAAAGGAAAAAAATGAAAAAGATTGTGCTAATTTCATTAGTAGCAGCTTCTTTTTTAGTGGGGGCTGATATTAAATTTAATGAAGCTAACTCTAATATCACGAGAGTCTCGCCACTTAGCGATAAAAATAGCGTACTTTCTTATTATGACTCGATCGCTCAGGCAAAACTTTCAGTTGTAAATATCTCAACTACAAAAACAGTAAATAACGCAGGCATTGAGCAGATGTTTAATGACCCATTCTTCAATGAATTTTTTGGATTTAACTTTGCAAAACCAAAAGAAAAAGAAAAAACTACTTCGCTTGGTTCTGGTGTTATCATCTCAAATGATGGATATATCGTTACAAATAACCACGTTATAGAAGATAGTGATCAAATAGTCGTAACTCTTGCAAATGGTGGCAAAGAATTTAAAGCCAAATTAATAGGAAGTGATCCAAAAACCGATCTAGCCGTCGTAAAGATAGAAGCAAACGGGTTAAACGCGATCACTTTTGCAGACTCGTCAAAGCTACTTGATGCAGATGTTGTATTTGCAATAGGTAATCCATTTGGCGTTGGTGAAAGTATCACTCAAGGTATCATTTCAGGCCTAAATAAAGATAATATCGGCCTTAATCAATATGAAAATTTTATCCAAACAGACGCCTCTATAAACCCAGGAAATTCAGGCGGCGCTTTGGTTGATAGCAGGGGCTATTTGGTTGGAATAAACTCAGCCATACTTTCAAAAAGTGGTGGCAATAACGGCATTGGTTTTGCAATCCCATCAAATATGGTCAAAGATATCGCTAAAAAGCTGATAACTGACGGCAAGATCTAGCGTGGCTTTATAGGCGTTACGATTGCAAATTTAACTGACGAGCAAAAAGAGCTTTATACAAATAAAGAGGGTGCTTTAATAAGTGGCGTAGAGCAAGGCATGCCAGCAGATGAGGCTGGGCTAAAAAGAGGCGATTTGGTCATATCAGCTAATGATAAAGCCATAAAAAATGCAAATGATCTTAAAAATTTCATTGGCTCACTAACTCCAAATAGTAGTGTTGATATAACTTACGAGCGATCAAATAAAATAATGAATGCAAAAATCAAGCTTGCAAACGCTGATCACAATTCAAAAGACATAGCAAAAAGCATTATCATCGAAGGACTTAGCGTCAGTAATCTAAGCGATGAGATAAGATATAAATACAAAATCAGCCCAGATACTCAAGGCGTGCTAGTAACTGATGTGAAATCAGGCTCAAAAGCTGAAGACTTTGGCTTTGAAAGAGGTGATGTGATCGTTCAAGTTGGCGAAGAGAGTATAAAAGATCTTCAAACATTTGCAAATACGGTCAAAAATACAAAAGGTAAAAAGACGCTAGTGTGGATAAATCGCGGTGGTATCATACAAGGCCTTGTTATAAAATAATCATCTAAGAGCTGAAATTTCAGCTCTTTTTTCTTTTAAATTTTTAAAATCTTAATCTGCTATAATCCTTAAAAATAAATTTACAACAGGAAAGATCATGACTAGAATTTTAATGATAGAAGATGATATGGAGCTTGCTGAAATTTTAACTGAATATCTAGAAAACTACGATATTGAAGTAGTAACTGCTGAAGAGCCATATATCGGACTTTCTACGCTAAATACAAGTAAGTTTGACTTAGTGATACTAGATCTTACATTGCCTGGTATGGATGGATTGGAAGTTTGTAAAGAGATCAGGAAAAATCACAATATCCCTATTATCATATCAAGTGCAAGGCATGATATAACAGATAAGGTAAATGCTCTTGATAACGGAGCAGATGATTATTTGCCAAAGCCATATGACCCACAAGAGCTTTTGGCTCGTATCAAAAGTCATCTAAGAAGGCAGAGCATCACTCCAGCAAGTGAGGCGAGAAATTTAAATAAAGACCTAGTTTTAAAAGAATTTGAACATGAAATTTTATTTAAAGGAAACGTACTAAATTTAACTGCCGCAGAATACGACATCTTAAAATATCTACTTTTAAAAGAGGGCGGAGCGGTTACTAGAGAGGAACTCATCTATAACTGCGAGAGCATAAATGAAGATAGCTCAAACAAAAGTATTGACGTCATCATCGGCAGGATTCGCCAAAAACTAAATGAAAATCCAAAAGAGCCAAAATACATCCACGCGATCCGCGGTATCGGCTATAAATTGGTTCTTTGATGCCAAGATCGTCTATTTTTATAACCATAACTTTTATCTTTGCTCTTGCGCTCGTTTCGATATTTCTAGCTTTTTTATGGCTCATGGGCTTTGATAAGCAAAACTATACAAGAGAGCTAAATAACAAATACTCAAACGTTGCTAGGACAAATTTATTTTATATGGGTGGCATCATAAATAAAGCTCAGTACGACCGCCAGCTTTCAAATATCGATATGCCAGAGATCAAAGACGAGAAGAAAAAGGATGAAATTTTAAAACAAGCGACCGTTTTAGAAGAAATTTCAAGTGATCTAGGCTCAAGTGCGATCTTGCTTTATGATAAGCATCATTACTTAAGGATTGAGCATTTAGACGAGCTAAAGCTTTTAATGGATAAAGAATTTCAGCCTTACAGATACGAGGTGATAAAGGCTGTTTTTTTGGTGGTTGCGGTCATTTTGCTAGGTGCTTACATTTTTGTTATCTATAAGATAAAACCACTTAGAAAGCTAAAGCGTCAGATCGTAAAATTTGCAAATGGTGAGCTTGATGGCGTGCAAAATGTTGGCAACGGCAAGGATGAAATTTCTGAGGTTTCAGAGGCATTTTATGAGGCAGTTTGTCAGATCAAGGCGCTTAATGACTCAAGGCATCTTTTTTTAAGAAATATAATGCACGAGCTAAAAACTCCTATCACAAAAGGCCTAATAGCCGCTCAAATGATAGAAAAAAGCAAAAATCAAGAGAGGCTAATCTCTGTCTTTCACAAGCTTGAAAATTTGATAAACGAACTTGCAGCGATAGAGCAAATAACATCAAAAATAGGACTTAGCAGTAAAACGCCATGTTTTATGAGGGATCTCATCGATGAGGCCATCGATATAGCCATGGTAGAAAAAGAGTGTGTTGGTGTCAGTGAGCTTGATGAGGTTAGGGTGCTCGTTGATTTCAAGCTATTTTCAGTTGCTATAAAAAATATGATAGACAATGGCATAAAATATTCAACTGATAAGCACGTAAATATCGTTGTTAGCAAGGATCATATGAAATTTATAACTCAAGGCGAGAAGCTAAAAAATGATCTTGACTTTTATATCCAGCCATTTATCAAAGGAGAGGATACGCAAAAGAGTTTTGGCCTAGGTTTATATATTGTTAGCAATATACTTGATGCTCATGGACTCAAATTTAGATACGAATACAAAAATGGAATGAATGTCTTTGTTTTTGAAAATTTACAAGATATAATAGTGACTTAAATAAAACATAATAAACAAAAGAGGGCTAAAAATGGCAGCAAAAATTTTCTCACCAGTTGATATCTTATCAATAATAGATCTTGAAATAGCTTTTATAAATCGTTATAAAAATGTAAAAGATTATGCAAAAAATTTATCTTTGATATATTTTTCTTTGCCAAGTACTAAAGAGTATAGTGAACTCTTTGAAAAATTTTTAAGACAAACTGATGTTGTTGTAAGAGAGAATGAACATTATGTGGTTGTACTTCATGGAACAAATGAAAGAGGAGCTAGCGAACTATTATCAGGTATTCAAGAGTTTTTAAACGCTGAGCCAATTGATTTGATAGTGAGCTATCCAAAAGACGGAAGAAACGCTAAAGAGCTTACTACTAAGCTTCAAGATGAGATAAAAGATAACTACGGTGTATTGCTTGAAATGCTTTCAAATCAAGAAAAATTTGAAGCTTTTGAAAGTATGATTTAATATAATTTTGTGGAGTTTGTTTGGAGAATTTACTACTATTTTTTGCAGTTTTGCTTATAACTAGCATTCTTTTAAGTAAGATCTCTGATAAATTTGGAATTCCATCTTTAATAATATTTTTAGGTGTTGGTATGCTAGCTGGCTCAGATGGGCTGCTTGGCGTAAATTTTGATGATCAAATGATCGCTCAAAATGTGGGCATGCTAGCACTTATTTTTATACTTTATGCTGGCGGGCTAGATACTGATTTTGTAGCGATTAAGCCTATTTTTGGTAGAGGTTTAGCGCTTGCTACACTCGGTGTTTCCTTAACCGCGCTAGCTATCGCTCCAGTAGCAAAATATCTGCTTGATTTTACTTGGGCAGAGGCCTTTTTGCTAGGCTCCATCATCTCTTCAACGGACGCAGCAGCGGTATTTGCCATACTAAGAGCTAAGAAAATTTCACTTAAAAATAGCATTGCGCCATTGCTTGAACTTGAATCTGGCTCAAACGATCCAATGGCGATATTTTTAACTATGACCATCATTCAAATGATCTCATTAAATAGCACTCCAAGTGCGTCAGAGTGGGCGATTACACTAGTTAAGCAGTTTGGCATAGGTATCGCTATGGGTTATTTATTTGGTGTTGCTTTGCCAGCCATTTTTAATAGACTTCGCCTAAAAAGTTGGGGCCTTTATCCAGTTTTTTCTATCGCTTGGATATTGCTTTTATACACGCTTTGCTTTAAGGTTGGTGGCAATGGCTATTTGGCTGTTTATATAGCTGGAATTTTTATAAATAAAAAAGAGTTTTCTCATAAGAAAAATTTAGTCGGTTTTCATGACGGTATCGCTTGGACGATGCAAATAGTTGTCTTTTTAACACTTGGTCTTTTGGTAAATCCTTCCGAGCTTCCAGCAACAGCACTAATGGCGCTTGTTTTGGCCTTGTGGCTTATGTTTTTTGCAAGGCCACTTGGTGTTTTTGCATCACTTGCATTTTCAAAATTTAAGATAAATGAGCAAATTTTTATCTCCTGGGTTGGGCTAAGAGGCGTCGTGCCAGTTGTGCTAGCTACCTATGTTTATGTCGATGGCGTACGTGATGCAGATATGATTTTTAACATTATATTTTTTATGGTTTTGATTTCTATTTTGATACAGGGCATGTCGCTTGGCTTTGCGGCTGATAAATTTAAGGTCAAAGAGAGTGAGCAAGAGGATGTTAAGGTAGTAGAAAACTCGCCGATCTTAAGCTACACACTTCGCCAGCATACCATCCACTATGGCTCAAAACTAATTGGCAAAGATTTGGCTCAGCTTGAGCTTCCAACTGAGTTTTTAATCATCCTAATAAAGCGTAAAAACGAGTATCAAAAGCCGACTGGCTCAACAATCTTTGAAGAAAATGACCTGTTACTGATACAATGCGAAAATCAAGTGCTTTATCAAGATACGATTAAGTATTTGACCTATTAAAATTTTTGATAAAACTTGCCACATTTCATTTCTCTTTGTAAATTTTTAAAACTTTACTCGCTTGCCTTAGCAGACTACTAAATTTAGGCTACACTTCGTTTAGCACTAAATTTAGAGCCGTGATATGCTCGCTCATAAATTTTAAAATTTGCCAGAGCTTTTAATAGCATGCGGTGCGTTAGCACCTTTGTGTGCTACCTCTGATGTGCGAGGTGATTGAGGGATTAAAGGGGGATAAGGGGACGGCTTTGCTTCGCAAGCTCGCAACTGCAAGCAGACCGTAACTTGAGTCCCCTTGTCTCCCTTTTGAATAGAAGTATCACAAATGGGATTTTATATTTTTACAAATTTTTGAAATTCTATTTACTCGCAAGAGTTACCTACTAAAAATTTGGCTTCGCTTACCATTTAGCTCAAATTTTAGAGCCGAAAATAAATCCGTTCAGTCTCATTTTATTTTGCTTTTTTAAAATCACTAAAACACTAGCAAAATGGGAGGCAAAATGCTTGATAATATCATCCTTGCGGTCTTGGTATATTTTGCAACATTCTTATTTTTGTTTTTTCTGCTTGCCTTTTTTGCCTTTTGGTATATAAGCATGCCGCTACTTGTCATCTATATCGTTATAAAATTTATAAGGCACGCAAAAGAGTGCGAGAGGATATGTGGCAAGCTTGAGTAAAATTTAAATTTCTAGCCCAAAATGAGCTAGAAATTTCTTTATTCTAAAGCTTGAGCTAAATCAGCGATCAGATCCTCGGCGTTTTCAAGGCCTATACTAACTCTTATTAGCTCTTTTGTGATGCCAGCTTTTATAAGCTCTTCACTGCTTAGCTGTTGGTGCGTAGTTGATGCTGGGTGTGTGATGAGCGACTTTGTATCGCCGATATTTACCACGATCTTAAAGAGTTTTACGCGCTCTAGCATCTTTTTTGCGCGCTCAAAGCTATCAGTCTCAAAGCAAAATAGTCCATTTGCCATGCCGTCTTTAAAGTATTTTTGCGCCTTTGCGTGATCTACGTTGTCGGCAAGTCCAGGATAAGCCACGCTTTTTATATGTTTGTGAGAGTTTAGAAATTTAGCTACTTTTAGCGCGTTTTGCGAGTGTCTCTCAACCCTAACAGCAAGCGTTTCAAGCCCTTGTATGAGTTGCCAAGAGTTAAACGGAGAGATTACAGCACCGATATCGCGCACGATAGCAAGCCTCATTCTTAGCGTATAGATGTCAAAACGATCCGTCATATCAGCATAGACGATGTCGTGATAGCTCGCATCTGGCACGTTAAAATGCTCATATCTCTTGTTGCCTTTTAGCTTCTCGTTTAGGTGATTTGCACTTACGACCGCACCTGCTAGGCTAAGGCCCTGACCGCTCATATATTTGCTCGCACTATGCACGCAAACATCGACACCGTGGCGAAGTGGCTGAAAGATGATAGGCGTTGGTACGGTGTTATCAGTGATGCTGATGATGCCATATTTGTTTGAAATTTCTACGATTTTTTCGATATTTGGGATAGAAATTTGCGGATTTGAAAGCGTTTCAAAAAATATAGCCCTCGTTTTATCATCTATCAAGTCCTCCAGATCATCAGCAGTGTCGCTGTCAAAGACTCTAGCCTCTATGCCAAATCTTTTTAGCGTGTGCGTAAAAAGTACTGTCGTGCCGCCATAAATTTTTTTGGCGATGATGATGTTATCGCCTGCTTGGGCTAAATTTATGATGCTGTAAAACAAAGCTGATTGACCGCTCGCAGTCGCTATCGCAGCGGCTCCGCCCTCAAGTGCGGCGACCCTTTTTTCAAAGATATCTGTCGTTGGGTTGCTAAGTCTTGTGTAGATGTAACCACTATCTTTTAAATCAAACCTAGCAGCTGCGGTCTCGGCACTTCCAAAGTCGTAAGCCGTGCTTTGAAAAATAGGCACAGCCATCGTGCCAAAGCCTTCATGTGTATCGTAGCCTACGTGAATCGCAGCGGTTTCTTGCTTCATTTTTGCTCCTTTTAAGGTAATTTTGGCGTAAATTATACATTAGCAAAGCCAAAATTTAGGGGATAAAATCAATTTTTGATATAATTTGCCAAAAAAAAGGAAAAATTTGAACCAAGTTACGGACAAATTTAAGCGTGTAAAATACCTTCGTGCGCTAGAAAAATTTGCAAAATCAGCGATAAACGGACTAAAAAGAGATGATTTTGACGAGGCTGAATTTCGCCAAAGAGTTGAGAAAAATTCGAAAGTCATCGAAAAAGTCGAGGCTGTCTATCTTGATCAGCCATACTCAAAGGCACTAGAAAATTTTATAAATTTGCTTATCAAAAATGCCCCAAAAGATGAGCTTTTAAAGGCGGCAAATCTACTTGATAAGCTCAAAAATCAAAAGACATATAAAAAAGAAAAACATAAAAATAAATTTAAGGATGAGGATTGAAAGTAGTTATTTTCGATATGGATGGCACGGTGATCGATAGCGGCGAGGCGATATATAAAACGGTAAATGAAGTAAGAGATGAGCTAAATTTGCCGCCACTTGAAAAAGAATTTATCATAAAAGCGATAAACGAGCCAGGTAGAAATTTAGCCCTTGAATTTTACGGCATCGACACGCCAAGCAGGAGCTTAAAAGAGGGTTTTGAAGAGAAATTTAAGAAATTTTACGATGAGTGCGCGACTACATATGAGGGTATAAAAGAGCTTTTGCAAAAGTGCAGAGATACTGGCTACAAAGTCGTTTTGGCAAGCAACGCGCCACATGATACGCTAGAGAAAATTTTAAAAAAAAATGAAATTTATGAGCTATTTGACGAGGTTATCGGCGCTAGCAAGGAGATACCGCAAAAACCAGATCCTGCGATGCTTTACCTAGCTGTTAGTAAAACTAAAGCTAACAAGGCGATCTTTGTCGGAGATAGCTTAAAGGACGAGCTAGCTGCCAAAAATGCAAATATGCCTTTCTTGCAAGTTAGCTGGGGATTTGGCGAGGAGAGCAAAACTGCAACTTATAACGCTAAAAATGTCAGCGAGGCGTGGGAGATAATATTAAATTTTTAACTTAGTTTTAATTGGCTATAATCTTAAGAAATTTTCAAAGAAACAGCGATGATAGATATATTTGAGGGCAGTGCGAGAGATAAATTTTATGACATTTTGTTTAACGCAAATGCCGTTTTAGTTAAAAACGAGATAGATAAAATTTTTGAGAAATTTGTGGCTATGAGCGAGCTTTGTGAAAAGCATGGCGTTAGCGAGGACGAGATCAGAAATTTTATAGCCTCAGAGCAAGATAAAGTTTATAACGGAGTAAATGACTTATATATCGAGCTTAGCGGAGAAATTTTAAGCCAAAATGAGTAAGATTTTCGCGCTCATTGCTTTGCTAACCGCTCTTGTCTTTGCAAAAGAGCCAAATTTTGATCCAAGCTCAGTGCATATATTTGAGCTTAAAAAAGATGAGTGGGCTAGGGTCTTTATAACTGAAAAGCGAACTCAAAGGGTTGAAACGTTTGACTTTCGCTGGACGCTGTTTGATAGTACAAATATCACTGTGCAAAGCTTTTTTAGGCGCTATCCAAGGCAGATGGTCTTTTCGCTAAGACAAGGACAAAACACCTATATGCAGCGAGTTTTGCCTGATTTTACGATGCCGCCAAATGAGAGCGTAAGCCTTTATATATCATTTATTGATTTTAAGGATAAAAAGGCGCATTTTAGGGTGGCTCTGCTAGATGAGAGCAAGCGTGTGGATGTGGGTTTTAGAGATCCAGATGAGGCTAAATAGAAGGATAAAAATGGATAAAATCGATGAAATAATGGGTAAATTTATAAGTGAGCTTGGCTACAAAGAGGCGTTTGAGATGTTTTTAAAGATAAGCTCAGGCAAAAAGCTTCGCTCAAAACTTCTTTTAAAGATCGCAGGAGAGAGCGAAATTTCTCTTAAGCTTTGCGCTATCATCGAGCTCATCCACCTTGCAAGCTTACTGCACGACGACGTCATAGACGAGGCAAACATAAGACGAGGCAAGCCAAGTATAAACGCACTTTTTGGTAGTAAAAACTCGGTTATGTTGGGCGACATCCTCTACTCAAAAGCTTATTTTGAGCTTACAAAATTTGATCCAAGCATCGCAGCTGTCATCTCAGATGCGGTCAGTAAGCTAAGTATCGGCGAGATGATGGATGTAAAAATGGCTGAAAATTTTAATGAAAACGAGCAAGAGTATCTAAAAATGATCTATTATAAAACGGCTGTTTTGATAGAAGCCACGGCTATTTGTGGGGCAAAGCTAGCCAGCAAAGATAGTAATAAATTTGGAATTTACGGCAAAAATTTAGGCCTTGCATTTCAGATCGTTGATGACATCTTAGACATAACTCAAGATGAAAAAACGCTTGGCAAACCAGCACTTAATGACTTTATCGAAGGCAAAACGACACTCCCTTACATTTATCTTTATAAGAGCTTAGACGAAGCTGGTAAGACAAAGCTTAGATCACTTTGGGCAAAGAAGCTAAACGCGGGCGAAATTTCATGGCTAAAAGAGGAATTTATTAAGACAAATTCGCTTCAAAAAGCAGTAAATGAAGCAAAAAGGCTTGGGACTGAAGCGATAGAATCGATAAAAGAGTATAAAAACGCCGAGCTTGAAGGGATCATAAAAAGCATGATAGATAGGGAATTTTGATGCACTATTTAGATATAAGTTTTACATATAAAAATACTGATATTTCAGTTAGAGAAAAGCTTGCATTTGATAGCGATGAGAAAAAAGAGCAAATTTTAAAACTACTAAGATCAAACAAAAGTATAAACGAATGCATGGTTTTAAACACATGCAACCGCGTCGAGATAATTGCAAGCGTTAGTGATCTAGAAAGTGCAACGACGCATGCGTTTAGATGCATGTCTGTATTTTCAGGTGTTTTTGAAGATGAGCTTTATGAAAGGGCTGATATTTATGAAGATAGCGGAGCCGTACACCACCTCTTTGCCGTGGCAAGCTCACTTGATAGCCTAGTCGTCGGCGAAACACAGATCGTTGGTCAGCTAAAAAATGCTTTTAAATTTGCTTACGATAGCTCAGCTTGCGGCGAACAAATCAGTAAAATCATCCATTATGCATGTAAATGTGCTGCTAAAGTTAGAAACGAAACTCAAATTTCTAAAAACCCGATCTCCGTTTCAAGTGTCGCCGTAGCAAAAGCAAAAGAAATTTTTGGCACGCTTGAAGGTAAAACTGCTATCGTCGTAGGAGCTGGCGAAATGGGCGAGCTAGCAGCAAAACACCTAATCTCAAGTGGTGCAGAAGTCATCATCATAAATAGAAGCTCCGAGCGTGTTGAGCAGCTAGTTGATAGCCTGGGTGATAACGCTAGCTGGGATAGCATTTTGAAATTAAAAGAGTATGTAAATAATTATGATCTAATATTTTCAAGCACCGCAGCCCCGCACGCGATCATCACAAACGCCATAATCGAACCAAGAGAGTTTCACAGATACTTTTTTGATATTGCCGTGCCAAGGGATATTGACCTTATAAATACAGAATTTATTAGCGTCTATACGGTCGATAGTTTAGAGGAGATAGTAAGGAAAAATTTAGCCCTAAGAGAGGAGCAAGCACAAAAGGCTTATTCGATCGTAGGTCAAGGCACAAGCGAATTTTTAAAAATTTTAAAAGAAGATATGAGCGTTCCACTCATAAAATCGATCCGCAAACAAGCTGAAATTTGCGCTAAAAATGAGCTAGAAAAAGCGATAAAAAAGGGCTATCTAAAACATAGTGATTATGAAGAGGCACAAAAACTAATTCACCAAGTTTTTAAAGCATTTTTGCACCAGCCAACGATGAAGCTAAAAGAGCTTGCGGATAAAGAAGGAGCAAGAGAGCTTTCTAGCGGAGTTAGATATCTATTTGACATAAAAGAAGAGCAAATTTTTCAAGCAGGAGATATAGATGAAATTTAGTAAATTTTACGCCCCAACAACCAAAGAAGCGCCAAAAGATGCCTCTTTGCCAAGCCATCAGTTTTTGATTAGGGGTGGATTTGTTGAGCAGATAGGCTCTGGTCTTTATAACTATCTGCCGCTTGGAAAGATCATGCATGAAAAAATTTCTCGTATCGTACGAGAGGAGATGGATGAGGCTGGTGCGCTAGAGGTGAGCTTTAGCGTGGTCACTTCAGGTGAGCTTTGGAAGCAAAGTGGACGTTACAATGTCTTTGGCAAGGAGCTTTTACGCTTTAAAGATAGAAAAGAAAATGACTTTGTTATAAGCCCTACAAACGAAGAGGCAGCCGTTGCTTTGGTACGTGGCAAGGTGACTAGCTATAAGCAGTTGCCGCTAAATTTATACCAGATAAATACTAAATTTCGTGACGAGGCAAGACCACGCTTTGGCTTGCTAAGAGGTCGCGAATTTACGATGAAAGATAGCTATAGCTTTCACTCTAGCAAAGAGGATCTAAAGCGTGAGTTTGACCTTATGGAGGCAACTTATAGTAAAATCTTCACTCGTTTGGGGCTAAATTTTAGAGCTGTTGAGGCTGATAGCGGAGCCATTGGTGGTAGCGGTAGTAAGGAATTTATGGTGCTTGCAAGTAACGGAGAAGATGATATCCTTTGCTGTGAGGCTTGCAAATACGCTGCAAATATAGAGGCTGCTAGAAGAAAAGCTAGAACAACCGATGTTGAAGTGCCAGAGGCTGACGCGGCTAAATTTAAAACGCCAGATACAAAGACTATAAAAGGTGTGGCAGAATTTTTCAAAGTTAGCGAGTTTTATTGTATAAAAGCTGTTATTAAAAAAGCTATTTATGAAGACAAAGAAGAAGTTGTGGTCTTTTTTGTAAGGGGCGATGACGAGCTTCAAGAAACAAAGGCGCAAAATGCTTGCAAGGCACTTGAGCTTGTCGATGCTAGCGAAGAAGAGATTATAAAAGCTGGGCTTGTGGCTGGATTTTGCGGGCCAGTTGGGCTAAAAGATGTAAAATTTTACATAGACAACGAGCTAAAAGGCGCAAATAATATGATATGTGGTGCCAACGAAAAGGATTATCACTTTGTTGGAGTTAGTGTTAGCGGGTTTAACGAAGAGAGATTTAAAGACCTTGTAAAGGTAAAAGAGGGCGATAAATGCCCAGAGTGTGGCGGAAATTTAAAACTTAGCAAGGGTATAGAAGTCGGTCATATCTTTCAGCTGGGCGATAAATATTCAGCTGCGATGAATGCGACATATCTTGATGAAAACGGCAAGGCAAAGCCATTTTTGATGGGTTGCTACGGAATTGGCATCAGCAGGCTGATCGCTGTGATGATAGAGGCTAGCCACGATGAGAAGGGCTGCATCTGGAAAAAAGAGTGCGCACCGTTTGACGTGGAGATCATCATCTCAAATTTAAAAGATGAAGCGGGTGTGAAATTTGCATTTGAGCTTTATGAGAGCCTTAAAAAAGCTGGCGTTAGCGTCATCATCGATGATAGAAACGAGAGATTTGGCGTTAAGATGAATGACTTTGAACTCATCGGCTTCCCTTATACGCTGCTTGTGGGTAAAGAATTTGCAAATGGCAAGGTCGAGTTTATTACAAGAGATGGTTTAAGCAAAGAAACGATCGACGCAAATGAAGCCTTTAAAAAGATAAAAGAAAGCTTATGAGATTTTTTGCATTTTTGTTTTTTTTGATAGAAGCGATATTTATCTATCTTTTTGTTGATAAATTTGGCTTTTTAAACTACTTTCTTGAGGTGCTAGTCTCTGGATTTGTGGGTATCGCACTTCTTTTAAATGCTGGATTTTCTAGCTTAAATTCGCCTCAAGTGGCGTTTAAAAGCTTTCTTGGCGGAAATTTATTTAGTCAGTTAGGGCTTAGCTTTGGCGGAATGCTTTTGTTTCTGCCAGGAATTTTAACAGATATTTTTGGTATAGCCGTAGTCGTTTTTTCTTTGATATTTAAGAAAAATGTAGCAAAAAATGAGAGCTATCAGGAGTTTAAATTTCAAAATTTTAGCGAGCAGAGTGCTAAAAAAGATGAGGGCGAGATTATCGACGTTGAGGTCATAGAAGAGCCAAAAAGAGTAAATTAGGAGAGATGATGAAAGAGATAAAAATAGCAACTAGAAAGAGTATCTTAGCGCTTTGGCAAAGCGAGCATATCAAGGCTAGGATAGAGGCGCAGCACAAGGGCGTGAAGGTCGTGCTTGAGGGCATGAAGACAAAGGGCGACGTGATCCTTGATACGCCACTTGCGAAGATCGGCGGCAAAGGGCTTTTTACAAAAGAGCTTGAAGATAGTATGCTAAAAGGCGAGACTGACATCGCGGTGCATAGCCTAAAGGATGTGCCAGTAGTCTTTCCAGAAGGACTTAAACTAGCAGCGATTTGCTCACGTGAGGATACTAGAGATGCGATGATAAGTGAGAAATTTGCTAAATTTAGCGACTTGCCACACGGCGCAAAGGTTGGCACAACGAGCCTACGCCGCAAGATGCAGCTACTTATCATGAGGCCTGATCTTGAGATTATCTCGCTTCGTGGAAATGTACAAACTAGACTTAGAAAGCTAAAAGAGGGTGAATTTGACGCGATCATTTTGGCGATGGCTGGCATAAATCGCTTAAATATCAAGGCTGAAGTAGCGCACATCTACACATTTGGCTTTGACGAGATGATACCTGCGATGGGTCAGGGCGCTCTTGGGGTAGAGGCTAGAGATGAGAAGAAAATTTTAGATGAGATCTCTTTTTTAAACGACGAAACTGCGGTTATAGAAACGACTATCGAGCGTGACTTTGTAAGCGTTTTGGAGGGCGGCTGCCAGGTACCAATAGGTATAAGCGCAAGGCTAAAAGGGGATGAAATTTCTATCGATGTGATCGTTGGTCTGCCTGATGGAAGCGAGTTTATAAAAGATAGCTTAAAGGTCAGTAAAGACAAATTTCAAAGCGTTGGCAAGGAACTAGCTCATAAATTTATAGAAAAAGGGGCGAAAGAACTTCTAAAACGCGCTGAAGAGATGGCGTAGAGTAAAGTTTTTGCTAAATTTTAAAGCAAAAGCTCTAACCGCAAAAATATCAAAGACAACTACTATATGATTGGTCTTGCAGAGGGTAAATAGAGCTATAAACTAAATAATCTTTTAAGGACCGATCAAACTCAAAAAAGATGACGACGAGAACGCCGATATAAACGGTCTATACGCAGAGTGCAACGGCGATATTTGCTACAACGCTTGCAAACAAGTAAAGATCACTGATAAGAGCATCATTTTTGAGGTGCAAGGTAGCCTCATTTGCGTAGATACCGAGGATGTAAAGCTTAATGAACACTTTATGAAATATAGCAAAGAGATATTTGGCAAGCTGCTAAAATGTAGCATATCGAAGTAATTAAAAAAATTACTGCCGTTTTCAAAACTGTGATGCTATCTAGTGTTTAATCTAACGAAAAAATTTGTGATGAATTACTTTGGAAAAGACGTAAGTATACCGGCTATGCATGGGTGTGCGTTGACCGTAAGTTTGCGGACGTTATGGCAATGGAGTATAAATTTAGTACTTGTGTCTATTTAAGCGGCGAGGCAATATCGTAAAGGCTGCGTTCGAAATAGTGATCGATACTCTGATAGCTATCGGTGAGTGCGGCAAATAATAAATACCCGCTTTGCTTCGCCTTTTTCAGCTATTTTTGGCTAAAATCGCCCAAAAATCAAAAAGGCGAAATATGGACTACATCAAGCTTTTAAAAGAAAATAATCTACTTCGTGTTATCGATGAGCCAACAGATATCGATCTTGAGATCGCGCATGCAAGCTATATCGAGGTCAAGCGTGAGGGCTCGCAAGCGCTACTTTTTACAAATCCTATCTGCAAAAAAACTGGGCGTAAATTTGCCCCAGTGCTTACAAATATCTATGGCTCAAAACACGCACTTGAGCTTATCTTTGGGCTAAAGCCTAATGAGATAGCAGATGAGATAGAAAAGCTTTTAAAGCCCAAAAAACCTCGTAATCTCAAAGAAAAGCTTGATTTTTTAACCTATCTTTTTAATATGAGAAAAATTTTTACTAAGAGATTAAAAGGCGAGGGCGAGTGCCAGCAGGTCAAATTTATAGGCGAAGATGCTGACCTTTTGAGCCTACCTGCGCTAAAGACATGGCCGCATGATGGCGGTGCCTTTATTACAATGGGGCAGGTTTATACGCAAAGCTTGGACGGCGCTTTGCAAAATTTAGGTATGTACCGCCTACAAATTTATGACAAAAATCGCCTTGGCATGCACTGGCAGATACACAAAGACGGCGCAAATTTCTTTCACGAGTACAAGCGTGCAGGTAAAAAAATGCCCGTTTCAGTAGCTATTGGTGGCGATCCGCTTTATATTTGGTGCGGGCAAGCACCGCTTCCAAAGGGAATTTTTGAACTTTTGCTTTATGGTTTTATCCGCAAAGAGCCAGCCAAACTTGTAAAATCCTTAACGAATGAAATTTACATCCCGTACGATGCAGACTACGTGATAGAGGGCTTTGTGGATACGGCTAAGTGTGAGCTTGAAGGCCCATTTGGCGATCACACTGGATTTTATACACCTATCGAGCCTTTTCCGGTGATGGATGTAACGGCGATAACTAGTAAGCGTGAGCCGATATTTCACGCGACTGTGGTTGGAAAGCCGCCACTTGAGGATAAATATATGGGCTGGGCGACTGAGCGGGTTTTTCTGCCGCTTTTACGCACGACGGTACCGGAGCTTTTAGACTACAACATGCCTGAAAATGGCGTTTTTCACAACCTAATCTTAGCCAAGATAAATACGCTCTATCCAGCTCATGCAAAGCAGGCCATGCACGCATTTTGGGGCGTTGGGCAGATGAGCTTTGTAAAACATGCCATTTTTGTTGGAGCCGATGCGCCTGAACTTAAAGATTATGATGAATTTACTAGCTTTGTTTTAAATCGTTTTGGTAGCCAGAGTGTGCTAATAAGCCAAGGCGTGTGCGATCAGCTTGATCACGCTAGTCCAAATTCGTGTTTTGGTGGCAAACTCGGCGTAGATGCGACGCAAGACTTTTGTAAATTTAGCCCAGTGGTTTTAAACGACAGCGAGCTGTTGGCTAAATTTCAAAGCGTTACGCCAAATGTAAAAGAGCTTAAGCAGTTTAAAGTGGATACCAAAACGCCTATTTGTGTGGTGAAATTTAAAAAAGACTGTGTGGTAAAAGATCTTTTTGACAAGCTTTTGACATTTAGAGAATTTTTCAAACTCCTTATCGTTGTGGATATGCAAAATCACCTTGAAAACCCATATATGCTACTTTGGCGTGTGACAAATAATATCGATGCTTTGCGTGATATTTTCATAGATGGTGAAAATTTCTGCGTAGATGCCACTAGCAAAGATGAGTGCGAAGGATATACTAGAGGCTGGCCGTTACAAACGGATTGTGACCGCGAAGTAGTTGCTGATCTAATTAAGCGCGGCATAGTAAAAGATGAGTCAGAGCTATTTAAAAAATTTGAAATATTTGGTTAGCTTTGAGGGGCTCAAGCAATTTTATAAATTTTGCTTTTTGCTGCGGATTTGAAATTTTTAATAAGACTTACTTAATCAAACGCTAGTGTTTTTATGCTAATTTAAAAATAGCTTTTAGACTGGGTCTAAAAGCTTAATTTGTTTTTAGCTCTCTTTTAAGAGCTTGCTTGCGAGCATATCGGCTTTTGCTTTATCTGTATCTTTTTTTACGGATTTATAAATTTTAGATATATAATTTTCCAAAACTTCATGGCAAGATATTACTTTTTCATTTTCACTTCTTGCTACTTTTACGTATTCACCGCTATTTTGTAGCTCAAAAGCTAGGTCATTATCGCTTATCTGAAGCTCTAAAATTTCAAGCAACCTCTCTTGAAGCCTTGGCTCAAAAATAGGCGTCATAAGCTCCAAGCGACGCTCTAGATTTCTTGGCATCCAGTCAGCACTTGAGATGTAAATTTTTGGATTGGCGTGCTTGAAATATAAAATTCTAGCATGCTCTAAGTATTTGCCGATTATTGAGCGAACTTTTATATTTTCGCTTTTGCCTTTTATGCCAGGCCTTAGTCCGCACACACCACGAACTATAAGATCGATCTTCACGCCTGCGTTTGATGCGCGGCTAAGCTCATTTATCACATCTTCGTCGATTAGCGCATTCATTTTGGCGATGATCCTACCCTCGCTGCCTTTGCTAGCTTCCACTCTTATCTTTTCGATAATGCGCTCTTTTATCTGAAAAGGCGACATGCTAAGAGCGTTTAGACGGCGATTTTTATTATATCCTGAGAGGATATGAAAAAACGAAGTCGTATCTTGGCTAAATTCTTCTTTACTCGTAAATAGACTAACATCAGTATAAATTTTAGCCGAACTGCCGTTGTAGTTGCCTGTACCAAAGTGCATATAAAATTTAAGCTTATCGCCGATTTGGCGGATGACCTGGCTAACTTTTGCATGCACCTTAAAGCCTGTGATGCCATATATCACGTGCGCACCTGCGTCTTCAAGTGCCTTTGCCCAGTGCAAGTTATTTTCCTCGTCAAACCTTGCCTTTAGCTCAACCATCACGGTTACTTGCTTGCCGTCACTTGCGGCGTCTATTAGACTTTGAATTATTGGTGAGCTTTTATCGACTCTATAAAGTGTCATTCGAATAGATATGACTTTTGGATCTTTACTAGCTTCTTTTATAAAGCTTACAACTGGATCAAAACTCTCAAATGGATGCACTAAGAGCACATCTTCTTTGTCTATGGCGTCAAATACAGATATGCCATTGCCAAATGGTGGTAGCGTTTTTGGAACATAAGGTGCATTTGCCAGGTGGGTAAAATTTTTGCTTCCAGCTATCTCCCAAAGTGAGCTAAGAGTGAGTGGAATGCTTGAAAAATAGACATCTTTATGAAAAATTTTCATATGAAAATTTAAGAAGTCCAAGATATCAGCGTCTACGTTTTTATCGATTTGCATACGAACAAAAGCCCCTTTTCTGCGAAGCTTTAGCCCTTGCTCAAGTATCATCATAAAATCATCCGCCTCTTCTTCTTCGATGACGATATCAGCATTTCTTGTCACTCTAAAAGCAGCTGAGCTAAGTAGCTTATACCCTGGAAAAATTTCTTCTGCATGGCGATGCACGATCGTTTCAATCGGCACAAAAACATTGCTACTTGGCTGTGTAAAGCGTGGCAAGACTCTTGAAATTCTTATCATGCCGTATTTTAAAATTTCTGGATGTTCGATATCAGCAAGCTTAACGGCAAGAGAGAAGCTAAGGTTGTTTAGGTGCGGAAATGGATGAGTCGCATCGACAGCGATAGGCACGATGACTGGCAAGATATTTGAGAAAAAGTATTCGTCGCATTTTTGCTTCAAACTATTATCAAGCTCGTCATAATTTTTTATAAAAAGCCCCTCTTTGCTAAGAGCATTTACTGTTTTTTTATAGTGATCTTCTACTAAATTTTGCTCATTTTGTAGATATTTTCTAATCTCTCTTAGCTGATCAAGTGGGCTCATGCCATCGCCACTGCTCGTAGTAGCTCCAGCTGCGAAAAGCTGCTTTAAGCCAGCAACTCTGATCATATAAAACTCGTCTAGATTTGTCATATAAATGGCTATAAATTTTAGCTTTTCAAGTAAAGGAATTTCCTTTTCACACTGAGCGAGCACCCTTGAATTAAAGCGTAGCCAGCTTAATTCTCGGTTTATAAAAAGAGTTTCATTTTCGCTCATCATCTTCTCCTTGTGCGTTTTTGAGTTATTTTATGATATGTGCGGTTATAAAGTTCTTACTTTATTTAAAATTTTGGTTACAATAAGCCAAAACTTAAATTTAAAGGCTTGTTATGTCTGATTATGTGATATTAGTTGGTATCTTTTTAGTGGCAGTCGTTGTTTTTGCGCTTATTAAAAAGATATCGTTTTAGCTTTTAAATTTCTCCCACCACAAATAAGCAAAGATGAGCCCAAAGCCCTTGACTTTGCTCTCGTCAAAGGCAAATTTCATCATATCTTCTCGTTTTATGAAAACAAGCTCGATATCTTCGCCATCGACGCCACCACCAGAATTTACCTTCATACTCTCATCGATCTTTGCGTAAAACATCGTTTGCATATTGCCTCCAAAGCCAAAAGCACCGTATGTCATCGTGATACGCTCTATCTCTTTTAGCTCATAGCCTACTTCTTCGATCGCTTCTTCTCTGGCTGTTTGCTCTTCGCTTAGTCCTTTATCCATAAGCCCTGCGCAAAGCTCGTAAGTAAAGCCTTGCTCATTTGTTTTGATGCCTTCTTTCTCTTGTGAGTACCAAACAGCCGGGCGAAACTGCTTTACGAACAAAAAGGCATCTTTTTGCTCGTGATATAAAAAAATACTAACACTATTCATCACCTTGACGCAGTCCCAATCTCTTTGGACACCATTTTGCATAAATTTCATCTTAAATGGCTTTAGGTATTTTGATTCACCAAGAGGCAGAATTTCTAAATTAGTTATAGTAGTATCCATTTTGCAAGTCCTAAAAAGCTAAAAAATCCTATCGCATCAGTAAAAGTAGTAAGAATGACGGCTGAACCGACTGCAGGATCTATGTTAAAGCGCCTTAGCGTCAAAGGTATGATCGTGCCAAAAAAGCCAGCAAAGAATAAATTCGTAACCATGCTAAGCCCGATAACAACGCCAAGCATACCTTTGTCAAACCAAACAGAGGCGATTATGCCCATTACCACACCAAAGATTAGTCCATTTATGAGTGAAATACTAACCTCACGTTTTAAGACATTTTTGGCATCTTTAAACTCGATCTCACCAAGTGCTAAACGGCGAACCGTAACGGCAAGCGCTTGTGTGCCAGTATTTCCACCCATTGACGCAACTATTGGCATTAAAACAGCAAGAGCGACATAGGCTGCGATTGTCTCGTCAAAAAGTCCGATTATGGATGAGCTAAAAAGAGCTGTTAGTAAATTTACACCAAGCCAAACCGCACGACCACGACCAGCCTTAAAAAGCGTATCGTCCTCTTCTGACTCGTCATCAACGCCGGCTAGGTTATAAATTTGCTCAGTTGCACTCTCTTGAATGTAGTCATGGATGTCATCAGACGTGATACGACCAAGTAAAATTCCAGTGCTACTTGTAACTGCGATAACATTTAAATCGTACTCTTGAAACATATCAGCGACATTTTGCATAAGGTCCATATCATTTGCAACATGTGGCTTGTAGTGATCGATCTGCGCTGACTCGATATTTTGCTTTAGCGTCTTTGTAAAATCAAAAAGTATAAGATCTTCAAGCGGAATAGCATATTGTAAAACTCCATTTTTATCGATGATAAAAAGCTGTGAGATATTTTCTAACTTACCTTCTTGCTTTTCTCGTCTAAGTCTTGCTACTGCATTGCCAAGCTTTTCTTCAAGGTGAGCCGAAAAAAGCTCTGTTTGCATGTGCGCACCGGCTCTATCTTCTTCGTAGCTTCTAAGTCTTAAAATTTCATTTTGGTTTTCTCTATCAAGTTCGTTAAAGAGCTCTCTAGCTTTATCCTCGTCAATGTCCTCGATGTATTGAAGCAAATCAGTCGCATCATCACTCTCTAGCTCTTCAAGTGCTTCTACGATCTTTTCGGCTGGAAGTTGTTCGATCACATCTTTTAGCATGTGATCAGGTAGCTCGATAGCAACATCACCTAAAATTTCAGGATCTAGCTTTTCAAGATAGTGAGCAAAAAGCTCTTCGTCGTGCTTTTTAAGTGTTTTTAGGTGCTGGGCTAGCTCGTAAGGCGAGAGTTCATTGTCTTCTAAATTTTCATCTAAATGCTGATCTATCAGCTCTTTTGCTTCTTCTAGTTCTTGGCTCAAGTTTTACCTTTAAAATTCTATTACATTAGGGAAAAATTCCACTTTGTGATACTCTTTTTCATTGCTTAAAGCATTTTTTATTAGCTCGTCATTTTTGCTAACAACTGCTTTAAATTTAGCTGATTCTTTCTTATCCTCTAGGCTTTTAACGACCTTTATTGCACTTTCTGGATTGATAGGCTTATTATCTCTATAAAGACCAAAATGAAGATGTGGCCCTGTGCTCATACCGCTTGTACCAACGTAGGCTATAAGCGTGCCTTGCTTGACTTTTAGACCACCTTTTATGCTTTTAGCAAAGCCATTTAGGTGAGCATAAAGTGTCTCGTAGCCACCAGCATGAGAGATGATGACGGTTCTGCCATATCCGCTTTTTTGTCCGACAAATTTAACCGTGCCATCGCCTGCGGCTTTGATTGGTGTGCCTTTTGGAGCACCGTAGTCAACGCCAAGGTGTGCTCTATATCTTTGGAGAATAGGGTGCCATCTTTTTAGAGTAAAAGCTGATGTGATTCTGGCGTTTGCAAGAGGGCGAACTAGTAAAAATTTATCATTTTTCTTGCCATTTTTATCATAAAATTTATCTTCAAATTTATACATGACATATCGTTTATTTTTCGTTTCTATCATCGCAGCATAAATTTCTGGAGTTCCAAAAGAGCGGCCCATACGTATTTTTTGATTATAAACGATAGCAATCGTATCGCCTTTATTTATCTTTTTAAAATCAATGCCACTTCCTTTAAAAATTTCTTTAAAGCCAAGAGCTAATGTGCCAGAGCCAGTGTAGTCAAAAATGTCTTCTGAGACTGATTTGTCCACCTTTAAGGCTAAAAATTTATCCTCACTTTGATAAGAGATGGGAAGAAATTCGAGCTTAAATTTATCATTGTCATCTCTAAAAATATGCATTTGAAGCTCGTCACTAACAGGGATTAGTACTTGTTTAGTGTTACCGTTGTCGTCTTTATAAATTTGATACTTTGTGCCAGCGATGATCTCTTCTGTTAGCTCTTGATCTTCGGTTGCTAAGTTATAGTAAAGTGAAAGTGGGATTTTGTTTGTCTCTAAGAAATTTAAGAAGTTACTTCCATTTGGCCAGCTAAGCTCTTCGACACTTGGCTTTATAGCGTATAAATTTATAGATAATATTGCAAAAATTATAAAAATACGAGGCATTAATGTCCTTTTAAAAAGCTGGTGGGATTTTAACTAAAACTTGCTTTAATTTTGCAAAAGATAAAGCATTTTAGGCTATAATCGCTCTAAAAATTTAAACCTAGGAGATATTTTTGAAACGTATATTTGTGATTTTATCGCTAGTTTTTGGCTTTGCTTTTGGGGCTGATTTTTCTTTAAATGAGTATAGAACTCCTATAATTAGCGTCGATAGTGATGGCACAGCGACGATAGTTGATAGTCCAGAAATTTTAATCGGCTCAAGTGGTGTCGTACTTCATAAATTTGATACTGATAGCTCTATCATCGCAAGAGTTAGCGTTATCTCAAAAAATTCTGGCTTTGCTAAGATTAGATTTGAGGTGTTTGATCTACTTGAGCAAAAGGCGCTCCCGCTTCCAGGCATTGCACCTGCAAATGGCGATATGGTCGTGCTAAACTATCTTTATAACCGCTCATTAATCATCGTGCCAAATAAAGAAATTTACGAAGAGATCACATCTGCGTTTCCAAATATGATATTTATCCACCCAGATATTATAGGAGCGTATCTAAGCTACGAATACAAGCCAAATCCAAGCAGAGATGACTTTAGAAAAATGTGCGCTCAAAGTGCAGCCGGTCTAATTTTCGTAGCAATGGATGGCAGAAGCGTTTTTGCTGATTGCCAAAGCTTTAAAGTACTAAAAGAATTTAAAAGTGGTGAGGTTGAGTACTATCAGCTGCCATTTTATACAAGAGTTAGCGACATAGACACCGTCTTTTGGAAGCTAAATAGCGAGCACATCAACAACTACGATGCTCACTATGAAAAACTTTTTGAAGAAGATAACTGATAAATGAGCCGTTTGTCCTTAAGTAAGCAAAGATTAAAAGAGTTTTTAAATTTGCTCCCAACGCTTAAGGACAAAGAACTCTTCCACTATGCCTCAAGCCTTAGTTTTCATACGATTTTATCGATTATTCCGATACTTCTTATATCGTTTTCTATCTTTACAAAATTGCCTAGTTTTGAGGATTATTACGCCAAAATTCAGGACTTTATATTTTCGGCTCTTTTGCCAAGTAACCAAGAGATCATCTCAAACTACTTGCAAAATTTCTTACAAAATAGCGGAAATTTAGGCTTAGTTGGCTTTGTAGCAATGATATTTACATCAGCCATGTTTTTTAGCGACTATGAATATGTAGTTTTAAAAGTGACACGTGCAAGTAAGGCTAGAGGATTTTGGTCAGCACTTAGCTCGTATTGGACGCTTATCACACTCGCGCCACTTGGTCTTGCTGGTAGTTTTTATCTTTCAAGCCTCATTCAAGAGATGCTAAACTCAAACGTGATCACAAACTCGATAAATTTTTTAAGCATATTCCCATATCTCATCATTTGGGCGATATTTTGCATCACATATCTCATCTCAGTAAATGACGAGATAAAATTTAAGAGCGCATTTTTTAGCTCATTTGCCGCCTCGCTTGTTTGGTATATTGGCAAGTCGGCCTTTGTCTATTATGTCCTTTATAATAAAACCTATCTAAGCGTTTATGGCTCGTTTTCAGCAGTGCTTTTCTTCTTTGTCTGGATCTACATCTCGTGGATCATCTTTTTATATGGGCTAAAGCTTTGTGCTTATCTCTCAAACAGCTCAAAATTTAAAAGATAAATTTAATAGTTAGTACCAGCTGGCAATATATTTTTATAAATTTACCAGCTAGTGTGATTTGTATTATTTTATGTAAAATCTTATGTAAAATCAGCGTTTAAACTCGTAAATTTCTATCTTTACGCCAAGTTCTTTGCTAAATTCTTTAGTCTTTTTCTCTAGCTTGTCTTTGTCAAAGCAGATAAGATCTATGTAAGATCGCATCTCGCCATTTGCTTCACCTATGATCTCACAAATTTCACTCTCTTTTAGCGCGTCTGAAATTTTGTTTTTGCTATCAACGCCAAACTGTATGTCGCCACCGTGAGATATGGCTAAAAAGCAAAAATTTATGCCAAGCTCAAAAGCTTCGTTATAAGTATCGCTTGCGCCGTCGTAGTATTCGTTTAGTAGCTCGCTAAGAGATGTATATCCTGTGAAAACGTCGTCACGTAGCTTGTTTGAACGAGGCTCTAGCTCATAGACCATAAAATTCTTAAGTGGCTCGTTTGAGGCTTCTTTACCAAATTTCTCATCTATAAGATCTGCAAAGTCGATCAGTGGTACGCCTTTTTCTCTTGGCTCGTCTATTATCTCAAACTCTCCAAGCATATTTATCATGATCATCTCACCAACTACGTTGTCACAAAGTATGAGCGATAATGTATAAGCCTTATTTTCATCTTCGCTTTTAAGCTTACTTAAAGTTTCGTTATATAGGCACATATCCACGCTTTTGTCGTTAAAATTTGCATAGACCATGACCTCATTTGCATCAACGCTTACGCCATGCATCTGTATAGTAGCGACGTTTCGTGGTGCGCGTGGCTTGCCAAGTGTGCAAGTAAGCTTTGACTCATACTCTTTTGGCATGCGCGATTTGATAAATTTAAGCCACAAAAGCCTGTGCTTTAGTCCTTCTGGAGTGAGTACTAGATCGATCTTTCCATCAATAAGGCCTATCATAAAAGTTGGATCGACTAAGCATAAATTTAGCGCTTCTTCGGCCATTTCGCTTGCAGCTTCAAAATTTTTATCTTCTAAATTTTGTTTGATGGCGTCTAAATTTTTGCCAAACTCGCTCCAAAATTTATCAACTCTGCTTGCAAAGCTAGAGCTCTTTTTAGAAAACCACATTTTTATCCTTGTTTATTAAAATTTTCAATATTTTTTTGCGTATAAATTTTCATCGATGGAAATTCTAAGGCACTTAGCTTGTCATATCCTTCTTCGTTAAAAATACATCCCGTATCTATATTTGCGCTATTTGTATAGAGCTTAGCCTCACGCACTGGCGTGTGGCCATAGACATTAAATATGCCTTCAACTTGCATCATATCGCCTCTGCCTGATAGTACATGCTTTCTAAACTCATCTCTTGAGCTATCATCATCTCTTAAAGTCCAAAATTTGCCAACAGCCGAGTGCGAAACGACCAAATGCTCGCCATTTTGGTTTTTGTAATCTTTAAACTCCAGATAAACCGGTCTTTGTTCTAAAAAATCAATATGCCTTTGCTTGAACCCCATGCTTTGAGCTAGGTATGATCTGTATGTTTCTTCGCCACCATTATTGTAAAACCAACTTGTATCAAATGGTGCTTGGTTGTTTAAAAATTCATATTTATTGCTTAGTAACCTTCTTTCGTGGTTTCCCATTACCATTTTATAGTTATTTTGTATGATAAGCTCGACTACATCGCAACTAAAAAGCCCCCGATCTATCACATCTCCGACAAAGCAAATTTGTGATTTTTCTTTGTCTGGAAACTGCTTGATAAGCTCTAAAAGTGTGTTAAAACAGCCGTGCACATCGCCTATGATATAAATTTGCTCGCTCAATTTTTCTCCTTTGTGCCAAATTTTAGTCTATTAAGCTTAAAAATGTAGTGTTAAGAAAACACTTTTGTATAGCTGTACTATATTGGCGTAATGCTAGCGATATATTAAAGTTAAGACCTAGTAAAAGATATTTAAAATTTAAGGAATTTAAAGTAGAAGGGAGCCTAAGCTCCCTAAAATCATTGTGCGTAAAAGCCACTAACCTTGCCGGTTAGGTCGATCATTATGTTTTTCATCTGAGTGTAGTGCTCAAGGATGATCTTGTGTGTTTCGCGGCCGATACCTGAGTTTTTATAGCCGCCAAATGGGCTTCCTGCTGGGATTTGGTTGTAGGTGTTGATCCAGACTCTACCAGTCTCCATAGACCTTGCAACACGAAGTGCCTTTGTGATGTCTTGTGTGAAAATTCCGCCACCTAGGCCGTATTCGCTATCATTTACCATTTTGATAAGCTCGGCTTCATCTTTAAATTTAATGACAACGCCAACTGGGCCAAAAATTTCTTCCTGAGCCACTCTCATATCGTTTGTCACATCAACTAGCAGTGTTGGCTCGACAAATGCGCCCTTGTCGCAACCATTTGCTGTGTAAGCTTTGCCACCGACTGCTACTTTTGCACCTTCTTTTTTGCCGATCTCGACGTAGTTTAGAATTTGCTCAGCTTGTTTTTTATTGATTTGTGAGCCCATTTGAGTGCTAGGATCGAGCGGATCGCCAACCTTTATAGTGCTAAATTTCTTAACCGCAGCCTCTATAAATTTGTCATAAAAACTCTCTTCTACGAAAATTCTAGATCCTGCGCAGCAAACTTGACCTTGGTTAAACAAAATTCCAAGCTGAAGGCCGTCAAGCGCTTTGTCTAAATTTGCATCGCTAAAGAAGATGTTTGCACTCTTACCGCCAAGCTCAAGTGTGGCTGGGATGATACGACGAGCCGCAGCTATGGCGATATCACGGCCGATCTCGGTTGAGCCAGTAAATGCTAGCTTATCAAGGCCTGGATGATTTTTGATCCACTCACCACTTTTGCTACCTTTTCCAGTTATTATGTTGATAAGACCTTTTGGCAAAATTTTATCTATCAGCCTAAATAGCTCAAGCACGCTTAGGCTTGTCTCGCTTGAAGGCTTAAACACGCTTGCATCGCCTGCTGCGATCACTGGAGCTAGCTTCCAAGCTGCCATTAAAAATGGGAAATTCCAAGGCACGATCTGACCCACAACGCCTATTGGCTCGCGTAAAACGATAGAGAGTTGCTTCTCGTCAAGGACGTTTGCGCTGCCTTCTTCGCCCATGATAACGCCAGCAAAGTACCTAAAATGCTCTGCTGCAAAAGGAATATCAACATTTAGCGTCTCTCTAATCGGCTTGCCGTTATCCATGCTCTCAACTTTTGCCAAGTGCTCTTTGTTTTCATCAATGATGTCAGCGATCTTGTTTAAAAGCTTTGCACGCTCGCTAACTGTGGTGTGTTTAAATTTCTTAAAAGCCTCACGTGCAGCACGAACTGCGTCATTTACATCTTCTTCGGTAGCGTCAGCGATCTTTGCAAGGTGCTCGCCGTTTGCTGGATTTTTTGAATCAAGTGTAGCGCCGTCTTTTGCGTCGCGCCACTCACCATTTATGAAAAGCCCATATTTTTCTAGTAGTTTCATACTTTTCTCCTTGATTAAGATTTTGTAAAAGGATTATAATATTAATAAAATTTATCAAAAATAAATTTTGGACATAAATTCTCTTTTTTAATAAATTTTATTATTTAAAGTAGGATTGTTTTAAAATTTAACTCTGCCAAGAGAGCAAAAACGTAGTTTCACCATCAAGTTTACTTTGGCATTTTACGGCGATGTCATTTTTCTTGCAGCACTCTTTAACTAAATTTAGCCCTATGCCAAAGCCGCCTTGATCGTCGTTAAATCTCGTGTAGCGGTCAAAAATTTTCATCTGATCCTCTTTGCTGATGCCTCGACCGGTGTTACTTATGCTAAAGAAATTTGGCTCTAAAACGATGCGTACTTCTGAATTTTGCGCTGCGTATTTTGCGACATTACTTAGGAGATTATCTAAAATTTTGCTCATATCCTCAAGGTCTGCGTTTATGAAGCTGGGCTTTAGGCTGGCATCTATCTTAAGTCCACGTTTGGCAAAAAATGGCGAGAAGTAGTTTAGCCTTTGTTTGGTTAGTAAATTTAGGTCTATGAGCTCTTTTTTGCCAGGCTTATCTAGGTTAAAGCTTAGATGAACGAGTGCGTCATAGATGTTATTTAGGCTCTTTGCGGCAAGGCTAATGTTGTTAAAACGCTTTAAATTTCGCTCATTTAGGTTGTCAAGATCGGCCGTTTCTATGCTCATCGAGATGACGCTTAGAGGTGTGTTTATCTCGTGTGTTGAGTCTTTTATAAAGCGGTTTAGCGTATCTATCTTTTCATAAAGCGGTCTTAGGCTTAGTTTTGCTAGGTAAAAGGCGACAAAGAGCAGTGCAAAAAAGAAAAAGAGTGCCTTTAGCGTGGTTGAAATTTGTAAAGATAAAATTTCAGCCTTGATATCTTTGCCAACTAGAAAAATATCTGCGTGTGAGAGCTCGTCTGTGGTGTTGTCGTCCATGTACTGGATCTTTTCAAATATCGCGACCTTGCCGCCGATCAAATTTACATTTTTGCTTTTGTCGATCTTTTGGCAGTCAAAGTCTTTATAAATTTTCTCGCCATTGTTTAGCACGATGCAAGCATGCACGCCTTTTTCTTTTGTTAGACTTGAAATTGAGTCAAGTCCATTCATTCTAGCTTTCATGTAAATGCCCATTTTTATCTCTTTTAGGCTCTTAACCTCGTTTAAAATGAGCGCTTCTTTTTTATTTTTGTAGTTATTGATGAAAAAATATCCTAAAAATAGCACGGAGCTAACAAGATAAAGGGATAAAATTTTAAATAAAATTTGCGTTTTTTCAGACATAGACGTAGCCGTCTCCACGCCTATTTAAAATGGCATCTTTGCCTAAAATTTGGCGTAAATTTTTGATATAGACACGAAGGCTAAGTTCGCTTGGCTCCTCGTCAAATTTCCAAATTTTATTAAAAATTTCATCTTTGGTTAAAATTTTGCCTTTGTTTTGTAAAAATAGGGCGAGTAGGTCGCTCTCTTTACTCGAGATATTTACATTTTTACCATCTTTGCTTAGTGTCTTGCTCTGCGGATGAAAGCTAAGCTCATCTGAAATTTTGATCACATCGCCACTGTGATGTGAGAAATTTCTCTTTAGAAGCGCTTGTATGCGGATAAGTAGCTCTTTTAGCTCAAATGGCTTTTTTAGATAGTCGTCGCAACCACTTTTGTAGCCTTTTTCAAGATCATCAATGGTATTTAGCGAGGTGGTAAAGATGCTAGGTGCGCTAACACCTAGCTCTCTTAAGGAAGAAAGAAGTGAAAAGCCATCTCCTTGTGGGAGTTTGACGTCAAGTATAAGCAGGTCGAAATTTTGCTCGTAGGCGAGATCAAGCGCTTCTTTGGCGTTATCTGAAGTAGTGACCTCATAGCCATTTTCAACTAGATACTCACTGATGAGATCAAGTAAAATTTCATCATCTTCAACGAGCAAAATTCTAACCATTAAGCACCTTTACATGCCTTTTTTCATTTCGTCTTTTTTCATACCCATGTCGTCTTTTTTCATTTCGTCTTTCATGCCCATGTCGTCTTTTTTCATCTCATCTTTTTTTACCATGGGTTTTTTGCCCATGTCATCTTTCATCATCTGCTCTTTCTTCATCATCTCGTCTTTGCCCATGTCATCTTTTTTCATCATTTCAGTAGCATTTGCAAGACCACCAAGCATAAACATAGCACCAAGTGCAACTAGTAGTAATTTCTTCATAACGTCTCCTTTAAATGAAATATGATGAAATACTATCTCTTTAGTGTTAAGTGAGCGTGAATTTACGCAAATACAAAATATATAACTGGAAGCGTGATAAATGAAAATAGCACGCCTATGGCCACTGATGAGATGGCTAGCGAGCTATCAAGTCCAGCTTTTATGACCATCGCACTTGCAAGGGCTGATGTCGGCATCGCACATTGAAAGAGACCAACGACCCAAGTTTTGCTCATCTGGATACCTGAGACTTTCAATATGATGAAAAATACGATAGCTGGTAAGATCATCTTGCACAAAAGCACGACGCTAACGCCTTTATATGAGCTTGTGATGCTACTAAAGTTAAGGCCAACACCGATCGCAAAAAGTGCTACTGGAGTGACGCTGCCTTCAAACATCCTAAGTGGCGCAAAGATAAAATCTGGAAGCGGGACTTCTTTTAAGATAAGACCCATGATAAGCGCTATAAATGGTGGAAATTTTAAAATTTTCATTGTATTTTGAAACAATGAAACCTTCTCTGGTGCGGCAAAAGATAGGATGAGTGGTCCAAGGATCGAAAGTGGGATACCAGTGGCTATTTGGTCGTAAAAGATGACCTCATTTACCATCGCATCGCCAAAGAAGCCCTGAATGACAGGCATACCGACAAATAGGGTGTTACCAAAAAGGCTTAGCATGACCATACTGACGGTTGTTATTTTGGTAAATTTAAAAACCCTGCCTATGACAAATGCCAAAGCGGCGCTAATGGCGGTTGAAGCAAAGCCGATAAGGATCGTGTTTATAAGCGAGGCATCGACATTTACGTGGTAAATTTTGTCAAAGATTAGCGCAGGCATTGCAAAACAAAGGACAAAATCCACAAATGGGATCGAGTGCTTTTGCTCAACAATGCCGACTTTTTTAGCAAAAAAACCAGTTGCGATTATGAAAAAAATTGCAAAAAGTGGAGTGAAGTTCATAGCATTCTCTTTTAAATCTAAATTTTTACGGAAAATTGATTATAGGACCCATAAGATTAAATTACAATAAACCTTTTTTAAAATTTGCTCTCAAAATTTATGCCTTGATATCAACCTTTTTATAAAATTTATCTCTCTCATCTATCTTTTCTTTGCTCTTTAAATCATTCTCAAGATAGCTTATATTATAAATTTCTCTTGTAGATATGCTTTTGCCATTATTTAGACTGATTAAAAATTTACTCTCAAATTTATTAGATAGATTGGCAATAGCGATCGCTCCAGCATCTTTTAGGCTTACGATTTTATCACCTTGCATGAAGCCAATATCTTTAAAATCCAAGCTATTTAGCTGCATATTACTCATCTCTTTTGCCTCTAAATTTATGCTAGTTTTTAGCTCACTTGGTGTATTTAGCTTGCCAGTATCGTTATAAAGCTCTTTTACGTCTATCTCTCTACCACTATCAAATTTTAGTCTGATGCTACCATCTTTGTTTAGCTTCATAGCTATTACGCTGTCACTATCTTGTAAGGCTGTTGCCGCCGTGGATTCATTTAGCATAAAAGCTCTTTTTACCTTTTTTAAATTTGACATACTAAACTCAAGCCCAGTTGCTTTACTAAATTCATTTTCCATGGCTATCATTTTGGCTGATTTTGTCTTCTCAAGCTTTGATATATAAGCATCCGCATTTTCTTCAAATTTCTTTAAATTATTACCAAGATTTTCTATCATCTTGTTGTATGCGTCAAACTCAGCGTTATAATCTTTGTAAAATTTCATAAAACTATCTTTTTGAAATTTTGTATATGAGAAATTTTCATCTTTTTTGTAATCTTTGCTCGGCTCAATGATCGGATTAAACTCGTTTAGTCTTGCAGTGTCATCAAAACCCACTTTAAGATAGGCAAAATTTTTAAAAGAGCTATCTTTGCCAAAGATGTTATTGTGTCTTAGATCGACCCAGCCGTCATTTTGGGCATATTTTTTAAAGAAATTATTTATATCATTTTTCTCTATCTTTTCATATCTGTTTTCTGCAGCGAACAAAGTATTTGGATCTGAGGCGTAGTAAGAGTGTCTATAATCAATATCTTTTGTATCCACGTAAAGATCGGGATTATTTGTGATCGTTGCTTTACGATTTAGCTCTTCTCTTTTTATTTGGTTGTGATTTATGACATTTGTGCTGATAAACTGCCTAAGGTCAACCCTTGGCATCACATCGCTTAAATTTGCTATTTTTTCATTTCCATCTTTGTCGTAACCCTTTACTTTTAGCTTATCAAAGAGTATATCTTTTTGATCTAGCACGCCGTCATTGTTGCTATCAAAGCTAAAAAGATAGCTATTATTTTCTAATTTTGTAGTGCCAAGTTTATCGTTATCGCCGTAAATATCTAAAAATACTTCTACCTCGCCATATTTTGTTTTTAGAGTGTTTGAATAAGCGTAATCGTTTAAATTTTTAAATTTTGTATTTTCTAAGTATCCACTTTTTAGTGTAGATAGCATGCTGCTACTATCTGAAGCTTTTATATTTTTAAAGTAGGCATTTTCACTAAAATGATAGCCTCTAGAAAGTTCATCGGAGTGAATTTTATTGTTGCTGTAGATGAGATTTTTTGAGTAGTTGTTTAAAATTTCTTCTACTTTTTGTAGGATTTTGTGTCTATTTTGCTCTTTTATCTCAGCATCAGTGATATTTATAACTTTGCTTACTTTGATACTTTCTTTTAAATTTGAAATTTGTTCGTTATTTATCTCTAAACCTTGTTTATCCTTAAAGGCATGGAGCATATCTGTAGGATTTTTTAAATCTTTTAAATTTATAAAGTTATATTTTAATGATGTGATATTCATCTAAAATCCTTTTTAAAGATGTTGCAGATAATATCGGATAAATTTAGAAAGTATTTAGGCGTATAATGGTGCCCGAGGTCGGACTCGAACCGACACAAGGTTGCCCTTACCAGATTTTGAGTCTGGCGCGTCTACCAGTTTCACCACTCGGGCTAAGTTAAGATTGAAAGTTAATTTTTGTGTGAGAGGAAAAAGGGGAGAGTTGCTCCCCTAAAAAGAAATTATTTCTTTTTACCTTTTTTAGCAGCACCAGCAGCAACTGCTTCTTTAAGTTTTTTGCCAACTTTGAATTTAACTGCTTTGCTAGCAGGAACGTCGATAACTTTTTTAGTTCCTGGAACTCTAGCTTTTCTTGCAGCTCTGTCAGCAGTACCGAAAGTACCAAAGCCTATAAAGCTAATTGTATCGCCTTTTTCAAGAACTGCTTGGATTGTCTCCAAAGTAGCATCAACAACTTTTAGAGTATCTTTTTTTGAAAGACCAGCCTTATCGGCAACAGCTTGAATAAATTCAGCTTTTTTCATGAACCATCCTTTTAAGAAGTTATGTGGCTATATTACACTCTTTTAAAAAAAAATACAATACTTTTTCCCTAAATTTAGCTCTTTTTTACGTTTTTTTAACAAAAAATACAATTTTTTTAAAAATTTACTCGCAAATTTCAAACATAAGCTCGGTCTTTAGACCAATCTTTTTCATATCAATAAGCCTTAAATTTTTAAAATTTAAGCTCATTAGTTCATCTTTATTTTTTACAAGCTTATTTGCTATCTGGCGCAAGACTTCGCCTCTATATGCTTTTGCGTGATGACTCACTATTTTTTTATTTTTTACAAAACAAAAAGCTATGTATTCTTTTTTTATAGTGTAAAATTTTTCATAAAATTTAGCTCTAAGGTCTAAAATCTCATCATTTTGTAAAAAATTATCAACCGCTTTACTAAAATTTTTTTCATAAAATTTTGAAATTTCAAAGCCACCCAGCTTTTCACCTTGCTTTAGTTTGTATTCTGGTATCTCATCTTTTGCTAAGATAGGCCCAAATAAATTTGAAAATATTAAAACATTATTATCTATATATTTTTGCACTTCATTATCTAAACCACGATAGTTTAGATGTTTATAGGCTACGCCATCATATCTTAAGATAGCTTTTATGCTGCCTTTTTGAGATAGACTTTCTCGCAGCTGCTTGCTCTCTTCAAGCTCTTTTAGTCCAAAAAGCTTTTTTATCTCGTCTAAATTTGCGTTTTTTAAAAACTCATCATATCTGTTTAAAATTTCAACTCTTTTGTCAAAAAGTTCTGGAAATATCAAATCCTTACCATCAAATTTATTATTCGTATTTAGAGAAATTTTACTTTCGCTTGGAGAAAAGAGAATTTTTAATGCCATTTTTCTTACCTATTTTATATATAAATTTTTGTTGGATTATACAATAAACTTTTTGTGCTAAAAAAAATCAAATTTTTACCGATATAAAAACAAGCGGAATTATTTTTGCTTAGAGTGAATAAAAATTTAGGAAAAAATTATGAGAATAACAAACCAACTACGTTTTAGCCAGACTTTGCATGACTACCAAAAAAATATGACTGGTGTAAATAAAAGCTATAAGCAGCTCTCAAATGGTTTGAAAATTCAAGATCCATACGATGGTGCTGCGACTTATAATGATGCGATGAGGCTTGATTATGAAGCGACTACTCTCACTCAAGTAGTTGATGCCACTGGTAAATCTGTAAATTTCTCAAAAAATACAGATAACGCATTGCAAGAGTTTGAAAAACAGCTTGAAAATTTTAAGACAAAAGTAGTCCAAGCAGCTAGCAGCGTACATAGTAAGACGTCACTAGAGGCTTTGGCAAATGACCTTCAAGGCATAAAAAATCACCTTGTAAATATTGCAAATACTTCGGTTAATGGGCAGTTTTTGTTTTCTGGAAGTGCTGTTGATACAAAGCCAATAGATGGTGCAGGAAAGTATCAAGGCAACCGTGATTATATGAAAACATCAGCTGGCGCTCAGGTTGAGCTTCCTTACAATATCCCAGGATATGATCTATTTTTAGGAAAAGATGGCGATTACAGTAAAATTTTGACTACAAATGTTCGTTTGGCTGATCAAACTAGAACCGACATCTCTTATGCGCCAAAATTTCTAAACGATAACAGCAAGATAAAAAATATGATTGGGCTAAATTACGCTAGTGATTCAGTGGTTAGAAGTGACGGCTCTTACAATGGAACAATAAATCCGGATTATGATTTTTTAGATAATTCAAATGTAAATTTTCCGGATACATATTTTTTCATGCAAGGCAAAAAGCCAGACGGCACGACATTTACTAGTAAATTTAAGATGAGTGCAAATACAACAATGGCTGGGCTTATGGAAAAAATCGGCATGGAATTTGGCAATACAAAAACAACAAAAGTTGTTGATGTGAGTATAAATAACGATGGACAATTTAATATAAAAGATCTTACTAAAGGTAATCAAACTATTGACTTTCATATGGTTGCAGCCACATCAGTAGCACCAAATCGCGGTGCAATCGCTCAAAACAACGCGCTTGATGCGGTAAATTCTCTTGAAGATCTTGAAACAATGGCAAATAACGTTCCAAAAACAGTTCATATCACTGAGTTTGTAAAGAGCAAATATACCGATAAAGATGGAAATGCGACAAATGCATTTGACTATGATAAGGTTAGATTTGAGAGAAAGGATAATGAGCTAATCGCAAATTTACCTCAAGTAGCTAGAAGAACGGGCGAATATGCAACAGATCAGACAAAGCTAAGCGAAGTTTCTGGTACAAAAGAGAGCTACGATAGAAATTTATATCCAAAAGATGTTGATGCTAGAAAGAGAGAGCTTTTTAATATTGACGACCAAGAGATAAATTTACAAGTAAAGTCAATCACTGGTACAAAATATGACATAAAGGTAAAAATGGGCACAGCAGGGGGTACAGATACTCCAGTGCAATTTGAAATAACATCTACACCACCAGGTGGCACGCCTTCTGCAACTAGAACTTTAACAGTCTATAACTCAGATGAGTTTGGAAGTTACAGAACTTATGCTAGCGATTTTACTTATAGGCAGCTCATGGATATCGTTGCTATGGCAGCAAGTGATAATATCCCAAATCCTCCACATGCAGAAAACGCAAATTTTGATACAGATATAGAAAAAGTAAAAAGAGATCAAAACTATAATGCCTATAAAGAGGCTTTATCAAAAACAAAGGGCACGGTAGAGACAACTTTAGATGATAAAGGCAGAATGGTTTTAACTGATAAGACAAAATCAGTAACAAACATAGAAGTAACTATGTATGATGCAAAAAATAGTGATAAATTTGATGGCGATAGCACCGGTAGAGATACGGCTGGTAATGCTGGCCACCCTCAAGGAAAGGGTTCTGTCTTTAGCTTTAATGAAAATAATGCTTTAACTATTGATGAGCCAAGTACCAGCGTTTTTCAAGACCTTGATAATATGATTGAGGCTGTTAGAAAGGGATATTATAGAGCTGATGCAAATAGCAATGATCCACGAAATACCGGCATGCAAGGCGCATTACAAAGGCTTGATCATCTAATAGATCATGCAAATAAAGAGCTTACAAAGATCGGCTCTCAATCAAGACTTTTAACCGCTACAAAAGAGCGAGCCGAAGTAATGAAAGTGAATGTGCTAACTGTTAAAAATGATGTAATTGACGCAGACTATGCGGAGTCATATTTGAAATTTACGCAGCTTTCACTATCTTATCAAGCAACCCTACAAGCAAGTGCAAAGATAAATCAACTAAGCTTGCTAAATTATTTAAATTAAAATTTAAATCAGCAGGCCGCCTAGCTTGCTGATTTTTTAAAATTAAACTCAAGCGTGCTATAATAAGCCTTTTTTATAAAGGATCTAAAATTTTACGACATATCTTATTTACAATTTTTGTTTGCATTTTTATATATTTTGGTATCGCTACAGCTGCTCCAACTGCTGATTTTGTTGGCTCGCTTGGACAAAGCCTTGGTGTTTTAAATATCAAATATTTTGGACTTATCGCGTATGTTTATCCATTTTTATTGATCATTTTGGGCTATTTTGTCTATAAAAATTTTAAGAAATTTGACTTTGATTTTGCTCAGTTTTTGGTAGGAATTTTTCTTTTTTTTGTAGCTTTTTTAATGTTTCAAGCCTTGAGTGCTTCGAGTATAAATGGCGGTATAATTGGAAATTTCATAGTTAGTGCCTTAAAAGAGGTGATCGGCTCTATCGGCACTGCGGTTGCTATACTTATGATGTTTATTATCTCACTTGGGCTTGCTTTTAGGGAAAATTTTATAATTGTTTTAAGAAAGGCGTTTGTGGATAAAGAGACAAAAGTCCATGAAGAGAGAAATTTAAAAGAGATAAAACAAAAACAACTTCCAAAAATCGAACGCAAAAAACAAAAGAATAATGATATAAAAGAAGAAGAGCTTATAGAAGCTCAGGTGCTAAATGATGATGAACAGAATTTAGATGAAGAGCTAGAGCCTGAGCCAGAAAAAGAGAGTAGGGCCTCAACTATAAATGGAGTTGAAATTTTAAACGAAGTGGCTGAGAATAAGAAGCTGCTTGATCAAATAGAGCGAGGCAACGTCGAAAAGCCAAAGAATTTTGTCTTGCCACCGCTTAAATTTTTAAACGATCCGCCAAAACGCTCGCATAGTGTCAATGAAGCTGAAATCGATCAACAAATTTCTAATTTACTTGATAAACTCCGTAAGTTTAAAATAGACGGCGATGTGGTTAGAACTTATACTGGGCCTATCGTCACGACATTTGAGTTTCGCCCAGCGCCGCACATTAAGGTGAGTAAAATCCTCACTTTGCAAGATGATCTGGCGATGGCACTAAAGGCTCAAACGATCCGTATCCAAGCGCCGATCCCTGGTAAAGATGTGGTAGGCATCGAGGTACCAAATCAAAATTTAGAAACTATATACCTAAAAGAAATTTTAGAGAGCGAAGTCTTTAAAAATGCAAGTAGCCCGCTAACTATGGCGCTTGGCAAAGATATCGTCGGTGCCCCTTTTGTGACAGACCTTAAAAAACTACCTCATTTGCTAATCGCTGGAACTACAGGATCTGGTAAAAGTGTGGGTATAAACGCGATGCTTTTAAGCTTACTTTATAGAAATAGCCCACAAACTTTACGTCTAATGATGATCGATCCAAAAATGCTTGAATTTAGCATATATAACGACATCCCACATCTTCTAACTCCAGTTATTACAGAGGCTAAAAAGGCGATCACTGCACTTGCCAATATGGTCGCTGAGATGGAGCGAAGATATAAGATAATGAGCCAAACTCGTACGAAAAATATAGAGAGCTACAATGAAAAGATGAAAGAGGAAGGCGGCGAGCAGTTTCCATACATCGTTGTGATCATCGATGAGCTTGCTGATCTCATGATGACTAGTGGCAAGGATGTGGAGCTTTATATCGGCCGCCTAGCACAGATGGCAAGAGCTAGCGGTATACACTTGATAGTGGCAACCCAGCGCCCAAGTGTCGATGTCGTGACTGGCCTTATAAAGGCAAATTTGCCAAGTAGGATAAGTTATAGGGTAGGGCAGAGGATCGATAGTAAGGTCATCCTTGATCAAATGGGAGCTGAGAGCTTGCTTGGACGAGGAGATATGTTATTTACACCTCCAGGAAGCCCTGGCGTGATAAGACTTCACGCACCATTTGCTAGCGAAAAAGAGATAGAAACGGTTGTAAATTTCTTAAAAGAGCAACAAGATGTAGTTTATGATGAGAAATTTTTAATAGAAGAAGGCACAAGCGGAAGTGTGGCCGCTGGTACTCTAGGAGAAGATGAGCTTGACGAGCTTTACGAAGAGGCCAAAGAGATCATTTTAAGTGAGCAAAAAACGTCGATCAGTTATCTGCAAAGACGTCTAAAAATAGGTTACAACAAAGCTGCAAACATAATAGAGCAAATGGAAAAAATGGGTGTTTTAAGCCCAGTGAATGCAAAAGGACAAAGAGAAATTTTATAGCTAAAGTCATAAATTGTTTTAATTTTAGAATTTTAATTTTTATTAAAATTCTAAAAAGTCTTGACAAAGCACATTAAAATCTATATAATTACAACTCTTAAAAACATTGGGGTATCGCCAAGCGGTAAGGCAACTGGTTTTGGTCCAGTCATTCAGAGGTTCGAATCCTCTTACCCCATCCACTTTTTAAATCCAAAATGATACTTATCGCGGAGTAGAGCAGTGGTAGCTCGTCGGGCTCATAACCCGAAGGTCGGCGGTTCAAATCCGTCCTCCGCAACCAAATGCCCATTACTTTTATCATCCTTTAACTAAGCACCAACCCCCACACCATCACGTATATCATCTACATTGAGATGAACGTAGTATAAGCTGCTCTTAATATCCGTATGACCCATAAAAGCCATCAATTTATGAGCATTAAATCCCTTCAAACTCACTAACCTAGAAGCTACTGTATGGCGTAATACGTATAGTCCGTGAGTATTGTTTTCTCCCTTATATCCTAAATGGTTTCTTACAGCCCACCACATACGATTTGCTGTATCGTGGTTTAGATGAGTTATGGGGCACTTGTTTAAGGGTAGGTCTTTGCAGTTATCATAAGCCCCTTGAGATACCCAGTAGTAAGCCATACGAAGCACTCCATTGTCTTTTGTTTCAGTAAAGAGTTTGCGTGCCTCTATTTTACTTACGCTCTTAGCTATTTCTAAGCGTTGCTTTATGGCTTTGAAGACTAGAATAGTTTTGTTTTAATATGCAAAAAGAAAGATTAGTAAAAAATAGGTTTCATAACTTTTAAATATAAAAAGAGAAATTCCCACCTACTATTGTTTTTATAAATTAATTAGTATAAATTTAAAAATGCAGGAGGGGCGAATGCCCCTAATTATTATTTTAAAGTTTGGATGTATTCAGCCACTGCTTTTGCATCTTCGTCGCTCATTGGAGTAGCGATTGGTTTCATCATAGCGCCAAGACCAAATTTATTTGCTCCTGTTTTATAACCTTTTAGTGCCTCTTCAATAGCTGCTACATCAAGAGATGTTAAAGCTGGAACTTTATTATTAAAGACTTTTTCGGCTTTTGCACCATGACAGGCGATGCATTTTTTGTAGATAGCAGCACCATCTGCAGCAAAGGCAGCAGTTGAAAGTAGAGCTGCAACGCTAGAAACAATTAGTAATTTTTTCATTTTTCATCCTTTGTAAAAAAGTTTGTGCATTATAGTACAAAAAGGTAAATTCGCAAGAAGCTAGTTAAAATATTTTGGCTATAATCACCAAATGAATAAAAATGAGCCTATTAAAGCACTTTTTCTGGATCGAGACGGCGTAATAAACGAAGATGCTGGATATGTTTACGAGATAAAAGATTTTAAATTTATCGATGGTATTTTTGATGCGTTAAGGGAATTTGCTGGGGCTGGCTATAAACTCTTTATCGTGACAAATCAATCAGGTATCGGAAGAGGCTACTACACGCAGGAGCAGTTTGACGCTCTAAATAAATTTATGCTTGAAATTTTCAAAAAAGAGCAAATTTCCATCACAAAAGTCTATTTTTGCCCACATGCCCCAGAGGCAGATTGCGCTTGTAGAAAGCCAAATCCAAAGATGATACTTGATGCTTGCAAAGAGTTTAATATAAACCCTAAAAACTCGCTCATGATAGGCGATAAGCCAAGCGACGTCGAGGCTGGCAAAAGGGCAGGTGTTGGTAGAAATTTCTTGCTTGATGGCATAAATTTTAAAGATGTAAGAGATGTTTTAAATAAGCTAAAAAAGGAAAAATCACTATGAATTTAAACGGAAAAAAGATAGTTATAACTGGTGGTGCTGGCTTTATCGGCTCAGCCTTGGCGCACTATTTTGATGAAAATTACAAAGATGCTCACGTGCTTGTCGTGGATAAATTTAGAAACGACGAGACATTTAGCAATGGCAACCTAAAAAGCTTTGGTCATTTTAAAAATTTACTTGGATTTAAGGGTGAAATTTACGCTGGTGACATCAACGATCCTAGCACACTTGAAAAGATAAAGAGCTTTCGTCCAGACGTCATCTACCACGAGGCAGCGATCTCAGATACGACTGTAAAAGAGCAAGACGAGCTTATCAAAACAAATGTAAACGCCTTTGTAAATTTGCTTGATATCTGCGAGAGTTTAGGCGCAAAGATGATCTACGCAAGCTCTGGAGCGACTTATGGCAACGCAAAGAGTCCACAAACAGTTGGCGAGTGTGAAGCACCAAATAACGTCTATGGTTTTAGCAAACTAAGTATGGATAATATCAATAAAATTTACGCAAAGCGTGGTGTGAGTGTGGTTGGACTGAGGTATTTTAACGTCTTTGGCAAGGGCGAGTTTTTTAAAAATAAAACCGCCTCAATGGTGCTTCAATTTGGCTTGCAAATTTTAGCTGGCAAGACCCCAAGACTCTTTGAAGGCAGCGACCAGATCAAACGCGACTTTGTCTATATAAAAGATATCATTGACGCAAACATAAAAGCACTTGACGCGCCAAGTGGCGTCTATAACGCAGCTACTGGCAAGGCTAGAAGCTTTCAAGATATCGCTGATATCTTGCAACGCGAGATCGGCGTAAATTTAGGCAACGAATATATCAAAAATCCATTTATCGGCTCATATCAGTTTCATACAGAGGCCGACGTAGCTCCAGCTCGCGAGGCATTTGGTTTTAGCGCGACTTGGAGCTTGGAAGAGGCAATAAAAGACTACTTGCCAGAAATAAAGAGAATTTACAAGGAAGAGATAAATGGCTAAGAGAGTTAAAATTTTAGTCGTCGGCGATCTCATGCTGGACCACTATATCTGGGGCAGCTGCGACCGCATCTCGCCAGAAGCGCCAGTGCAGGTTGTAAAGATAAATAACGAAACCTACACGCTTGGTGGCGCTGGCAACGTGGTGAGAAATTTGCTCTCACTTGGCGCAAACGTGAGCGTGGCTAGCGTTTTGGGAGATGATGAGGCTGGCAAAAAGATAAAAGAGAGGCTTGCTGAGCTAAACGTAAAAGATGAGCTCATACTCACCGAAAAAGGGCGTGAAAGCTCAATAAAAAGCCGTATCATGGCATCGCACCAGCAAGTTGTCAGGATCGATAAAGAGAGCGTTGTCAAGATAAATTTAGAAGATGAGCTTGTCTTGAAAGTCAAAGAAAATCTTGCAAATTTTAAGGCTGTCTTGCTAAGCGACTACGGCAAAGGCGTGCTTAGCGAGAAGGTCTGCCAAGAGATCATAAGCGAGTGCGTGAGGCTAAATATCCCAGTACTTATCGACCCAAAAGGTAGCGACTACTCAAAGTATAAAAACGCAACCCTTCTGACGCCAAATAAAAAAGAGGCGAGTGAGGCTACAAATTTAAAGATAAGAGACAAGGTTGAGCTTGAAAAGGCGATAAAACAGCTAAAAGACGAGCTAAATTTGACCTATTCGATCATCACGATCTCAGAAGAGGGCATCGCGCTATATGATGACAGGCTGCACATCTTTGCCGCTAAAGCAAAAGAGGTCTTTGATGTCACTGGTGCTGGAGATACGGTGCTAGCTACACTTGGTTATATGCTAGCAAATGGGGCTGACATAAAAGAGGCGATAAAGATAGCAAATCTTGCTGCAGCCGTTGTCGTGGCTAAGATCGGCAGCGCAACGGCTAGCTTTAGCGAGATCGAGCAGCTGTTAAATAGCTCATTTGGGGCAAATTTCGAGCACAAGCTTAAAAGCGTTGAGGAGCTAGAAGAAATTTTGAGCCAAAAGGATAAGAAAAAGGTCGTTTTCACAAATGGTTGCTTTGATATTTTGCACGCTGGGCACGTAAAATACCTAGCACGCGCAAGGGAGCTTGGCGATCTTTTGGTTGTTGGGCTAAATTCTGATGCTTCAGTTAAGAGGCTAAAAGGCGAGGCGAGGCCTATAAACTCGCAAGATGATAGAGCCTGCGTGCTAAGTGGGCTTGGGTTTGTCGATTATGTCGTGATATTTGACGAGGATACGCCATTAAATTTGATAACAAAGATAAAGCCTGACGTGCTTGTAAAAGGGGCTGATTATAAAGATAAAGAGGTTATTGGTAGCGATATCGTAAAAGAGGTCAGGCTAATTGACTTTGTCGAGGGCAAAAGCACAACAGGGATAATAAAAAGGATAAAAGATGCTAAAAACAATGATAAAAAATGAGCTTGAGGCTCACCAAAAGACCTTTAATGAGCATGTAAATTTGCTGGATAGCCTAGAGCGCGCTTGCCAGATGGTGGCTGATACGCTAAAAAATGGTAAAAAGGTGCTGATATGTGGTAACGGCGGCTCTGCGGCGGATGCTCAGCACTTTGCAGCCGAGCTAACTGGCAGATATAAAAGTGAGCGCCAGCCACTACCTGGCATCGCGCTAACCACTGATACTTCGGCACTTACGGCCATTGGCAATGACTACGGCTTTGACTATGTTTTCTCACGTCAGTTTGAGGCCTTAGCCCAGTCTGGCGACTTACTCGTGGCGATCTCAACAAGTGGCAACAGCAAAAATGTCCTTGAAGCTATAAAAAGTGCCAAGAAAATGGGCGCATCAGTACTTGGACTTAGTGGCAAAGGAGGTGGCGCTATGAATGAGGGCTGCGATCTAAATTTAGTCGTTAGCTCAAGCGATACAGCAAGGATACAAGAGTCACACATATTTTTCATACACACAATTTGCCAGGCCGTAGACGAGGCTTTTAGGGGCTAAAATGCAAGAAGCGATGGATAAATTTTTAAAAGATCCCAGCCAGCAAAATGAGATAAATTTGATATCGGCTCTAAAAAAAGCTACTTTTTTCGCTCCGGTACTTTTAAACCAAGCACTCGCAAAGCCTGATGGTGGCGTCATTTATGAGGAGGAGGGCTCAAATATCAAATTTATCCTGCTTGAAGATGAGGGCGAAAAGCTTAGCTATTTTCCAGCATTTACTAGCAAAGAGGCGATGAAACTTTGGCGAAACGATAGCGAGCAAGAGAGCATTGAGATAGGGCTAAAAGAGTATCTTGCGATGCTAAAAGAGAGCAGTTACGCTGGAGTCGTTGTAGATGCATTTAGCTATGATTTTATTCTTAAAAAAGAGCAGATAGCAAGAATTTTAGACTAAAATTTTCATCGCACTATTGCCAAAGTCGCTGATTTGCTATTTAGCAAGTTTTTATTAATTTTAAGCTAAAATCAGCCAAGCTAAATTTAAGGAAAAAAATGAAAGACAATCTACTTGAATTAACCCAAGATATCGCTTCAGTTGATATCGAAGAGTCTATAAAAACTAGCTATCTTGACTACTCCATGAGCGTCATTGTCGGACGTGCTTTGCCTGACGCTAGAGACGGATTAAAGCCAGTTCATAGAAGAATTTTATACGCTATGGACAATCTTGGCGTTGGTAGCAGAAGTGCCTATATGAAGTCAGCTCGTATCGTCGGTGAAGTCATCGGTAAGTATCACCCGCACGGCGACACAGCGGTTTATGACGCACTTGTTCGTATGGCTCAGAAATTTTCTATGCGTTATCCAGTCGTTGACGGACAAGGAAACTTTGGCTCGATAGACGGCGACAGCGCAGCTGCGATGCGTTATACCGAAGCTAGAATGACTATGCTTACTGAAGAGCTTTTAAAAGATATCGACAAAGACACGGTTGATTTTGTGCCAAACTACGACGATAGAGAGGTCGAGCCAGACGTACTTCCAAGCCGTGTGCCAAATTTATTATTAAACGGCTCAAGCGGTATCGCTGTTGGTATGGCGACAAATATCCCACCACACAGTCTTGATGAGCTTATAGACGGTCTTTTGCTACTTCTTGAAAACAAAGAGGCGACGCTTGAAGAGGTGATGGAATTTATAAAAGGTCCAGACTTCCCAACTGGCGGTATCATCTTTGGTAAAAAAGGCATCATAGAGGCCTACCGTACAGGTCGTGGCAGGGTCAAACTAAGAGCCAAAACTCACATAGAAAAAAAACCAAACAAAGACGTCATAGTAATTGATGAGCTACCTTATCAAACAAACAAAGCTAGACTTATCGAGCAGATCGCCGAGCTTGTAAAAGATAAGCAGATAGATGGCATCAGCGAGGTTAGAGATGAGTCTGACAAAGACGGCATCCGCGTCGTCATCGAGCTAAAACGTGACGCTATGAGCGATATCGTGCTAAATAATCTCTTTAAATCAACCACGATGGAGAGCACTTTTGGCGTTATTATGCTTGCTATTAATAACAAAGAGCCAAAGGTATTTAACCTTATTGAGCTGCTTAAGCTATTTTTAAATCATAGAAAAACAGTCATCATTAGAAGAACGATATTTGAGCTTGAAAAAGCGCGCGCAAGAGCCCACATTTTAGAGGGTCTAAAGATCGCACTTGATAACATCGACGAGGTGATAGAGCTTATTAGAAATAGTGCTGATACAGCGGTTGCTAGAGAAGGTTTGATGAGTAAATTTAACCTCTCAGAGCTTCAAGCAAACGCTATCCTTGATATGCGCCTAAGCAAGCTTACAGGTCTAGAGAGAGAAAAACTAGAGGCAGAGCTAGCCGAGCTTATGGCTGAGATCGCAAGACTTGATGAAATTTTAAAGAGCGAGACATTGCTTGAAAATTTGATCAAAGAAGAGCTTCTTGAGATCAAAAATAAATTTAAAGTACCAAGAGTGACTGAGATCGTTGATGACTACGATGATATCGACATTGAAGATCTTATACCAAATGAAAATATGGTCGTAACCATAACTCACCGCGGCTACATCAAGCGTGTTCCAAGCAAGCAGTACGAGAAGCAAAAGCGTGGCGGTAAGGGCAAAGTAGCGGTTACGACATACGATGATGACTTTATAGAGAGCTTCTTTACTTCAAATACCCACGATACGCTTATGTTTGTGACTGACCGCGGACAGCTCTACTGGCTAAAAGTCTATAAGATCCCAGAGGGAAGCCGCACGGCAAAGGGCAAAGCGGTTGTAAATTTGATCCAGTTGCAGCCTGATGAGAAGATCAAAGCGATCATCCCAACGACTGACTTTGACGAGAGTAAATCGCTAGCATTCTTTACTAAAAACGGCATCGTAAAACGCACAAATTTAAGTGAGTTTAAAAACATCCGCTCAGTTGGCGTAAGGGCTATAAGCCTTGATGAAAACGACGAGCTAGTAACTGCGCTCATCGCTCAAACATACGATGATATGCCAGTCACTGACCCTGAAAATGAGCTAAGTGTTGAGACTGAGGTGCTTGAAGTAGAAGAGCTTCAAAATGAGATCGACGAAGATAGTACAAATGCTGAAGAGGACGCAAACTCAGGCGATGAGACAATGCTATTTGTCGTTACTAAAAAGGGTATGTGTCTTAAATTTAAGATCAGTAAGGTTCGCCAAATGGGAAGAACTGCTCGCGGCGTAACAGGCATTAAATTTAAAGAGCCAGGCGATGAGGTCGTAGGTGCAGCAGTCATCGAAAGCAATGATCAAGAAATTTTAAGCATATCTCAAAAAGGTATCGGCAAGCGCACAACCGCTGATGAGTACCGCTTGACAAACCGCGGCGGCAAAGGCGTCATCTGTATGAAACTAACAAGCAGAACAGGCGATCTGGTAGGCGTTGTGATGGTTGATGAAGAGCAAGATCTTATGGCTCTAACATCAAGCGGTAAGATGATAAGAGTTGATATGCAAAGCATCCGCAAAGCAGGACGTAACACAAGCGGCGTGATCGTAGTAAATGTCGATGGCGATGATGTCGTAAGTATCGCAAGATGCCCTAAGGCAGATGATGGCGAGGATGAGGAAGAAGCACCAAGCGAAGATATGGGGCTTTTGGAATAAATTTTGCTATTAAATTTTAAATAAAAGCATAAAAAAGGTTGTTTATGAAGGTTAAAATTTTATCTTTTACTTTGATGATTGCTGTTTTTAGCGGTTGCTCATTTAACGGCTTTATGGGCGAGCCAACTAGCACATCAAACCGCAATGTAGTCATCCAAAAGGTCGATAAAGACGATCTTAGAGAGGTGATGAAAAAAGAGAAGATGATATATGATAGCGCTCCAAAAGAGACCACTTTTAGAGCCACAGGCGAGGGCATAGCTCCACTAAATTCGCTCTCGTACGCTCAGTCAGTCACTCTTGCAAAAAGAGCGGCGATGGCTGATGCTTATTCGCAGCTTGCAGGCAAGCTTTACGGCGTAAAGATCAACGCTGAAGACACCGTAAGAGATGCGATGCTAAATGATTCATCTATCACTTCAAAGGTTCAAGGCCTTGTCAAAAACGCAAGGATCGTGAATGAAAATTTCAAAGATGGGCTTTATAAGGTAAATATGGAGCTTAAGATAGACGAAGATAAGTGGCGAGAAGTCTTTTCTTACTAACGATACTTTTAAATTTTGCCTTTTGCTTGGAAGAATTTATCTTCTGGGCGAAGGTCGATACAAAAAACCAAATAGTTGCCTTTGAAGAAATTTCATTTTCAATGGCGATGACTCTAACACCAAATCCAAAACCAAAATTTCTTTGTCAAATAGACGCTTTTAAAGATGAAAACACCACAACTCTTGGCTTTTTAAATTTACACAAAGATGAAATTTTTGACTGCTTTGCCTTAAAAAAAGTGATGATAAAAAATGAGCTTAATGTCAAAAATGCACAGGTCACAAACGCTTCAAATTTGAAAATTTTGCCAGTTAGATTTATGGTGGAATTTAAGCCAAAATCCGCTATCATCGGCACACTTCAATAAAAAGAGATCAAATGAATATCGTCATAGTAGAAGATGACATCAATATGCGAAAGTCGCTTGAGATCGCACTTGGCGAGTATGAAGAGCTAAACATCAAGAGCTACAAGAGCGCAGTTGAGGCTCTAAAAAAACTAAGCGACGATACTGATCTAATCATCACCGATATAAACATGCCAAAGATGGACGGACTCGAGTTTATTAAAGAGCTAAATGGCAAATTTGACGTCATCATAATGACAGGAAACGCGACACTTAATAAGGCGATCGAAAGCGTTAGGCTTGGCGTAAAGGACTTTTTAACCAAGCCGTTTGACGTCTCGACGCTATATGAAGCGATAAAAAGGGTCGAGCTTCTTAAGCAAAAAACTCCAAAAACCATAAAAAAAATAGAAACAAAAAGCGAAAATAACGGCTTTTTATCCACTTCAAAAGCGCTTGAAGCTACGCTAAATATCGCGCTAAAAGCCGCAAGGACTGACGCTTCAATAATGCTTAGTGGCGAAAGCGGCGTTGGTAAGGAGGTCTTTGCTAAATTTATCCACGCAAACTCGCCTAGAAAAGATGCTGCATTTGTTGCTTTAAATATGGCTGCAATCCCTGAAAATTTGATAGAAAGTGAGCTTTTTGGCTTTGAAAAGGGCGCTTTTACAGACGCAGCGACTACCAAAAAAGGGCAGTTTGAGCTGGCAAATGGCGGAACGCTATTTTTAGATGAGATCGGCGAGATGCCTATAAATTTACAGCCAAAATTGCTTCGTGCTTTGCAGGAGCGCGAGATAACAAGGCTTGGCGCTACAAAGAGCGAAAAGATAGACGTTCGCATCATCTGCGCTACAAATGCAAATTTAGAGCTTGCTATGAAGGAGGGCAGGTTTAGAGAGGATCTTTTCTACCGCCTAAACACGATCCCGCTTTTTATCCCGCCACTTCGCGAGCGAAAGGATGAAATTTTGCCTATCGCGCAGGATGCTTTGGACAAATGCTGCAAAGAGTATGGCTTTGAGGCTAAAAATTTCTCAAAAGCAGCCAAAGAGGAGCTTTTAGGCTACGACTATCCAGGCAACATAAGAGAGCTCATCTCAGTCGTGCAGCGTGCAGCGATACTAAGCGAGGGCGATGAAATTTTGCCAAAAGATCTATTTTTGCAAGCAAGAAGTAGAAAATAGGTAAAAATTTAAGTTTTTGGCTAGTAAAATTATGCAAATTAAGAAAATTAAAAGAAACCAAGGAGAGCAGATGAGAAAATTTAACGTAGCGGTCGTTGGTGCTACTGGTGCGGTTGGCGAAGAGCTTTTTAGAGTTATGGAAGAGGTTGATTTCCCAGTTGGAGAGCTTTTGCCGCTTGCTAGTGCAAAAAGCGCTGGTAGTGAGATCGAATTTAATGGCAAATATTACAAAGTAAAAGAGCTAACTGAAAAGGTTTTTAGCGAGCACGAGATAGATATCGCATTTTTTAGTGCTGGTGGCTCAGTTTCAGAGAAATTTGCCAAATTTGCAGCTGATAGTGGCGCAGTAGTCATCGATAACACCAGCCATTTTAGGATGGATAAAGACATCCCTCTTGTTGTGCCAGAGTGTAATCCAAGCGACATTGCTATGTGGAAAAACCGCGGTATCATCGCAAATCCAAACTGCTCGACTATCCAAATGGTGCAAATTTTAAAACCGCTAAACGACGCTTTTAGTATCAATAGAGTTGATGTTTCTACATACCAAGCAGCAAGCGGTGCTGGCAAAGAGGGCATGGAAGAGCTTGTCGTTCAGATGCAAAAATTCTTTGAGTTTAAGCTTGATGAGTGTGAGCCAAAGGTATTTGCGCACCGCCTAGCACTAAATGTGATCCCACACATCGATGTTTTTTTGGATAACGACTACACAAAAGAAGAGATGAAAATGGTCAATGAAACGCAAAAAATTCTTCACAAAGATATCGAAGTTAGCGCTACCTGTGTGCGTGTGCCAGTGCTTAGAAGCCACTCAGAGGCGATCACTATCCACTTTGACAAAGATGTAAGTGCGGATGCAGCAAGAGAAATTTTAAGTAAAGCTCCAAGCGTCGTTGTAGTCGATAATCCAGCAAATAAAGAGTATCCGATGCCTATCATTTCAAGTGATACAAATGAGACTTATGTTGGTAGGATCAGAGTTGATAATTACAGACCTAATGTGCTTCACCTTTGGTGCAGTGCCGATCAGATCCGCGTAGGGGCTGCTACAAATGCTGTCAGGATCGCACAAAAGTGGATCGCGATGCAAGAGTAAATAAAAAGGATTTTTATTGCGTAAGATATTTGAAAAAATTTTGCTTGCAAGCAACAGCTTTACACTTTTTCCAGTAGTTTTTGGACTTTTAGGTGCGATCGTACTTTTTATCATCGCAAGTTACGACGTCGGCAAAGTACTTTTAGAGGTTTATAAATATTTTTTTGCCGCAGATTTTCACGTTGAAAATTTCCACTCAGAAGTCGTTGGCGAGATCGTTGGAGCGATCGATCTATACTTGATGGCGCTTGTTCTTTATATATTTAGCTTCGGAATTTACGAGCTTTTCATCTCAGAGATCACACAGCTAAAGCAGTCAAAGCAGAGCAAAGTCTTAGAGGTTTACTCTCTTGATGAGCTAAAAGATAAGCTTGGCAAAGTGATCGTCATGGTCTTAATCGTAAATTTCTTCCAAAGGGTGCTTCACGCAAACTTTACAACACCGCTTGAGATGGCATATCTTGCGGCTTCTATCCTAGCGCTTTGTCTTGGACTTTATTTCCTCCACAAGGGAGATCACTAAAATTTTAAGCGTTTTTACGCTTAAATTTTCTCCTACATCTTTTCTTTAGCTATTTTTAGGTAATATCCCTTTAAAAATTTAAAGGAAATTTAATGATTTTTATAGACGCTTGTCTTAAAAAACCTACCCCTTATACGCCTGTTTGGATGATGCGCCAAGCCGGTAGATATTTGCCAGAGTATATGCGAGTACGCGCACAAGCAGGGGATTTTTTATCGCTTTGCAAAGACTACAAAAAGGCTAGTGAAGTCACGCTTCAGCCAGTTGAAATTCTTGGCGTTGATGCGGCGATTTTGTTTAGCGATATCCTTGTCGTGCCTCTTGAAATGGGTATGGATCTACGTTTTGAAAAGGGCGAGGGTCCAGTTTTTACAGAGCCTTTGCGTGATAAAGCTGCACTTGACGTACTAAGTATCGAAAAATCGACTAAAAATTTAGCATACGTCTATGATACGATCAAACTTACAAGAGAAAATTTAGCCAAAGATAAGGCGCTCATTGGCTTTTGCGGCGCACCTTGGACGATAGCTACATATATGATCGAGGGTGGTGGCAGTAAAACTTATGCGGTCTGTAAAAAAATGCTCTATCAAAATCCAGAATTTTTACATCAAATTTTAGAAAAAGTGACGCAAGCTCTCATTCTTTATGTCAAAGAGCAGATAAAAGCTGGTGTAAATGTGGTGCAAATTTTTGATAGCTGGGCGGCTGCGCTTGAAGAGCAGGCTTATTTTGAGTTTGGATTTAACTACATAAACAAGATAGTTGATAGCGTTAAGGCTGAATTTCCAGAAATTCCAGTCATCGTCTTTCCAAAAGGTATAAGCGGCTATTTGGATAAAATTTCAGGTAAATTTGACGTTTTTGGCGTTGATTGGAGTACGCCGATCGAGCTAGCAAAAGCAAAACTTAGCCCAAGATATGTCCTTCAGGGCAACATGGAGCCAACAAGGCTTTATAGTAAAAAGGCGATAGATGAAGGCGTGGATAAAATTTTAAGCACGATGAAAGGCACGCCACATATTTTTAACCTCGGTCATGGAATTTTGCCTGATGTGCCAGTTGAGAATGCAAAATATTTTATAAAACAGGTACAGACAAAAAGTGCAAGGTAGCAAGCCTTGCATCGTCTTTGGACCGATCAATTCTCGCCGTTTTGGCATGAGCCTTGGTATAGATCTAAGCCCTAATCAAAAATCATGTAATTTTGACTGTGTTTATTGCGAGCTAAGTGGCGCAAAGACTGTTGAAACAATAGAAAATCCGCCAAGCGTTGATGAGATCATAAACGATTTAAAAGAAGCATTAAAAACTCATCAAAACATCGATGTCATCACACTTACGGCAAATGGCGAACCAACTCTTTACCCATACTTAAAAGAGCTGATAGCAAAAGTAAATGAGCTAAAAGGTAGCGCAAAAACACTCATTTTGAGTAATGGCTCAGGCGTGCGTGATCCAAAAATTTGTGAAGCACTACATGGGCTTGATATAGCGAAATTTAGCCTTGATAGTGCGGTGCAAAGTACTTTTAAAAAGATAGACCGCAACAAAAGCGGCGTAGAAGTTAGCGATCTCATAAAAGCAATGGCTAAATTTCGTAAGGAATTTAAGGGCGAGCTTATGCTTGAAATTTTAGTCGTGGCTGGATTTAATGATAAAAAAAGTGAGTTTGAAGCACTTAATGTGGCGATAAATGAGATAGCTCCGCACCGAGTGGATATTGGCACGATAGATCGCCCACCAGCTTACAATGTAAAGGGTGTAGACGCCAAAAAACTAGAGGAGCTAGCCAAGCAGATAAGTGGCGTACCGGTTAATATAGCTAAAGCTCACAAAATAGAGCAAAAGTATAACTTTAGTGAGGAAGAAATTTTAGAAATGCTAAGGCGTCGTCCGCAAACTACCGCAAATGTTGAAGAAAATTTCTCAGAGCACTCAAAGCAAATTTTAAACAAGCTCTTGCAACAAGATATGGTTTATCTAGCCGATGTTGCTGGAGTAAAATTTTACAAACTAAGAGTATAAATGAAAAGAATCCTTACAATACAAGACATCTCGTGCGTTGGCAAATGTTCCCTTACTGTCGCACTTCCCATAATCAGCGCTCAAGGCATTGAGGCGTGCATATTGCCTACTGCGCTACTTTCGACTCATACCGGCTTTAAAAATTTCACATTTCGTGATCTGACTGATGAATTTGACGAGATAACACAAGTATGGCACAAAGAAAATATCACATTTGATGGAATTTATACTGGATTTTTAGGTAGCTTTAGTCAGCTTGAGCTGATAGAGAAAATTTTTAATGAGTTTAATGACTCTGCTCCACTAATACTTGTAGATCCTTGCATGGGCGACAATGGCAAGCTCTATCACGGATTTGATGAAAAATTTGTTATGAAAATGCGCGAACTTTGCTCAAAAGCTCATGTTATTACGCCAAATATAACCGAAGCAAGCTTTATGTGCGGTAAGCCATTTTTGAGAGATGAATATAATGAAGATTATATTTTGGAATTACTAGAAAATTTAGCGAGTTTTGGTGCGTATAAGATCGTGTTAAAGGGCATTAGATACAAGCAAAATGAATGCGGCGTCATAGCTTACGACGCAAAGACAAAAGAGAAAGTAGAGTATTTTCATGAATTTTTGCCATTTCACACGAGTGGAACTGGAGATATTTTTGCTTCTGTGCTTTTTGGCTCACTAGTAAATGGCGAAAGCATGCAAAATGCCATCAAAAAGGCAGCAAATTTTGTGCTTAGTAGCATTAAAGTCACGCTAAAAGATAAGAGTCGTGCATGGTATGGTGTGCAGTTTGAAAAGATGCTTGGCACTCTTGCAAAATAGGCAAGCAAACTACTTATTTAAAATTTTTAATAACACAACGATATGGCAAAGATTTATATCTTTGCTAGCTGTTAGAAGTGCTATATCGCCATGCTCTTTTTCTAGTTTCTTTAGCATTTTAAAGCAAGATTGCGCTTTTTCATTATCAAGCTCGAGCTCAAATTTCTCACAAAACTCATCAAATCTAGCTTCTCTATCTTCATGAAACCACTCTCTTAAAGTAGTGCTTGGTGTAATATCTTTTAACCAAAGGAAATTTGAAAATATCTCTTTTCTTATACCTCTTGGATAGAGTCTATCAACAAAAGCCGCCTTCATATCCAAACTATCATCTTTGATAAAATCATAAATTCTATAAGTTTTAAACATGTTGTGATTGTAATCCTATAATGTTTATAAATAAAAAAATATTCTTAATTATCTTATATTTTTTATACTTGTTTAAATTTTAAGGTTTGTAAAATCAAAGCTAAAATTTTTGATTGTGGCGATAAGAGTTAAACTAGGGCTAGAAAATAGTCCTAAAAAGAATAAATTTAAATTAAAGCTCGTTTTGATAAAATCCCAACATAAAAATCACTAAAAAGGTTATCATTATGAGAGGCTATAAAATTTTCTCAGGAACGGCTAATATTGAGCTTTCAAAGAAAATTTCGCAATATCTTTCACTTCCTCTTAGCGAGGCAAGTATAAAAAGATTTAGCGATGGAGAGATCAGCGTGCAAATCGGCGAAAGCGTGCGCGGAAAAGATGTTTTTGTCATTCAGCCAACATGTGCACCGACAAATACAAATTTAATGGAGCTACTTATTTTAACTGACGCTTTAAGACGTAGTAGTGCAAGCTCAATAACAGCGATTGTGCCTTATTTTGGCTACGCCAGACAAGATAGAAAAGCAGCTCCTAGAGTACCGATCACTGCAAAACTAGTGGCAAACATGATGCAAACAGCGGGTATCGATAGAGTCGTCACCATGGATCTTCACGCAGGGCAAATTCAAGGATTTTTTGATATTCCGGTTGATAACCTTTATGGAAGTATTATTTTTAATGACTACGTAAGAGCTAAAAATTTACCAAATCCAATCGTTGCAAGCCCTGATGTAGGCGGTGTGGCTCGTGCTAGAGCCTTGGCTAAAAATCTAAATCTTGACATGGTTATCGTAGATAAGCGCCGCGAAAAAGCAAATGAAAGCGAAGTGATGAATATAATCGGTGACGTAAATGGCAAAGATGTGATTTTAGTTGATGATATGATAGATACAGCTGGCACGATCGTAAAAGCAGCTGAAATTTTTAAAGAGCGTGGCGCAACTAGTGTTATGGCATTTTGTACGCATCCAGTCCTTAGTGGGCCAGCTTACGATAGGCTAAAACTAGGCTTTTTGGATGAGCTAGTTGTTACTGATACGATACCTTTAGCAGAGGAGCTTCCTTGTATAAAAGTGCTAAGTGCTGCTTCATTGTTTGGCGAAGTGATACGCCGTGTATATCACAATGAAAGCGTAAATAGCTTATTTTAATTAATCTTGGCTTTTGTTTTGAGCGTTTCAGGCAAAAGCCAAATCTTTCAATATTTATTAGAATCTAATTTTGATAAATCAAAATTTATAGCAAAAAGATAGCCTCTATTTATAGCTGGAATTTTTAAAATTCTAGCCTTCTCTTTAAAAATTTTTGGCATTATGGCTTTGCAAAATGGAGTTACTAAAAGGCAAGTGTCTGCGTATCCGACAGCGATCTTGCCGCTTAGCACCACGCTTGTTTGCTTTGCTAAATTTGCATTTAGCTCATCTTTTTGAGCTTTACTTAGAAGTACGTTTAGCTCTTTTGCCGCCATATCAACGCCTCGTATCGCATTACTATCATTTTTTATGATAAAAATTTCGTCACTTATTTTTGTGATATTTGGCATTAAAATTTGTCTATCGGCTTCTAAAAACTCAAAGCTCTTTTGTACGCCACTAAAATATCTATCCAAAAATGGCTCACTAAAATTTAGCCGAATAAAGCTTCTTTTTAACTCGCCTTTTAAATTTGTCTCATCGATAAAATAGCGCAAACCTCGCTCATCAAGATAGTTTTGAAGCTCTTTTTTGCGTAAATTTAAAAGCGGCCTAACTAACCAAAAGTACTTTCTCTTTTCAAGCTCGCTCATGCCAAAGAGCTCTTTTAGTCCAGCACCCTTACTAAGCTGCATTAAAAACCACTCAAATTTATCGTCAAACTGATGCGCTAGGATCAAATTTTCATAGCCAAATTTTTGGCAAATTTCATCAAAAAACTCATATCTCGCCTCGCGCGCGTTTTTTTCAAAATTTGACATATCTAAAAAAACGCTTTTGGTATAAATTTTTTTACCAAATTTATCTGCGAGCTCTTTTGCGCTTTTTATCTCGTTTTTGCTTTGTTCTCGAACATTGTAATCAACCATCGCTAAATCAAATTTGATCCCAGCCTCTTCTAAAATGTAAAAAAGTGCGGTACTATCTATACCGTGCGAGAAGGCTAGCAGGTTTGCACCTGAGTTTAGCTTTTCTCGCACATTTTGGCTTATCATTTTGCTTTTTTGATGATTGTAGCGACTAGTTTTTGATCAACCACGTCAGTGACCTCGCAAAGGTAGAGTGAGCCGATCTCAAGCTCTTTGATATCGCTTTCGTTTATTAAAATTTCGCCGTCTATATCTTTGTCCCAGATATCTTTTTTGGCTGCGTAAAACATCTCCCCCTCGCTACTTTCGCCCTCAAGAGAAGCATAAATTTGCTTGCCAATCTCTTTTTGCAAGCTCTCATTTATCGATTTTTTAGTGATCTTTTCTATCTTGTTTAGTCTTTTTGAAATGATTTTGGCCGGGATTTGCTCCATTTCAAAAGATGCTGTGTCTTCTTCTTTCGAGTAGGCAAAGGCTGAAATTCTATCAAATTTAAACTCTTCTAAAAATTCGCAAAGCTCCTCAAAATCCTCCTCGCTCTCTCCTGGATGACCCACGATGACACCGGTTCGTAAGAATGAATTCTTAGCATTTCTCATTAAATTTAAAAGCTCTTTTATCTTTTTAGCACCACTTCCACGCTTCATTATCTTTAGCATATTTTCGCTGATGTGTTGGATAGGCATGTCAAAGTAGTTGTGAAAGATGGGCGAAGCGATGATACGCGAAATGAGCTCCTTGCTGGTCGTGCTTGGGTAGAGGTAAAGTATCCTGGCACTCCTTACGCCCTTTATCTTTTCTATCTCGTCTATTAAATTTATAAGCCCGTCGTTAACGCCTTGATCGCGCATATATGAGCTTGAGTCCTGAGATAAAAAGCTAAAGTCGTAGTAGCCTTTTTTGACCAGATTTTTAACCTCATTTACGATGTTTTCAAGCGAGCGCGATTTTAGCTTGCCTTTAAAAGTTGGAATGGCACAAAAGCTGCATTTTTGGTTACAGCCCTCTGAAATTTTGATGTATGCATGGTAGTTTGAGCCAGTTATCACACGCTCTTCATTTGCTTGCAGATAAGTTTGCGGGCTAAATAAATTTTGCTTTTTCAAGATTATCTCATCGATCTTGTCATAGTCAGCCACACCGGTAAAGAGATCGACCTCAGGCAGCTCTTTCATAAGCTCGTCTTTGTAGCGCTGCATAAGACAGCCAGTCACTACCAGCAAAGAGCCATTTTTACGAGCTTCGTGCATCTCAAGTATGGTTTGGATGCTCTCTTCTTTGGCGGATTTGATAAAGCCGCAGGTATTTACGATGATGACGTCTGTGTCACTGATATCATCCGTGATATCGTAGTTTTGCAAGCGTCCTAGCATGATCTCTGAATCAACTAAATTTTTGTTACAGCCAAGTGAAATTAAGTGAAGTTTTGGCATTTTTAGATCCAGATGTTGTCTATTAGCCTAGTTTTACCAACGTAAGCTGCTACTAAAATGATGGTGTTATTTTTTTCTATTTTGGAAATTTCATTTAAATTTCTATCCGTAATAGCGACATAATCAACCTTTAACGGCTCTAGCACTTCAAGCATCTTTGTTTTGATCTCGCTTGCGTCCTCTTCGCCGTTTTGGATCAAATTTTGTGCTTTATTTAGCGATCTTGAAAGCCTTAGAGCATTACATTTATCTTCGTCACAGATATAGACGTTTCTGCTTGAAAGCGCTAAGCCGTCTGGCTCTCTAACGATATCGCAAGCCACTAGGCTGGTATTAAGAAAAAATGTCTTTATCATGTTTTGCACGATGATTAGTTGTTGCGTATCTTTTTTGCCCATGTAAACGCTATTTGCACGAGTTAGGCGAAATAGCTTGTTTAGCACCCTTAAGACGCCGTCAAAGTGACCAGGTCTAGTTTTGCCCTCTAAGATGGCCGAAAATTTCTTTGGAGCGACGATTAGAGGCTCATCTTCAAAGTAAAGTTCATTAGCATCCGGAATAAAAATAGCACTAACGCCATTTTGCTCACAAATTTTAATGTCGTTTTGTTCGTTTCTTGGGTATTTGTCTAGATCTTCACCTGGTAAAAACTGAGTTGGATTAACAAACGTTGAGACGATGCTTATCTCGTTTTCGCTCACGCATTTTTTAATAAGGCTAACGTGTCCGTCATGAAGTGCGCCCATTGTCGGGACAAAACCGATCTTGCCGCTTGCGTTTTGGACAAAATTTTCAAGCTCTTTTATAGTTCTTATGATCTGCATATTTGACTCTTTTTATCTAAATTTTAACTTGGCATTGTAACAAAAAAGGATTAAAAGGGCGTAAATTTAAAAATGTAAGCAACTTTTGGCTAAAATCGGCAAAAATTTTTGGAGAAAAACTTGGATAGTTACGAATACAACGAGCTTTTAAAGAAGCTACAAACAAAAGTTGAAAACATAGGCTCTATCGTAAAGCCTGAAGAGATCAAGGCTAGACTAAAAGAGATCGAGGCCACCGAACAAGATCCTGATTTTTGGCAAGATATCGCTAAAGCAGGGGCGCTAAATAAAGAAAAAACTAAAATTTCAAATATGCTTGCAAAATTTAACGACGCTAATCAGGCAGTAAGCGATGCAAAGGAGCTTTTTGAGCTAGCAAATTCTGAAAATGACGAAGAGACTATAAATTCTCTCTTTGATGACGCTAAAAATTTAGATGAAAAGATAGTAAATCTTGAAATTTCTATGCTTTTAAGTGGCGAAGATGATGGTAAAAATGCGATCGTATCGATCCATCCTGGAGCTGGTGGCACTGAGAGTAACGACTGGGCGAGCATGCTTTATAGGATGTATCTTAGATTTTGTGAGCGTGAGGGCTTTAAGGTCGAGACCCTTGACTTTCAAGAAGGCGATGAGGCTGGACTAAAGGACGTGAGCTTTATCGTAAAAGGTGAAAATGCTTATGGCTACTTCAAGGCAGAAAATGGCATCCACAGGCTCGTTCGCACAAGTCCATTTGATAGTGCAGGGCGCCGTCATACGAGCTTTTCTAGCGTCATGGTAAGCCCTGAGATAGATGATGATATAGAGATCGAGATCGAAGAGAAAGATCTAAAGATAGATACTTATAGAGCAAGCGGTGCAGGCGGTCAGCACGTAAATAAAACTGAATCAGCCATTCGTATCACGCATATACCAACTGGCATCGTCGTGCAGTGCCAAAACGACCGCAGCCAGCACAAAAATAGAGCTACAGCGATGAAAATGTTAAAGTCGCGCCTTTACGAGCTTGAGCTGATGAAGCAGCAAGAGGCGAGCAATAGCGTCGAAAAGAGTGAGATCGGCTGGGGACATCAGATAAGATCATACGTGCTTTTTCCGTATCAGCAAGTAAAAGATAACCGCAGTGGCGAGGCATTTTCGCAAACTGACGCGATACTTGATGGGGATATCAAAAAGATGATAGAGGGCGTCTTGATCGCTCAAAAGGCTGAGGGGTAGTAAATTTAAAAGAGATGAGAGCTAAAATTTCATCTCTTTTAGCTTTGTGCAAGCTTCTTCTTTGCCTTTAAAGCAAGCCTCATCAAGATAAATTCTAGCTTTCTTATAGTCATTTTTGCCTAGATAGATAAGCCCTAGATCGTAGCTGGCCTCGCTTGAGCCAAGACTTACAGCTTTTTCATAAAAATATATCGCTTTTTCTAAATTTTTATTGACCCCAAGGCCGTATTCGTAGATATATCCAGCGCTTCTTAGTCCGTCTATATTGCCATATCTGCCAGCTGTCTCAAACCAAAAAAGTGCTCTTAAGATATCTTTGCTAAAGCCTTTGCCGTCACGAAAACAAATGCCAGTTTGTTGCATGGCAAGCACATTTCCATCTTTTGCGTAGTCGTAAAATCTCTTACAAGCTTTTGGATAGTTGCCTTCATTGTATAGATAGATGGCGTCTGCGATCTGTTCGACTTCAGGATTAAGTGATGGCTCGCTAAGGCCAAAATTTTGTGAAATTTGATCTAATGAACATCCCCAAAATAGCAAAACACTAAACACAAAAATGATAAATTTTTTCATATTTGTCCTTGAAAATTTAGGCGATTTTATCCAATTTTATCTTATAATGCCCGCAAATTTTAAGCAAAAGGAACGATATGGATCATAATGCACTTTTAATCCAGCTTGGCTATAACGTCAATGAAACGACCACTGCTCAAATGTGTAGAATTTTAAACAATACTGATGGTCTTTTGCCAAAGAGCATAATCGAACTAAATGATCATTTAAAGCCACACCTTTGTTTTGTGGCGATGAGTGGAAGTGAAGATAGACTAAAGATAAAAAATGTAGCTACCGTTAATGAAATAAAAGAGCGAGTTGATGAGATTATAAAAAACTGGGCTAATAAATATAAAATGGAGCTAAAAAAGATAAATGAAACAACTTACTATGTAATGGGAAAGATAAGGGACTGAAAATGAAATATGATATTGTAATTATTGGTTTTGGAAAGGCTGGCAAAACGCTAGCGGTTAAGGCTGCCGCACTTGGCAAAAAAGTAGCTCTTGTAGAGAGATCGCCAAAGATGTATGGAGGTACTTGCATAAATGTTGGCTGCATACCAACCAAACGTCTAATAACAGCCGCTAAAGAGGCAAAATTTGTAAATAATAGCGTTGAAAGCGAATATTACACGCTTAGTGTGGAAAACAAAAATAAACTAATCTCAGCTTTGAATGCTAAAAACTATGCGATGCTAAATGATAAAGAAAATATCGATGTGATCGATGGTGTTGGCTCATTTGCTAGTGAAAATAGCGTACTTGTAACAACGCCAAGTGGTGAGAAAAAGATAATAGAGGGCGATTTTATTATCATAAATAGTGGCTCAAAAGAGGCAGATACTCCTTTTGAGGTCGCAAATTCAAATGTATTTTCAAGTCAAACTTTGCTTGATCTAAAAAATTTACCAAAGCATTTTGTCATTATCGGTAGTGGTTTTATCGGTATAGAGTTTGCATCAATGTTTGCAAATTTTGGCTCAAAAGTGACTATCATAGGGCGCTCAAAACTACTTAAAAATGAAGATGATGATATAGCTAATAGCGTAAAAGAAGCTCTTAGAGTCCAAGGCGTTGAAATTTTAGAGGGTTGCGAGATAGAGTGCATTAAAGAAAATGTATTAAATTTCAAGCAAAATGGCGAGCAAAGATGCCTTAGAGCCGATGCATTTTTGATCGCGCTTGGCAGAGTGGCAAATGTGGATGATTTAAATTTAAAAGCTGCTGGAGTTGAGCTAAATGAAAAAGGCTTTATAAAGACAAATGAAAACCTTCAAACAAATGTACCAAACATCTATGCGGTAGGCGACGTGCGCGGCGGAGAGCTTTTTACTTATACGAGCTTGGATGATTTTAGGATAGTTTATTCACAAATTTTTGGTGATAAAAAGAGAAATACTAAAAATAGAAGCATTCATGCAAATGTGCTATTTACCGATACTCCGCTAGCAAGAGTTGGAATGAGCGCCAAAGAAGCTAGCAAGATTGGGCTAAATTTCAAAGAGCTAAAGCTTAGCATGGCAACAGTACCAGGTGCAAAAGTACTAAATCACGATGTAGGCATGCTAAAAGCTATCGTTGACGCGCAAAGTGGAGAAATTTTAGGAGCTAGCTTTCACTGCATCTATGCAAATGAGCTGATAAATGAAATTGCAATTGCAATGAATTTAAAAGCAAATGCAAATTTCTTTAAAAATCAAATTTTCACTCATCCAAGCATCAGTGAAGCACTAAATGACTTATTTGGACAATTTTAAAAGGAAAAGAATGAAAAAATATTTATTGCTTTTATCGGCTTTATTTTTCACTGGCTGCTTAAATGTGATTGGTGTAGGACAAAAACAAGATGATTCGTGGCAGCAACCAAAGGATGAAAAAATAGTGCAAAATAAAGAGCAAATTTCAAGAAATGCAATCGAAATTTTAATACCAAAATGCGAAGAAGGCGATGCGGAAGCTTGCAACGATTTGGGTGTAAATTACGAGCTTTTAAAAGAATATGAAAATGCTTTAACAAATTATAAAAAGGCTTGCGATGCTAAAGTACAAGTCGGTTGTGCAAATTTGGGCACTCTTTATGAGCTTGGACTCGGAGTCAAAAAAAATCCAAAAAAAGCAATTTCGATTTATAAAGAAAGTTGCAATGGCGGAGGCATGCAAGCTTGCTATCATTTAGGCAATGCTTATAGAAAAGGTGAGATCGTTAAGCGAGATTATTACTTAGCAATGCAAGCTTATACAAATGCATGCAATGCTGGCGATTTGCCAAGTTGTGCCAATATCGGAGCGATGTATGAGCTAGGTCTTGGTGTCAATAAAGATGAAAAAAGGGCTTATGGAATTTATAAAGTCGCTTGCTTTCGTGGGCTAAGCAAGGCATGCCCACAGATGAAAAGACTAGGCACAAAACTAGGAATGTAAGTGAAAAAGGTTTTAAATTTTGGTCTTATTTTGGCTATGGGCTTTATACTTAGTGGTTGCTGGTCTTGGCAAAAGATGGTAAGCTTTGGTTTTTGGCAAAGTGATGAAGAGGCTAGGGTAGAGTATCTTGAGCTTGAAAAAGAGAAGATGGTGCAAAACTGCGAGAGCGGAAATAGCATCGACTGCAACAATTTAGCCGTAAATTTTAGTAACGAAAAAGACTTTGTAAAGGCAAAAGGCTACTACGAAAAAGCTTGCAATGCTGGGCTTGCGACGGCTTGTTCAAATTTGGGTCAAATTTATGAGCAAGGGCTGATTGATGAGCAAAAAGATATCGAAAAGGCTCTAAAACTTTATAAACTAGCTTGTGATAGCGGCGATGGCGTTGGCTGCTACAACGAGGCAATTGGGCTAAAATCCTACATCGAAAGTGAAAATTTAAAGACTCATAAGATAGATAGAGCTAAGGCCGAGTATAGAGTACTAAGGCTTTTGGCAAAGAGTTGCGAACTTGAGTATGCTCAGTCATGCTTTTTGCTTGCAAAGCTAAGCGGCGATGAAGCAAAGGCAGACGCACTTTACAAAAGAGCCTGCCAACTTGGCAAATGTGTGGATAAAAAGTAATATAAACTTAGCCACACAAGGCCAAATTTAGTTTGATCCGCTAAGTCTATATCCAACGCCTGAAATGTTTTTGATGAGGTCGGCATCAGTTTTTGTTCTTATCTTTTTGATAGTCATTCTAAGTGCTTCGTTACTCATCGATTTTTCACCCCAGACGTAGTTTTCGATCACTTCGTAGCTTACTACTTTTTCTATATTGCTTACAAGTAAAAAGAAGAGTTTTGCTTCATTTTTTGGCATTTGTAACTCTTCGCCATTTTTGAAAAGGTGTTTGCTTTTCATATCGTATTCGTAAATTTTTTTAAATTTGATCCTACTTTCAAAAAGATCTTTTGTCGCCATTATGATCGTAGTTTGAAGTTCCTCAATCTTAAATGGCTTTCTAAGATAGTTATAAGCTCCAAGTTCTATGGAGGCTAGCATATGCTCACTCGTATCAAAGGAGGTGATGATGATAGATCTTACGTGTGGTGCTCGTTTTCTTATCTCATCAAGCATCTCAAGACCATTTAAATTTGGCAAATTTATGTCAGTTACAACGATATCAAACTCATCTTCAAAATATCTCTCAAAGCCTTCAAGCCCATCCTTGGCACAAACTATATTTTTGCAGTAAAATTCCAAAGACTGCTTTATAGCAAGGCTTGTACTCTCGTCATCCTCTACCAGCAAAACCGAGACATCTTTTAGTTTTTGTAGTATATTTATGTCTAGCAACTTATCTCCTTTGCTATCTTTAAGGTAAAGATGGTTGGCTTCCTTATTCTGCTTAAATTCAGCTCTCCACCACACTTTTTAACAGCGATTAACCGTGAGATATATAGCCCAAGACCACTGCTCTTTTTGGTGCTTTTAAATGGCTTAAAAATTTCTTCTCTTAAGCTTTCATCTATGCCATTTGCATTGTCTATCACTCTAATCTCATAGAAATTTCCACTCTCTTTTATGGCTATGACTATTTTTGGATATTTTAGCTCTTTACGCTCATTTAGGGCTTGCTTTGAGTTTTGTATGAGACAGGTGATGATCTGTTTAAATTCATTTAGATGATTTTTGCATTTTAAGTTTTTACTATTTTTGCAAAGTACCTTTATCTGCATCTTTGAGTGCTGTGAAAATAGTATAAAAATAGTCTCGTCTATCGCTTCTTTTATATTAAATTCCTGCGCCTCTTCCTCTATTTTGTAGAAATTTTTAAACATTATCATTGTGTTTGTCATATAGTCTATATTTTTTAGTGAGCGGTCAATGTTATCGTAGAATATTTCATCACTCAGTCTACCAAGCCTTTTAAACTGTACTAAATTTCCTAAAAATATGCCAAGGGCATTTAGTGGCTGTATCCATTGGTGTGAGATAGATGATATCATCTGTCCAAGCTCTATCATTTTAGCTTGTGAAAAGAGTAAAACCTCATACTCTCTTTTTGTTTTTTCTAGAAGTTCGGTTTGGTTTTTTATCTTTTTATTATAAAAGTAACCAAGGCATAAAAAGAGTAGGGCGCTAACTATATAGATGGCTAAATTTCTTATGAATTGCAAATTTATCTTTTTATATATCCCATCTTTTGGAGTCTTTGCTATCAAGATAAGTTTGGAGTTTTGTAAAGGATTTATAGTAAATATTTCGTTTTTGGTTTCGTAGTTTTGTGTTTTAATTAGATCTAAATTTTCTATATCAAATTTAGCTTTTTTAAGTTCTAGACTCTCATTTGGATGAAGTAAGATATTTTGATTACTATCTATCAAAAATAGATAACCTCCATCATCAAGACTTAGATCCAAAATCTCATTTTTTATGTCATTAAATGATAGTATCCCACATAGTACGCCTTGGATCTCTCCGCCTTGTTTTATGCTTTGACAGATTGAGATGACTGAGGTCTTTAGTCCGACATCTTTATACGGTTTTGTGATGTAAATTTCATCTGTTTTTATAGTGTTTTGATACCAAGGGCGAAGCGTTGGATCGTAGTTTGGTGGTGCTTTAAAGTCTCCACTTGAGAGGGTTTGCTTATCTTTATATCCAGCATAAACGCTTGAGAAATTTGCTATTTGTGTACTTTTGTTTAATATATCTTTTATGATTATCTCATCTTTGTTATGGTCTAAATTTGAGATAAGCGAATTTACTGATTTTAGGCTAAGCTTTTTATTTTCGATCCACTTTTCTATCCTGTGGCTCGAACTCTTTAGGATATTTAACTGCTCGTTTATCAAAATTTCTCTGACAAAAGAGCGGTTTAGCATGTGGCTAACTACCATTAAAGATAAGAAGATGATGGAAAATATAATAAACAGCTTGTTGTTATTAAAATTTCCCATCATGCTTTGCCTTTTTTACCAGTTACCAACTGGTGGATGTTTTATCTCATATAGAGTTTTGCCAAGATTGTTGTGACCGACATTTTTATGACAGCTGACGCAGTCAAGTTTATTTTTCACATCATCTTTAAATTTGCTATAAAGAGCGTGCATATCAGTGATGTTGGCATTTGATGAATTTTTATCTAAAATAGTTTTATGGTAGCTTAAGCAACCACTATCATAGACAAATTTAGCTCTATTTTTTCTATTTTCTATCCATGGCTGATCTTTGGCGTCATGAGTTATCATATGAGTTACTTCACTTATGCCGTTGCTAGCTTTTTTAAACACGTAGCCTATATAACTATCATGCGGCAAGTGACAGTCTACACATTTCGCTTTAAAGCCATATTTACTAGCACCACCATGAACGTCGCTATGATAGGCTGTCACCATCGGATCCATCCACTTGTGACAGAGGGTACAGAATTTATCATCTCCTGTCGAATTTACTAGTGCAGAACCGCCAAAAAAGATGATAAAGGCAAAAACTGCAAGGAAAATTATTTTTATGCTTAAATTTTTCATATCATCTCCTTATGGCACCAAAAGTTTTTTCATACTATCTTGCGAATGGCACATCACACAGAAATTTCTTGATTGTTTATGTGTTGAGTGACAAAGGTCGCAGTCCATGTTTGGATAGTGTGGGCTTTTATGCACATTATCGTCATAGCCTAGATGTCCAGTTTGAATAGCCAACTTCTCGTAGCTATTGTGACAGCTTAGACACTCAGAGGTTGTTAGTTTTTTATAGTCCTTTGGATCGCTCTCTTTATGACAGTTTTTGCACTCAAAATGTAAGCTATCATGCGCCTTAAAAGGATAGTTTGCTTTGCTATATTTTTCTACTTCTAAATTTGCAGCACTAAGGCTTAAGGCAAATAAAAGGGTTAAAAAGAAGGTATAAATTTTTAACATTTTTTCTCCTTTTTAGCTAAGTTTGCTGCATTTTTGCCAGCTATCCTTCCAAATACTATACAATCAGGTATCGCACAGCTACCAAGTCTGCTAGCTCCGTGAGGGCCGCCCACAGCTTCACCTGCTGCAAATAGTCCAGCAATAGGTTTGTCATCTGTGTTATAAACTCTTGCCTCTACGTCAATCTTTACGCCACCCATTGTGTGGTGAACCTTTGGTATGGCACGCCATGCGTAAAATGGTGGCTTAGTAAGATCAGGCACTATATCTTTAAATTTGAAAAATGGTTTTTCAAATTCTTCATCTTTACCGTTATGGGCATACTTTGTGTAGTCATCTATGGTCTTTTTTAGACCTTCATAAGGGATGCCGTAAAATTTAGCAAGGTTGTTAATATTGTCAAATACTTTTATAACGCCTTTATCTACACCTCTTTGCACATTTGCTTTTGTAGTGCCCATGGCACCTATGCTATCACAGATAACTACTGGATGAGTTAGACTACCATCTGGGTTTTTGTGAATTTTAAGGATAGCATCTGATCTTATCTTTCTATCAGCTAGCTCATTTACAAAACGCTTTCCAGTCCTTGCATCGACCATTACGCCGTAGCTAAATGCAGGTATCGCAAAAACCGGAGCTATGCCAAAGCCATCTTCGTCAGGACTTCCCCATGGTCCAAGCTGTATCCATTTTAGATCAACTGTTTGCGCACCATTTTTCATCATCACCTTTAAAGCCTGTGCAGTAGCACCGTAGTGGTTTGTACAGCCAAGATCAGGCGTGATAGTTTTATCGACCTCTTGTCTAAATTTAATATCATAAGCAAAGCCACCAGTTGCCATGACGATGCCGCCATTTATCTTATAAAATTTGACATCGCCACTTTTGTTGTCTGCTTCGTCCTTGCTCTTGTCAAAGTCAAAGTCGTAGTTTTCTCTTACTTTTGCGCCTATTATCTTGCCACCATCATCTTTTATAAAATCATCTAAGATAACTCTAGTTCTAATAATAGCCCCATGCTTCATGGCATACTCTTGAAGTGGTATAGTGATCTTGCCGCCTGAGTTTATCTCTGGCCAGATAGTCCTTGGTACAGAGTGGCCGCCAAACTGACCAAGCGCATCTCTATAATAAACGCCCTTTTGAAGTGTCCATTCGTAAGCGTCGTTGCCATTTTTAGCAATCACTTCTACAAGGTCAAGTCTGTTTAAATTTAAACCAGCTTTTAATATGTCTTTTACATAAAGCTCGTATGAGTCTTTTACTCCGCGTGCTTTTTGAAAGCTTGAATTTACAACCGCAAAAGCACCGCCATTTATAGCTGAGTTACCACCAAGGACTGGCATCTTATCTATCATAAGCGTTTTTGCGCCTTCTTCTATAGCTTGACAGGTAGCTGCACATCCAGCAAAGCCAGAGCCAACTACCAAAACATCCCACTCTTCATCCCACCTGATCTCATCGCCAAATGCATCTAATGGCACAAGGCTAGCTGAGCCAAGCAGGGCAAGAGTATTTAAAAAATCTCTTCTTCTCATATCTTATTCCTTAAAAACTATAGCTTAGTCCAACTCCAATTTGTGTAATAGTTGGGAGATAAGGCTGTGCTTTAAATGTTTGATCATAGACCACAAAAGCTTTTAGATCCGGTGTTATAGGGTAGCTTAACCATGCACTAAATTCATTTTGTTTGTAGTCTTTGTTGTCATTTTGCATTTTATATGTGGTAGTTCCATAAAGTGCAGTTAGACTTAGCTTTTCTATCATTGTCGAAAACATAGCGTAGTATGTCCTTGCATCGCGGTTGTACATCGCATCACCTTCTTCAAAAGGCACAATTTGATCACCGCCAAGATTCATACTTCCCCAGCCATTTTTCTTGCCAGATCTTGTATGAGCAAGGGTAAGCTTATTATCTTTGTAGCTTACGTATCCTAAAACTTCAAAAGCTTTGCCATCATCTAAATTTGCTCTTTTTTCTTTACTTTGTGCATAGTGGATCATACCGCCAGCGCCAAAGCTCTCGTTTATCTGCCCATCATAGTTTAGCTTTGTACCAACTGCTTTAAACAAGCTTGGAGCATAAAGTCCATAAATTCTTGCACTAAGGTTATCATTAAATTTATATGTAGCCCCAACCCTATAAAGACCTTTTTTTTCGTTTAGTTTTTTAAAGGCCCACATCTCTTTATAGTAAGCTCGTCCTTTTGATCTTGTATAAAGTGCATCTAACTCCAAATTTGAGATAGAGTTGTTTGTAATTCTTACGCCGTCATTTATTTTGCCAACCCAGTCAGTTATCATCTCTTGACGACCTATCTTTACGTTTGTATCATAGGCTTGATATTGGAGATATAAATTTGATAGCAAAAACCTATCTTTTTCATAAATTCTCTCTGTTGAGTCGCCCCTGCCGTGTCCAGTGTAAAATTCTTTATCACCTTCATAAACTGGAGCTGCCCCTCTAAAGCCAACTACTGCTTTAAAGTTTTTATAAAAATCACTCTCATAGTTTAGGCCAACCGAGCCAACCATCCAAGAGGTGTTGTTGTAATATGTGCTTTTTGCGCCTTCATTTACATGTCTGCTTTCAAAAAACATAGTAACATCACCACTTGCTTTACCGTTTTTTAAAGCTTCTATCAAACTTTCGCTCTGACTAAAAGCAGAGCTAGCCAAAAACATGGCTAGAATAAGACTCTTTTTCATATTATTCACCTTTATAATTTTTTAGGAATTTAGCGGAGTTTCTAAAGTCATCTGTGTAAGGTCTATCGACATCTACAAATCTAACAATCTCTCTATACTTTTCATAAAGACGTTTTGTCTTTTTAGATAGTTTTAAATTTTTATCTTTTTGCAAGCGAAGATCTATAGCTTGAGCTGCATGCATAAGCTCCATACCTAAAATTTGATAGTAGTTGTCTAGTTGTTTTTGAAATTTTTGTACAACATAAGGTGCGTTTGTAGCTACGTCTTCTATCTCGCCTGCAACTGGTGTGTAGTCAAGTGAGGCTGGATTTGCTAAAAATTCGTTTTCGCCTGCAAGTGAGACAAACGGCTTTTGCATAGCACCAAATGCATGTACGGTTTTGTCTGTTCCTAAAAACCTTGTTAGGTGCGTAAAGCTATCATTTGAGAGTTTTATTGCTCTTAATGCGCTTGCTTTTGAGTTGTGAGCTAGCACGATAGATGCTTTTTCAAACTCAGCTACCCAGATCAAAGGCTCGAAATTTGATGTAGGAACGACAGCTCCACCTTTTGTAAATAGCTTTGTCTCTTGAAATTTATCTGTTTCTGGTGATTTTTCTAGTGAAATTCCAGGATTATCATCTGATGTGTTTAGTTGAATTTTCATAAGACCACTAAGCGTGTCAAGTGTATTCTTAAAGGTCGCAAAAAAGTAGCTAGCGTCTCTGTAGCTTAGCGGATCTTGTAAGGCTCTTTCGCTATTTTCATCAAATAGATAGCTATCTTTTAAAGTCTCTCTTAGATCTTTTGCCACTTCGACAAAGTCAGGAAATGGGCGTAAATTTGCAGCTTCTTTGCTAAATGGAGCGATGTTTCCATTTAGTGCTTCAAGGCTTAGAGCAAAGACGAGCTTTGAAATTTCTAGAGCATTTTTAGCATCTTCTATCGTCATGCTAGCAAGTGCTGCTGAGTAGGCATTTGAGCTTAAAATACTAAGGCTATCTTTGCCAAATGGAGAGAGCTTTTTAAGACCAGCTCTATTTAGCGCCTCGCTAGCACTCATCTTTTGACCTTTATAATAAACATATCCTTCGCCAAGCATCGCAAGACCGACGTGGCCAAGTATTGTAATATCAGCCTCACCCATTGAGCCAGAGCTTGGCATGGCTGGGATGATATCTTGGTTTAGAAACTCTTTATATAGTTTTACAACTTCGCTTTGTACGCCAGCGCCTGCATGTAAGAGGTTGTTTAGTCTAGTAGCAAGGACAGCTCTAGCTGTTTTTAGATCCATATCTTCGCCGACACCGCCACAGTGAGCGTGAATAAGTCCAATGTTAAACTCAGTTGAAGCTTTGATCACTTCTGCGTCTAAATTTCCTTTGGCATCAACAAATTTCTTATCTTTGTTTAATCCAACACCAACCGTTAGACCATAAATTTTTGACCATCTTTGGCAGCATTTAGTAGTACATCATGTGCTTTATTTACTTTATTTAAAGCATCTTTGCTGATATCTACCATAGCACCATTTGAGATAAGCACGATATCTCTTGGTGTTATGTTTTCACCATTTAATGTAATGGTTTGGGCATTTACACTAATTGCCAACACAGCTGCTAAAGAAAGTAACTTTATACTTTTCATCTAATCCTCCTAAAATAAATTTTAAAGAGAATATTAAATAAAAATAATTTCTAAAAAGTAATTTATTATTAAATTTTATATTAAGATAAAAATAAAAAGTATGTAAATTTATAGCTTGTGTGGATGAGTTTTATTTTTAATATTTACTTCAACCCAAAAACTTTTATATTAAAAGTAGTATGGATTTTATCCTTTTCGCCTTTCATGACGATAGGAAATTCTGTCTTTACGATACTGTCATAGCTGCTAAGCGCATCTAAAAAGTCATAAAATTTTTGTGGCGTCCTTAGAGAGCTAGTTACATTTAGGCGAAATCTAAAAAATTTCTCACTAGCGTTATTATCACTTTCTTCTATTTTGCTAAGGCTCACTTCACTGAAAAATTTGGAGGCAAAATCTATAAATTTATCTTTATCAAATTTATTCTCAAAAGCTGAAATGATAGCTCCATCTTTTTGTTTGGTTGCTTCAAGGGCTTTAAATTTAGCTTCAAATTCATTTTTTACTTTTGTATAAGATGAGGTCTGTGAATAATTTTGTCTAGTTAGGCTTTTAAATTCTTTTATATTTGGCACGATAAAACCAAATATCATAATGAAACAAACTACGATAAAAGCAAATATAAAAAGTAAAAGCTTGACGGGATCTATTTTTTCTAAGCTCGTATCTTTTTTACTCATTATATCCCTCAGAATTATCAATTTTATTTGTGCTTATAAAGCCATACCAGCCGTTTTTGCTTTGATAAAAGCTGGTATTTGAAGTCGTAAAAATAGATCTTAAAGGTGAAGCTAGAAGCTGATTAAATACATCTTTTGTCGGCGTTATACCGCGAATGATGAGCGAGCTTTTATCCATAAAAACCTCTTCAAGCGTTATACTGTCAGGCACTAGATCAAAAAGATTGTGCAAACTTTGCTTGAGAATAGAATTTGAAGTGAAAATATCATTTGCAGATTCTATTTGTACAGCTAGTTTAGATGAAACTTCATCTGTTGTGACTATTTTTTGACTAAGTTCTTTTTGCTCATTTGATAAAAAAATTATATTTTTTTCAATTGAATAATTTTTGTAAAGTATAAAGAAATTTGTTGCCAAAAGAGCTACAAAAACAAAGCTTATAAGGCTTAGCCAAATTTTGCTAAAGATAGATATAAGTGGTCTTGGTTCTGGAGCAATAAAGCTAAATCTCATAATATTATCTCTTCTTGCATGATTTCATTCATAATATGATTTGTATTCACTGGATACACCGAAGTCTCCACTAAAAGCTCAGATTGCAGATATTGTAAAAAGGTTGCACTTGTTTTTGTGTTTTCAAAAACAATTATTTGTTCAATAAAATCACCGCCGTAGAGAGGATTTTCGTAAAATTCTTTTACAGCCTTTACGATGTAATCAAACATCTTCATGTCATACCCAAAAATAGCAACTGATTTTTCTACATTTGTAGAAACTGGCATATTTAGTTCATAGTTTAGATCTTCAAATTCTTTTGGCTTATCATCACTTAAAAAATCATCTAAACTTTTAAAATCATCAAGCGATGTTGCGTCATTTTCTTCTTTAATGATTAAGTTATCAATATCTGTTATATCTTCTTCTTTTAGGCTTTCAGCTTCCTGATTAGTTTCCTCAATACCAGCCATATTTAAAAAAGTGGATAATTTCATTTGTTTATCTTTAAATATCGCAAGCGTAAACGAATGTGCATGGATATAAAGATAAAGTGTAGTTTTTGGAGAAATTCCGCGTTTTAAAAGCTCGTGAAAGAGTAGGGCAATAGGTGAGTAGATGAGATCTACACTATCTTGTCCAAATAAATTTTTATATTTTTTTATAGCATTTAAATTTGCATAAATACTCCAGCTATCCTGCATGATAAGGCTTGTAAGATTTTTAGTATTTATATTAAATTTTTTGTATTCATCAAAGCTAACACTAGGAAGTGCGCCTTGCGAGTCGTCGTTAAAAAAAACTGAAACATATACACCAAAATATGCTTTTTCTTGCTCTTCTATGTATTTTATGATTTTTTCATCGATACTATCGATATTTATATCTGTAAATTTAGCGTTTATAGTTTTTAAAAGTTTGCCATTTCTAAAGACCTGACCGAAGAATATGCACTCATTGCCCTCCAACACGACGCTTAAAAAAAGGTTAGAAAAAAGCTTTTTGACGCTAAAAGACATAAATCTCCTAAATTTAGTGCATAATTTTTGTTATGGTAGCTAAAAAGGGATTAAATAAGTTTAAAACAGGTCGTTTTTAAGTTTAACAAAAATCTCTTTTGTATTTAAAGCTTCATTTTTTAGTTCACTATCAAGTAAGGCCGAGTTTTTAAGGTTGTCAAAATCCTCTATCATTACATCACACATCATCTTAATGCGCCCACTATCAGCCTTGCTGACGCTACTTTGGCTCATTTTTTTGATACGCTCAAGATACTCTTTGCCATTTTTTATGTATGAGCTAAATTTGATAGCAGCCTTGCTTTGGTTTAGTACAGTATTTGCCATTTTGTTATAAATATCTATATCAAGTGCTTTTTGGCTTAAATTTAAGGCCTTTTCGTATTCTTTGTTTTCGTATAAAAATTTTGCTTCAAGGGCGAGTTTATAGGAGTTGTCGCTATAAAAAAATAGTCCGAATAAAACAATTAGAAAGATGGCTATAAAAATAGATAGTTTATTTTTCATAAATTTCATCCAAAATTTCTCTTATCTCGTCTCTTATTTGCGGATTTTTATGCGCATACTTTTTCCACCAAATTTTTAAATTTGACCTAAAGTCCTCTTTGTTTTGCAAAACGCTCTTTCCGCCGTCATTTTGTGAGGCTTGCCAAAGTTTGTTTTGTATCTTCTCTTTTGCATCTTTTTGCTCCAAATTTTCCACACTAAAAGGGGCTGAGAGGCTAAAATTTATAGTTGAAAATGGCTTTGGAAGTATCATCTTATCCCAGCTTTTAAACTCCCAAAATGAGTTTGCTTCAAAATTTAGAGCATAAATTTCGCAAGATGACTTTTGTGCGATCACAGCAGCTCCGTCTGCCACGCTGTGCCTTGGTCCTCTTGGACCATCTGGCGTGATGATGACGTCGTGACCTTGCTTTATCTCTCTTAGAGCTTCTATAAGTGCCCTTGCACCGCCTTTTGAGCTGCTACCTCTAATGGTGCCGATGCCAAAAAAATTAATTATTCTAGTGATTAGCTCGCCATCTTTGTGGTCGCTTATTATCACCTTGCCTTGTTTTCTGTTTTGGCTACTCCACCAGCGTCTGTAAGCAAAGCTCATAAAGCTAAGCCTGCCGTGCCAAAAGACTACGACGCAGCCATTTTGTGGTAAGAAATTTGGAGTGTAGCTCTTTTTGCAGGTTAAAAAAATGAGCCACATCAAAATGTAGATGAAAAAGACGCCAACGCTTAGGGCGAGCTTTTCAAGGGTGTTTTTAAATTTGCAGCTCGCCATACAAAACCATTCGTTTTGGGTTTGTGATCTTGATTTTTTGTGTAGTGCCAAGAAGCTCTTCGCTTCCATCAACTTGAACTAAAAAGTTGTTAAAGCTTCGCCCAGCAACGCCGCCGTTTGCTCTTAGCTCTTCAAAATATACATCAAAAATTTTATCTTTTTGTGCCGCTACGATCTCGTCTAAAATTTCATTATGGCGATTTTGTAGGCGAGTAAGCCTTTCTGAAGCGGTTTTATCATCTATTTGATTTGTAAAAGTAGCTGCCTTTGTAAGAGGGCGAGGCGAATACTTGAAACTAAAAATTTGCTCAAATCTAACTTGCTCAAGCACGTCCATCGTATCTTCAAATTCACTATTGCTCTCGCCTGGAAATGCGACTATAATGTCAGTTGAGATGCTCACGTCTGGGCACATCTTTCTAAGTCTTAACGCACGGTCTAAAAACCACTCTTTTGTGTATCCACGCTTCATCTCGCGTAAAACTTTGGTATTTCCGCTTTGAAGTGGCATATGCATAGACTTGCAAATTTTCGGATTATTAGTGAAAATTTCAAGAAATTTATCATCCATATGAAGTGGGTGTGGGCTTGTAAATCTTATCCTCTCAACGCAATCTATCTCACTTATCTTTACTAGCAGGTCGCTAAAATCGATATTTTCTTGCATGCCCGAAAATCTTTTGCCGTAATTATTGACATTTTGTCCTAGTAAAAATATCTCCTTTGCGCCGCTTTTTGCGGCCTTTTCTACCTCTTTTAAGATGAGGCTTGAAGGAATAGAAATTTCATCTCCTCTGGTGTGTGGGACGATGCAGTAGGTGCATTTTTTATCGCAGCCGATCGAGATGTTGATATGGCTTTTGTATGGCGAGCCTCTAAATTCGCCAAATGCGTATTCGCTCTCGTCATGGTTGATGTCAGTTGAGATAAATTTAGGCGTATTTACAGCTTTTGTGATCTTGCTGACATTTCTTGCACCAAGGACAAAATCAACATAGGGCGCGCGTTTAAAAATTTCACTACCCAAATGGCTTGCAGTACAGCCACAAACGCCTATTTTAGCACCTCTTTTTTTGGCTTTTTCAAAGGCTCCGACCTCGCTAAAGAGCTTATGAACTGGCTTTTCACGAACCGAGCAAGTATTTATAAGGATTAAATCAGCTTCTTCTATATTTTGTGTTAAGGAGTAGTCTTCTTTTTGTGAGAGCTCAGCTATGATATGCTCGCTGTCACGAACATTCATAGCACAGCCTAAAGTTTGGATAAAGAGTTTTTTACTCATTAAAGTATATGCACTTCATACATGTAGTCGCTATCATCAAGTCCGTATTTTACGGTTCTGTGATAGACGCTTAGCCCTTTTTCTTCAAAATGCTCTACTAGGGCGATTAGTTGTTTGTGTGTGTTTTCTTTATCAAAATAGAAAATTTTCTGACCCTCTTTTTCGACAGCTGCCTCTATTTTTTCTAGTGAAATCGTTTTTGGTTTTGCGTCTAATTCAGCTCTTGCAAGTTTTAGCTCCATTTTTAATCCTTTCAAAATCTTAAATTTTAATCGGTCAATATATCCAAAACATCATAAAAAAAGGATTAAATAAAAGTTAATAATAAGCTTAAAGTTATTAAAAGTATGACTTATGTATAATTTCAAAACTTCACGAAAAATCCCCGAAATTTATCGTTACAATGGAGAAAAAATGGAAAGAATTTCAGATATCATCGAGTCAATTGCAAATGAGAAAAATTTAGAGATAGAAGATGTAAAAGAGCGTGTTATAAGAGCCTTGATAAATACTGCAAAAAGAGTTTATGGCGAAAATTATGAGTATGACGTGAGCATCGATGCAAATAAAAATTTAAAGCTTTATCAAAAAATTTCAATCGTAGCAAACGACGATGAGAGGCTTGAAGAGGACAATGAGCACTTTTTAAGCTTAAAAGAGGCTAAAAAGATAGATAGTGGCGTAGAGATCGGTGATGAGCTTACTTACGAGCTAAGCCTTGATAACCTTGGAAGAACCGCAGCTCAAACGCTTCATAAGGAGCTTGAGTATCACATCCAGCGCCTAGTTGAAGAGAAAATTTTACAAAAATATAATGAAATGAGCGGTCACATGGTCTTTGGACCAGTTGTTAGAGTCGATAATGATGAAAACACTTTTATCGAGATAGACGAGCTTCGTGCTATATTGCCACGTAAAAATCGCATAAAAGGCGAGAAATTTAAAGTGGGCGACGTTGTAAAGGCGGTCATTAGAAAAGTTTTTACAGATAAAAATTTAGGCATAAAGGTCGAGCTTTCAAGGACTTCGCCAAAATTTCTTGAAGCTCTACTAACTTCAGAGGTACCTGAGATAAAAGATGGTGGCATTATCATTCAAGGAAGTGCGAGAATTCCTGGTGAAAGAGCTAAAGTAGCACTCATCTCAACTACTCCAAACATCGATCCAGTTGGTGCAACGGTCGGCACAAAGGGCGTTAGGATAAATGCTGTAAGTAAAGAGCTTCATGGCGAGAGTATCGACGCGATCGAATACACCACCGAGCCAGCGATCTTGGTGGCTCGCGCTATGGCACCTGCGATCATCACATCTGTAAAGATCGAAGAAAATAAGGCAATTGTAACGCTTGCAAGCGAACAAAAGAGCAAGGCGATCGGCAAAAACGGCATAAATATCCGCCTAGCAAGCATGCTAACTGGCTATGAGATCGAGCTAAATGAGCTTGGCTCAAAAACTAGTAGCAATGCAGAAAATAATGAGCCAATCAAAGATTTAAAAGCGCTTTTTGGTGATAACTAATGAAATTTCAAATAAGAAAAGCGACTATTGACGATATAGACGTGATATGCGAGCTTGTAAGAGAGCTTGCTAGCTATGAGAATTTGAGCGATCAAGTCACTTTTACAAATGAAATTTTTGCAGACTCTATCTTTAATAAAAATCACGCAAAAGCCATTGTCTGCGAGAGTGAGGGTAAGGTGATTGGCTATGCTATCTATTTTTATACATTTTCTACATTTTTGGGGCTTGGTGGGATTTATCTTGAGGACATTTACGTCAAAAAAGAGTTTAGAAATCAAGGTATAGGCAAGGCTTTTTTTAAATTTCTAGCTCAAATTTGTAAGGATGAAAATTTAAAAAGGCTTGAGTGGTGCTGCCTAAACTGGAATGAGCCAAGCATTAAATTTTATGAAAGCTTGGGTGCCAAAAATCAATCACTTGAGTGGAGAAACTATCGCTTGGACGGCAAAAATTTAGAAAAACTTTTAAATTTATAGTTCGTTTTAAATAAAAAGCTCAAATTTACTCTTAAATTTGAGCTTGTGAGCGATTAAAATTTATATGTATATCCCATATAAAGACCAACGTTTGTCTCTTTTATTTTTGCATTATCATATTTTGCTATGGAGCTATATTTAGTTCTGTCTGCTTTTAGACCAAACTCAACTGCATTGTTTTCGTTGATAGAGTATTCAGCACCAATTCTTGCACCTAGTATCCAGCCATTTGTATTAGCTTTTTCCGAGCCATCATGAGTGTCAAATACATCCATTTTAAGCTTTGAGTAGCCAGTGTAGCCACCAAGAACTAGTTTTATGTCCTTTGTCAATTCTGGTGTATAGTCTGCGCCCACTATAAATTTATGTGTACTCCATTTTATTACTGTACCGTCTTCATCGCCAAGTGATTTCTTTGCTTGAAAGTCGTAAATGTAAGCTCCATAAACTCTAAAACTATCAAAATCATAGCCAGCTTTTAGTCCGATACCTGGTTGAGCCTTTTTGACTTTTGATTTACCATTGTCGCTTTTTGCTGTTAATTTTGAATTAAAAGAGTAATCTCCTTCGATCCCAATGAACGCTCCTTGTGCTAAAGCAGCTGCACTAGCTAGGCTTAAGCCTAAAGCAACTTTTAAAACTACATTTTTCATTTTTACTCCTTATTTAAAAAATGTTTGACTGGTATTCTAAATTTTATTGGATTAAATAAAGTTTAAATATTCAATTAAATATATAAAAAACATAAAATAATTCAATTGTTTTCTTATCAGAATAAAATTTATAAAATCACTCAAAAAAAAGGAGTGTAAAGTGGCTAAGATGACAAAACGTGATATGGCTTATCATTTAGACGTTGATGTCGCAACGCTTTACAACTGGCGAAAATACAAGCCAAACCTTTATCGTATTGTGATGCTTGGATTTAAATTTGATGAGCTTATAGAGCAGAGTAAAAAGACTTGTAATGAGCTTTGCGAATATGAAAATTTGATCAATCAAGACATAGAAAAATTTAGTAAATAATCGTTTAAAAATCGTAAATTCTTTTATAATTGCAAGAGCTAGAAAATTTAAAATTTCTAAGATATTTTTAGCTGGATATTTTAAGTGAAGAAATTTGAGCTCAAAGCAACTGCTTCAAGCTCGGTAAATTTACTCGTTTAGGATAGAGAGAAGCTCTTTGTTGTCTTTTGTCTTTAGCATTTTTGCATACAAGAATTTAAGCGCTTCGACATCGTCCATTGTAGCGATCGCAGAGCGGATAGCCCAAATTTTTTGAAGCTCATCAGGTTTTTGAAGTAGCTCTTCTTTTCTTGTGCCTGATTTTAGTACATTGATAGCTGGGTAAATTCTGCGGTCAGAGATATTGCGATCAAGCACGATCTCACTGTTTCCAGTGCCTTTAAACTCTTCAAATATTACTTCATCCATGCGTGAGCCAGTGTCGATTAGCGCGGTTGCGATGATGGTTAGTGAGCCGCCGTGTTCGATATTTCTAGCTGCGCCAAAGAAGCGTTTTGGCTTGTGAAGTGCGTTTGCGTCTACGCCGCCTGTTAGTACCTTGCCACTTGGTGGGGTCACTGTGTTATAGGCACGCGCTAGACGGGTTATACTGTCAAGCAATATAATGACGTCTTTACCCATCTCAACTAGACGTTTTGCCTTTTCTATGACTAGCTCTGCTACGCGGACGTGATTAAGCGCTGGCAGGTCAAATGTCGAGCTAAAAACCTCGCCTTTTACGCAGCGCTGCATATCGGTAACTTCTTCTGGTCTCTCATCTACTAGAAGTACCATAAGCTGGGCTTCTGGGTGATTTTTAGCGATGCCGTGAGCTAGCTCTTTCATAAGCTCGGTTTTACCACTTCTTGGAGGTGCGACGATGAGGCCACGCTGACCCTTTCCAATTGGCGTGAAAAGATCAAGCACACGGCCCGTTAGCTTCATCGGATCATATTCTAAATTTAGCTTTTCAGTTGGGAAAAGTGGAGTTAGGTTGTCAAAGAGAGGCCTCTCTTTTGCGTCTGCTAGAGGCATGTAATTTACCGCCTCGATCTTTAAAAGGGCGTAGTACTTTTCCTGATCTTTTGGTTCTCTTACTTGGCCTGTGATGATGTCGCCCACACGAAGTGCAAATTTGCGGATCTGTGAGTTTGAAACGTATGCGTCGTTTGAGCTGTCGCTTAAATTCGCATCAACAGCCCTTAAAAAGCCATAACCTTCATTTGTGATCTCTAAAATTCCAGTAAATAGTATAAAGCCGCCTTGTTTTGTCTGGGTTTTTAGTATCTCAAATATCAAATCCTGCCTACGAAATTCTCGTGGATTTTCGACGCCAACGCTATTTGCGATCTGTACTAGCTCATCTAAACTAAGCGTTCTTAGCTCTTCGATCTTGTGTCCGTCTACTGGTATGTGTGTTCTTGATGCTTGATGTTTTTTTGTAGTTTTTGTGTTTTGAGCAGCACTTTGCTCGGTTTGGTTGTTTTCCATATTTCCTCTTTAAATGCGGGGATAATTTTGCAGAATTTCTAAGTTTCAAAAAGAAGTTTTTGAAAGTTTTGGCATTTTATAAAAATAAAACTTTGTTGTCAAGAAATGGTATAAAATGAAATTTTTGCTCAAAAATGGTTGATTTGCTATAATCTCGCCATTTTATAACGATAATAAAAGAAGAAATTTGTGCCTATTTTTGTAGTTTGTCTGCCATAAATTTATATGGTGTGTAATAGGCATGTGATGCAATAATATTAGTAAAAATTTTAGATAAAAGAAAGTAAAAATGCCACAAAGTAGATGTGCTCATTGTAGATTAAAATTTGATGAAAGCGTGATGATCTCAAATGAAAGTGGACTTAAATTTTGCTGTGTTGGTTGCAAAGGCGTTTATGAAATTTTAAATGAAAATGGGCTTAGTGAGTTTTATGAGCGTCTTGGTAAAAATACACTCACGCCAGCAAGCAACGGTGCAAATATCAAAAATTTAGCGGCAAATTTTAGCGAGCTTGTGACAAAAGAGGGCGACTTTAGTCAAATTTCATTTTTAATCGATGGCATCACTTGCTCAGCTTGCATCTGGCTACTTGAAAAGGCACTTTTTAGCTTACCGGGCGTCTTGGAGGTAAATATCAACTCGCTTAATCAAAAAGCGGTCATTATTTTTGATGAGCAGGAGCTTTTAGTAGAGCAGATAATTGAAAAAATTTATGCCGTTGGTTATGTTCCAAAGCCCTATGCTACGAGTCAAAAAGAGGACGAACTAGCCAAGAAAAGAAGAAAATTTTACACAAAAGCACTAGTTGGTATCTTTGCTACGATGAACATTATGTGGCTAGCCATTGCTCAGTATAGTGGGTATTTTAGTGGCATAAGAGGCGACATAAAAGATATCTTAAGCTTTGCGCAGTTTGTATTAGCAACGCCTGTATTTTTTTATACTGGTAGCGAGTTTTTCAAAGGAGCAAAGATAGCCATTAAAAATGCTTCGCCAAATATGGATTTGCTCGTTATCACCGGAGCTAGCATAACCTATATCTACTCGATTTATGCGATGTTTACGAGGAGTGGCGAGAGCTATTTTGACTCGGTTGCGATGATCATCACCTTTGTTTTTATCGGTAAATTTTTAGAAATTTTGGGCAAGAAAAAGGCACTTGAGACTTCAAATTTCTTAAATGATATGCTGCTTGCAAAGGTGTGTATTTTGGAGGATGGCAAGGATGTTTTAAAAGAGCCAAGAGATGTAAATTTGGGCGAAAAGATCGTGCTTAGATCTGGCGAGAGGGCGCTACTTGATGGAGTGGTGCTTAGTGGTGAGGTAAGCGTGGATAGCTCAAGTCTAACGGGAGAGAGCCTGCCTGTGACCTTGGGAGTGGGGCAAGAGGTGAAAAGTGGTGTCATTTGCCAAAATGGACAAATCATCTACGAAGCAAAGGAAATTTTTAAAAATTCTTATCTAAATCAGCTTGTAAATTTGTTCCAAACTGCTGAGCTAAAAAAGCCAAATATCGAGCTAGTAGTCAATAAAATCGCTTCTAAATTTTCTCTTAGCGTGCTGACGTTAGCATTTTTTACATTTTGGTTTTGGTACTTTAAATTTGGCTTTTCAGAAGCTATTGTCACGGCTGTTAGCGTCATCGTGATCGCTTGTCCTTGTGCGCTTGCGCTTGCCACGCCAGTTAGTAGTGTCTGTGCCCTTGGTGTGGCCTTTAAAAATAGAGTACTTTTTAAAGAGGCTAAATTTTTTGAAAGCCTTGCAAAGTGCGATGTGGCAGTATTTGACAAGACCGGTACGCTCACAAAGGCAGAATTTGAGGTTAGTGATTTTTTCATAAAAGAGAGCATAAGCTTAGATGAAATTTATTCGCTAGCTCTTATATCAAATCATCAAATAAGCGTGGCAGTGGCTAAATTTTTAAAGCAAAAAGGCGCAAGGAAAATAGAGCTTAAAAATACAAATTTAAGCGTGGCAAAGGGTGTTGAGGCTGGAATTTCAGGTAAAAAATTTTATGCAGGAAGCAAACGATTTTTAGTCGAAAATGGTATTAGCTTTGATGAAGCTGAAGAAAATGTGAGCTTTTTTGTGGGTCTTAATGGCGAGTTAGTGGCGAAATTTTATCTAAAAGATAGTGTAAAACCTGAAGCAAAGGCTTTGATAGACGAGCTAAAGAGCGCTGGCATGAAAGTATATATCTTAAGTGGCGACGTGCAAAAAGTGGTAAAAAATGTGGCAGATGAGCTTGGCGTGAGTGAGTTTAGAGCAGAGATGTTGCCTGAAACGAAAGCTAAATTTATAAGCGAACTAAAAGAGCAGGGCAAAAAGGTGCTAATGGTAGGGGACGGCATAAATGACGCAGCAGCACTTAGCCTTGCTCATGTTGCCATTTGCATGGGAAGTGGGGCGGCAATAAGCTTAGAAAGAAGCGATGTGGTGCTGCTTGATGATAGTTTAAAAAGTCTAGCAAAGGCCATAAAAATCTCAAAATTTACTTACAAAACGATAAAGCAAAATTTGCTCTTTTGTCTTCTTTATAATGTTCTTGCTCTGCCATTTGCCGTATGTGGCTACGTCATTCCGCTATTTGCTGCGCTTTTTATGTCGCTTAGCTCGCTAAGTGTTATCTTAAACTCGCTTTATATTGTTAGAAAATTTAAGGAAAAATAATGGATAGCGCGACACTTGCGATGCTGGTTTTTATCTCGGTTTTGATGGGAGCATTTTTGCTTTTTGGCGTGCTTTGGGGGATAAAAAATAAGCAATTTGAGGACTACCGAAAATTTTTAGATGGAGCAAACCTGGACGATGAAGAGGCGCTAAATGAAGCTTATGAGCTAGAGCTTCGCAAAAAAGAAGCGCTAAAAAAGAGACTAGAGGCTAGCAGTAAAGATAAGGCTAGCTCTCGATAGTTGGCTCGCCAAAAAGTCTATTGGCCTCTTTTAGAACCCCTTGTTCTCTTTGCCTTTGAAGCTCTTCTGGCGTTTTTGGCTCTTTATTTAGCATCAAAGCAAAGTTATTTTTTTCGTTTTGTAGCTCGCTTTTTATCTCGATTTTTGACTCATTTTTAGTTTCAATGTTATTTGCATTTAGTCTTAAAATTTCCTCATCAAGCTCGTCTAGTTCGCTTTTTTCATTATTTTCTAAAGAGGCTTTAGGCGTCTTAGTTTGTACTTTTTGCTCATCACTCTTTGCATTTACTATTTTCGCATTTTGTCCAAAAAGCGTACGCAATATCTCATTTAAAATTTTCCAATTTTTCTTAAAATATTCAAGATTTTCATCTTTTGCATTTACTATCAGTCCAAACTCATTGTTATTAAAGAAGCTAAATTCTACAAATTCTTTAAAAAACTCGCCAAGATCGTAATTTCTATCATAAATTTTTGTTAAGAATAGTTCGTATGGACCTTGCATTTTAGTAGGAGCTGCTTGGCTTTTTTGAGTGATGACTTCTGTGATTTGAGTGGAATTTTCGCTATTTTTTGAGATCACTTCATTTATAGCGTCATCAATATCTTGTAAATTTAGCGCTTCTATCATCATAAAAAGCATTAGCATTAGCACAAAGCCATTGTCGCTACTTACATTTAGCATACCTTTAGCTTGTGCCAAAATCCTAAAAAATCTCTCATAAACAAGTAGTGAAATTTTTGAGTCATTTTCTATAAATTTTTGCTTTAAATTTGCCAAAATTTCATCTATTATCATCTCTGGATCGTAGCTTTCAAGTTCGCTTACAAGCACTCTAATAGCATTTTTATCGTGATTTAAAACATGAGTTATTATCTCTTCGATCTTTTCTGGATCAAGAAGTCCTAACATCGATGCTACGCCATTTGCCGTGACATTATTTGCCCCGTAAATGATAGCTTGATCAAGAAGTGTCAAAGTATCTCTTAGCGATCCTCCGCCACTTCTTGCTAAAATTTCAAGTGCCTCTTTTTCGTAGCTAATGCCTTCTTTGCTTAAAATAAACTCAAGATGTTTAATGATGCTGTATCTGCTTATTTGCTTAAACCTAAAATGCTGTGTTCTTGAAAGCACCGTTGTTGGGAGTTTTAATGGATCAGTCGTCGCTAGGATAAATTTTACATAGCTTGGTGGCTCTTCAAGCGTTTTTAAAAGGGCGTTAAATGCCTCTTTGGTTAGCATATGCACTTCATCGATTATAAAAATTTTATATCTTGCCATTGCTGGAGCATATTTTGTTTGCTCTATTAGTTCTCTTATATCATCTATCTTTCTGTGGCTAGCTGCGTCCATTTCGATGATGTCCATATGTCTTGACTCATTTGCCATTATGCATTGTGGGCATACTTCACATGGTTTTGAGGTAGGTCCTTTTTCGCATACTAAAGCTTTTGAAAATATCCTGGCACTTGAAGTTTTACCACTGCCTCTAAGCCCAGAAAACAGATATGCGTGGCTTATGCGACCCTCGTCAAGTGCGTGTATAAGACTTTTACTAACTGCTTCTTGACCGATAAGTTCATCAAAATTTTTAGGGCGATATTTTAAAGCTAGTGCTTGCAATGCGGTATCCTTTTTATAAAGTTCAAGGATTTTATAAAAAAAGGCATAAATTTATGATTATTTATATATTTAATTGGCTTTAAAATTTTTTATTTTAGTTTAATGAAGGCGGATAAATTTTTATATGTTTGCATAAAATTCCTAGTGTATTTGCAAAAAAATAAAAAATATCCCTTTTTATAATGATCCATAGCCGATTAGATTTAAAATTTATAATAAAAATACATAAAATTTTATGTTAAATATTTTGTATTTTTGTATGAATTGTGTTTGGTATAAAAAGCCTTGGCATGTGTGCCAAGGCAAAATTTAGATTAGCAAGAGAAACAAGTTTTAAACTCATAAGCGGTTGGGCGCGCTTCGTAAGGCCAAACTTGAGTTTCAAATTTGAAGTGTTGATAGGTATCTATGAAAAGATCGCTCATTATCGGTTTTAGGTATTCGTTATCGCGGATAAGCGCTTCAAGGCTGCCACGGAGTGTGTGTGGGAGCTGCTCGATGCCGCGCTCTCTGATCTCATCTAGGTGAAGTTTAAATAAATTTTCATCCATCGGACCAACTGGCTCGTATTTATTTTTAACGCCGTCAAGTCCCGCCATTAGCATCGCTGAGAAGGCTAGATAAGGGTTTGCTGTGCTATCTGGAAATCTCATCTCAGCCCTAACTGACTTTTCACCTGAGCCATAAGGTATGCGGATACTTGCTGAGCGGTTTTGGCTAGAGTATGTTAGGATAGATGGTGCTTCAAAGCCAGGGATTAGGCGTTTGTAGCTGTTTGTGCTTGGGTTAGTAAAGGCGGCAACGCTTCTTGCGTGTTTTAAAACGCCACCGATGTAGTATCTTGCGAAATCACTTAAATTTGCGTAGTTGCCCTCTTTATAGAATAAATTTTTACCATCTTTCCAGACTGATTGATGCACGTGCATGCCGCTTCCGTTATCGCCATAAAGTGGTTTTGGCATAAATGTAACTGTCTTGCCATTTAGGTGAGCCACCATGCGAACGACGTATTTGTAGATTTGAACATTATCGGCGGCTTCGACTAGATTGCCAAATTTCACGCCGATCTCACCTTGTCCTTGAGCGACTTCGTGATGACCCAAAAAGACTTCAAGGCCAACTTGCTCTAAAACTTGCATCATCTCGGCTCTTAGATCGACCATGCTGTCGATCGGCTGAGTCATCAAGTAGCCGCCTTTTCTGCGTGGGCGATGACCTGTATTGTAGCTGTCTTTGAAGTCAGTAGCATCGTTCCACTCGCCTTCTTCGCTATCTACTTGATACATCGCGCAGTTTGGGCTATCGATGATTTTGACGTTGTCAAAGACAAAAAATTCATTCTCAGGGCCAAAGTATGCCTCATCGCCAAGACCACTATCTTTTACGTACTGCATTGCTCTTTTAGCAATTGAGCGAGGGCATTTTTCATAAATTTGACCCTTGTAAATGTCGTAAATATCGCAAAAAACAACGACTGTAATATCAGAAGTAAATGGGTCTAAAAATGCAGTTGTAGCTTCTGGCTTCATTATCATATCGCTCTTATCAATTGGTTGCCAGCCATGCATAGAGCTAGCGTCCATTGGGATGCCATTTGTGAAATTTTCTTTCGTAACAGCTTTTATGTTGTAGCTAATGCTATGCCAAGCACCACCTAAATCAGTAAATCTAAAATCTACAAATTTGACTTCATTTTCTTTACAAAAATCAAAAAAATGATCTATATTTTGGACGAATTTTCCCACTTTTTTCTCCTTTTAATTTTTAAATTTTTCGTATTCTATCATAAAACCTAATATTTAAGATTAAATTTATATTTTATTTGAACCCAATCTAAAATTTTACTAATTCTCTATCTCTATTTTTAAAAATAGCACATTTTGAATAACCTAAATCTCTAGCTATTTGCTCGCAAATTTCACCATTTTTACCGATATCTTCTTTTGCGTGAGCATCTGAGCCAAAGGTGATGGTTATATCTTTTTCGGCTATAAGCTCTAGTAAATTTACGCTTGGATATTGCTCGCCGATAGGTTTTCTAAAGCCAGCGGCATTTATCTCAACAACTAAATCTGCTTCTTTTATCGCATTTACTGCATTTTTAGCCAAAATCCTAACATCCTTTTTTGGCAAAAATTTAAAAAGTTTTAAAAGATCAATGTGTCCCATAATGTCAAATTTGCCAAGCTTGGCCGATCTTTCTACATGATCAAAATACTCTTGCCAAATTTGATCTAAGTCTTTGCCCTCGTAACCACCGATAAATTCTGGATTGTCAAATGCCCAGCCATTAAAAAAATGCACAGAGCCTATTAGATAATCAACCTTTCTAGCAAAAACTCGCTCATCCATAAATCCATCTAAAAAATCCATCTCATAGCCAAGCAAAATTTCTATCTCACCGCTAAATTCATCTCTTAAATGTAAAATTTCATCTTCATAGCCCTGCATTTCATCAAAGCTCATTCTGTAAGCTTCATCGTAGTTCATCGGTGCGTGATCGCTAAAACCAAAGTATTTTGTGCCAGCTTTGATTGCGTTTTGTACATACTCTCTTGGCTCTCCAACTGCGTGCTTGCAAAGTGGCGTATGGTTGTGAAGATCGACGGTCATTTTTAGCCTTTTAAGGTCATTTATTTTTAAAAATGCTATCTAAAAATTTATAAATTTAAAGATAAAAGCATTGCCTTTAAACTTACTTTTTATTTAAATCCTATATAATCAAGCCAAATTTTATTAGGAGCTTTTATGACCCAAGAGGAACTTGACGCACTTATGGCAGGTGGGCTAGATGATGAGTTAGATAATGCTAAAGAAGATGCTGGCCAAGAGGTTGCGGACGTCAAAGAGGATATGGACGAGGTAACAGAAGTTGCAGAAGCAATCGATACTAAAGATGAGCCACAGTCAAAATCAGAAAGTAATTCAAAGAATGCGGAAAATTATAGAGTGAGTGCAGATGGCGTTTGGCCACCACCACCACCAACTGAAGATCACAAAATGGTTCATCAGCTTGATGATGTAACAAGAGATAGCGAAGAAAAAGCTACTCAGATGTTTGACAAGCTTGAGACGATAAATAACTTTTTTATGGACGCTGAGAGCGACTCAAATAGCCTAAAAGACACAATAAACTCAAATATCGAGCTATTTACGACGCTAAGTGAGAAATTTCCAAATATTGCTGCATTTAGTGAGGCTTTGGAGAAAAACAACTCACTTCTTGGCACGATCGATAATATCATCGGAAATTTACAAATGGGACAAGATGAGATAATGATGGCTATGGATATGATGCAGTATCAAGACATCCATAGACAAAAGATAGAGCGTGTTATCAACGTTATGAGAGCGCTAAGTAAATATATGAATACCTTGTTTGAAGGTCGTATCGATGATGATAAGCGTGTTGGATCTGCTGTTCATATCGCTGGTGATACAACAACAGAAAACCTTGTCAGCAACGATGACATCGAAGCCTTGATAGAAAGTCTGGGTAAAAAATAGTGCTAAAAAGGCCTGAGCTTTTATCTCCAGCTGGAAATTTAACAAAACTTAAAATCGCCCTTGAATACGGAGCCGACGCTGTTTATGGCTCTGTGGCTAGCTTTTCGCTAAGGACTAGATCGGCAAGGGAGTTTAACCTTGAAACATTCAAAGAGGCGATAGACTACACACACGAAAAGGGAAAGAAATTTTATGCGACCATAAATGCCTTTCCTTTTAACTCTCAGATAGAGCCGCTAAAAAGGCACTTACAAACCATCTCAGCGATGAAGCCAGACGCCTTTATCATCGCAACTCCAGGCGTCATGAGCCTAGCAAAAGAGATCGCTCCAGATATCGAGATACACCTCTCTACTCAGGCAAACGTTATGAACGTGCTGGACGCTAAAATTTATCACGATATGGGCGCAAAACGCATCGTCGTGGCACGTGAAATGAATTTAAAAGATGTTATAAAGATAAAAGAGGAAATCCCAACCCTTGATATCGAAATTTTCGTCCATGGCTCGATGTGCTTTGCCTACTCTGGCAGGTGCTTGGTAAGCTCAGTGCAAAGCGGCCGTATGTCAAACCGCGGCAGCTGCGCAAATGACTGCAGATTTAAGTATGAACTCTACGCCAAAAACGAAGAGAGCGGCGTGCTTTTCCGCCTAGAAGAGGACGAAAACGGCACTCACATCATGAACTCAAAGGATCTTTGCCTCATCTCACACATCAAAGAGATCGTTGATAGCGGTGTCATTGATAGCTTTAAGATAGAGGGCCGCACAAAGAGCGAATACTACGCAGCCTGCACGGCAAGAGCCTATAAAATGGCGATAGATGACGCCATGGACGATAAATTTGACGCGCAAATTTATGAAAACGAGATAAATACGCTGAAAAATCGCGGCTTTACGGACGGCTACTTGGTACATAGACCCTATGAGCGAACCGATACGCAAAATCACACAAGTAGCCTAGAAGAGGGCACTCATCAGGTAAATGCGATAAGTGAAGACGGTGAGTTTTTTAAATGTAAATATAAAATTTTCCCAGATAAGGGCTATGAGATCGTAGCTCCGACTGGCTCACACATAGATGATAGTGAAAATGAAATTTCAAAGGTCTATTCACAAGATGGCAAGAAATTTATCAAATTTAAGCAGCTCATCACCAAAAAAGGCAAGGTCATGAGCGAAATTCACAGCGGCAATGAAAATGAGATAAACCTAGGCGTTAAGCTGCCAAAATTTAGTTTTTTAAGGGAGAAGATATGAAATTTGTTTCTATTATAATGGGAAGTAAAAGTGACTATGAGATCGTTAGCGAGGCGGCAAAGACTTTGGAGAAATTTGGCGTAAAATATGAACTGATAATCAGCTCAGCCCACAGAAGCCCAAAAAGAACTAGCGAATACGTCGCAAATGCCGAAAAAAAGGGCGCAAAAGTCTTCATCGCAGCTGCTGGCATGGCAGCTCACCTAGCTGGTGCGATCGCTGCAAATACTACAAAACCAGTGATTGGCATACCAATGGCAGGTTCGGCTCTTAGCGGCGTCGACGCACTTTACTCAACTGTGCAAATGCCAAGTGGCATGCCAGTGGCAACTCTAGCTATTGGCAAGGCCGGTGCTATAAATGCAGCCTATTTGGCAGTTCAAATTTTAGCTCTTGAAGATGATGGTCTGGCAAGTGCTTTAAAGGCCGATAGAGAGGCGAAGATAAAGGCCTTAGAGGAAGACTCTTCAAAGGTTGAAGTGATACTGTAAAAAGGAGAAGTGGTGCAGACCTATCTTGGAGTTGATGAATTTTGCAAACTTGTGCATTTGGAGCGTGAAGTTATCGAAGATATGATAAATCGTGGCGTTTTGAAAACCAAAGAGGAAAATGGAGAAATTTTGATAGAAGCGAGCGAAGGAACGATGAGCGTGGTGCCTAGTGTTTCGCAAAATTTATCTATGCAGTCGCAAAGCCAAGATGGTATCAGCTTTGTTGAAAAGACGATTGGAACGATATTAAATTTACACGAAAAGGTACTTGATGCAAAGGATGAGACGCTTGAAACTTTAAGAAATGAGAATAAATTTTTAAAAGAGGCGCTTATTTCTATGCAAGAGCTCTATGACGAAGATAGAAAAACAGTAGAGACGCTTACAAAACAGCTTAAAATTTCACAAGATGAAGTTGAATTTCTAAAACGAAAATACAAGCTCATGTGGAACCAAGCGGTTGAAAATTTTAATGGGCAAAAGTAGTTTATGAAGATTATAAATTTAGAGGATAGCTTTGAAATTTACGGAGTAAAAACTCGTACTAAAAATGAAGATGAGATAGGCGACAAGGGTAAAATTCCGGCTTTATGGTCTAAATTTATGAGTGAGCACTACGATGGCAAGAGTGAAATTTATAGCGTTTACTGCAACTATGAAAGCGATCTGAATGGACATTACGATAACTTCATCGGCACAAGATTAAGCCACAAAAGCGATGAAAATTTAGAGATAAAAAGTGGCAAATACGCCGTTTTTAGTTTTGCAAGAGAGCTACAAAACGTAGCAAAATTTTGGGGTAAAATTTGGAGATATTTTGAAAGTAGCGAGCTAAAAAGAGCCTATGAAACGGATTTTGAGCTTTACGGCAGTGACGAGATAAAAATTTTTATATCTATTTTAGGTTAGAAAAAATGAATAAAAAAAACAATAGTTCAATTTTGAGTTTTATCGAAAATTTTGGTAACAAATTGCCAAATCCAACTATGCTTTTTATCTATCTTTCGATTATTACGATAATAATATCGTTTGTGCTAGAAAAGATGGGCGTTGGTGTAAGCTATCAGGCTATCAAAGACGGACAAATATCACAGCTTAATGCAAATGTTATAAATTTGCTTTCTGCTGATAGCCTTAGATCTTTTGTTTCGTCTGTGCTTAAAAATTTTACTAATTTTTATCCTTTGGGAGTAGTCTTTGCGATTATTCTAGGTATTGGTATCGCAGACAAGTCTGGACTTTTGTCAGCACTTATGACAAAGATTGCCTTAAAATCTTCCAAAATATGGGTAACTCCAATCGTTATTTTCCTTGGCGTAATGTCAAATGTTGCTTCCTCGGTTGGCTATGTTGTGCTAATCCCGCTCGGAGCTATTTTATTTGCTGGATTTGGTCGCCATCCAATTGCTGGACTAGCTGCTGCTTTTGCTGGTGTTAGCGGTGGCTGGTCGGCAAATTTATTAATCGGTACAAATGACCCTATGTTTGCGGCATTTTCTATGCAAGCAGCTAGCGTGTTAAATCCAGATTATGTAGTATTAGCAACTGCAAATTGGTATTTTATGATCGTTTCGACATTTTTGATCGTATTTGTTGGCTGGTTTGTAACGGATAAAATCGTAGAGCCTAGGCTTGGCAAATTTGATTTTTTGGGTGATTTTAGCCTAAAAGAGCATAGCGAGATAAGTGCAGAGCAAAAACGTGGCTTAAAATTTTCGCTAATAGCATTGATCGTTTTTGTGATTTTATTGCTTGTGGCTATTTTGCCTTCAGGCTCTTTATTTGGAGCAAAAGGCAATGAAAGCTTTATGAAATCTACTTTTATGCATTCTATTGTTGTTTTTATGATGTTGCTTTTTATAGTAGTAGGCGTAGCTTACGGTGTAGGCGCCAGGAGTATAAAAAGCAGTAATGACGCCATAAAATTTATGGAACAATCTATTTCTGAGCTATCAGGATTTTTGGTTTTGATATTTTTTGCAGCCCAATTTACATATCTTTTTAATACCTCAAATATTGGGCTAGTGCTTTCTATAAAAGGTTCTATTTTTCTAAAAGAGGTCGGATTAACTGGACTTAGTCTTATTATAGTTTTTATTTTTTTGATCGCTTTTATAAATTTATTTATAGCTGTTGATTCTGCAAAGTGGGCGATGATGGCTCCGATTTTTGTACCAATGTTTATGAATCTTGGACTCTCGCCAGAGCTTACACAGGCTGCTTTTAGAATAGGCGACTCTACTACAAATATCATAACGCCTTTGATGCCATTTTTTGTTTTGATAGTAGCTTTTATGCAAAAATACAATAAAGAGTTAAAAATCGGATCAGTTGTTTCTATTATGCTTCCTTATACGGTTGCATTTTTAATTTCTTGGACAGCACTAATGTCGTTTTGGTACATTTTTGATCTACCGCTAGGACCTGGTGCAGTTATACACTATGTAAAGTAAAATTTTAAAAGGAAAGCAATGACATTTTCACAAATAATATTAACCCTTCAAAACTATTGGCAAGAGCAAGGCTGCGTGATACTTCAACCATACGACATGCCAGCTGGTGCGGGCACATATCACCAAGCGACTTTTTTAAGAAGCCTCGGACCAAAGCCGTGGGCGACTGCATATGTAGCTCCAAGCCGCCGTCCTACTGATGGCAGATACGGCGAAAACCCAAACCGCCTAGGCGCTTATTATCAGTTTCAAGTACTCATAAAGCCAAGTCCAGAAAATATCCAAGAGCTTTATCTAAAAAGCCTTGAAAAGCTTGGGTTAAATTTAAAAGATCACGACATCCGCTTCGTCGAGGATAACTGGGAGAGCCCGACGCTAGGCGCTTGGGGACTTGGCTGGGAAGTCTGGCTAGATGGCATGGAAGTGACGCAGTTTACCTATTTTCAACAAGTGGGTGGCATCGCATGCGAGTTGATTTCTGGTGAGATAACATACGGCCTTGAGCGTTTGGCTATGTATCTACAAGATGTAAATAGTGTCTACGACATCGTTTGGGACGACAGGGATGGAAACATCGTAACCTATGCCGACGTTCACAAACAAGGTGAGTACGAGTGGAGCAAATACAACTTCGAAGTAGCAAACGTAGATATGCTTTTTAACCAGTTTGAAAACGCATTTAACGAGTGCAAGCGTTGCTTAGAGGCTAAAATTTCGCTCCCTGCGTATGATTATTGCATGCTTGCAGCTCATACATTTAACGTCCTTGATGCACGCGGAGCGATAAGTGTTACACAAAGGCAAGATTACATCTTAAAAATTCGAGAGCTTGCAAAAGAGTGTGCGCTAACTTATAAAGAGAGCCTAGAGCAAAAGTAAAATTTGATGAAAATAGCTGAAATTTATAAAATTTTAGATGAAATTTGCCCATTTGCGGGCCAAGAGCCTTGGGATAATAGTGGCCTACAAGTTGGCTCATTTGATAGCGAATTTGAGCGAATTTATCTAAGTCTTGATTTGGATAGCAAACTTTTGCAAAATGTCTTACCAAATTCGCTCATCATCACTCACCATCCACTCATTTTTAAGGGGCTAAAAAGTCTAGATTACAGCATTTATCCAAGCTCTCTCATAAGAAAGATGATGATAAAAAATATCTCGCTCATCTCGCTTCACACAAATGCTGACCTTGTATTTTTAAATGAAAAATTTGTAACGCAGGTTTTGGGGTTTGAAATTTCAAGCAAAGAGGGCTTTTTGATCTACGCTGATGTGAAGATGAAATTTAATGAGCTTTGCAAATTTGTAAAAGAGAAGCTTGGGCTAGAAAATTTAAGAGTGGTTCATGCAAAAGATAAAATTTCTAAAATTTGTATCTGCACTGGAAGTGGCGGAGATCTCATCCAAGATGTCAAAGCAGATGTCTTTTTAACGGGTGATCTAAAGTATCATCAAGCCCTTTATGCAAAGGAAAATGGGCTAAATTTAATCGATATAAATCACTATGAAAGTGAACGTTGTTTTGGTGATTTTTTAGCAAAATATTTGCAAAATCTGAAAATTGAAGTTATAATACGCAATTCCAAAAATCCATTTACATATTGCTAACAAAAAAGGAAACATTATGAATAAATACTTACAACAATTAGTTGAATTATCTGATCTTGATAAACAAATAGATGGCTTTATACCACGCATTCAGGATATAGAAAGGGCTTATAAAAATATAGAAGAAGAGTGCGAAACTATAACGGTTAATATAGAAAGACTAGATGAAGAGGTAAGTGACTTAAAATCTCAAAAATCAGGAACAAATGCTCATATAGCCGAGTTTAGTGCTAAGATAAAAGATGTGGCTAAAAAAAGCTCAAGCGCAAAAAATGAAAAGGAGATAAAAGCTCTAAGTCTTGAAGAAGATATTGCAAAAGAGCAACTTGAGGCTGCAAATGAGGAGATCGCTAGACTTGAGAAGCTAATAGATAGTAAAAATAGTCAAAAAGATGAGCTTGGTGCAAAAAAAGCTGAACTTGAAGAGAATTTAAAAAATATAAAAAGCAAAACTTCATCTGAGCTTGAAAATATCGGGAAAGAACGTGAAGAAGTTTATGCTAAAAAAGACAAGCTTATCGCCACTATGAATCAAAAAATTCTCGCATTTTATGAAAAAATTAGAAAATGGGCTCATAACACAGCCGTTGTTCCTGTAAAAAAACAAGCTTGTTATGGTTGTTTTATGCAGATAAATGACAAAACTTTCTCTGCTGTTATCAAGGGTGAAGATATCGTTACATGTCCGCATTGTGGCAGAATTTTATACAAACAAGAGCAATAACACATTTCGTGATAATAATATATTACTTTCTAGCCTCAATACTCTATCTCTTTGGGGCTATCTTTTTATTTTTTTTAAGTTTTAAAAAAAAGTATCATAAGTCGATTCCAGCACGTTTTTTTCTATTTAATAATCCTAAATTTCAAGATGCAGATGTGCATTTTCACGCTTGCTCGTTTGGCGAGATACAAGCGCTTAAACCTTTGATGCAAAAATTTGATAGCAAAGCCATAAGTGTAGTGACAAATACGGGCTTTGAAGCGGCAAGTAAAATTTGCTCTAACACGAGATTTTTGCCATTTGAAATTTTTTTACCATTTTGGCTAAAAAAGAGCAAAATTTTAGTTATTTTTGAGGCCGAGCTTTGGCTTATGCTAGTTTTCATGGCGAAGCTAAAGGGCAGCCGTGTGATCCTCATAAATGCAAGAATTTCAGATAGAAGCTACAAAAGTTATTTAAAATTTGATTTTTTTTATAGATATCTTTTTAAATTTATAGATAAGATTTACACCCAAAGTGAGCTTGATAAAGAGCGGTTAAAGTCGCTTGGTGCAGGTGAAATAGAGGTCGTTGGCAACATAAAGGCTGCGTTTTTGCCAAGTGTGAGTAAAATTTATGAAAAGCCAAAAGCTAGGGTAATCGTGCTGGCAAGTACTCACGCTGGCGAAGAAGAGATGATTTTGCAAAATTTAAATTTAAAAGAAAATGATCTTTTAATTATCGCACCACGCCATCCTGAGAGGTTTGTAGAGGTTGAGAAGATAGCAGGCGAATACGCTAAAAAGCATGATTTTGGCTTTGCTAAATTTAGCCAAACGCATAAATTTGAAGCTAAAGTAAATTTACTTGACACTTTGGGCGAGCTTGTAAATGTCTATGCCATTAGTGATGTAGTCGTGCTTGGAGGCAGTTTTGTACCAAATATCGGTGGGCATAATCCAATCGAGTGCGCACAATTTAACCCAGTAATAATAAGCGGTGAGTTTATATTTAACCAAAAGGCGTTATTTAGCCTAGTTGAAAACATCTACATCGCAAAAGCCAGCGAGATTGGCGGTATAATAGATAGTGGTGCCAAAAAGAGTAAGATCACTGTGCAAGCAAGCTCTGATGCGATCATAGAAGATATAAGGAACACTTTATGAGTGAAGAAAAAGCGTATAAAATTTTAGCTAAACAAAAAAACATCTCAAATAACGAGGCAAAGGAGCTAATAGATAGCGGCCTTGTCTATGCCAAGGGGCAAAAGGTGATGATCGCTCGCGCGCTAATGAGTGAAAACACCAAATTTAGCGTTGAAGAGATGCCAAAGCCAAGTATTATCTTTGAAGATGAAAATTTAATAGCCATAAACAAGCCTGCTACCATAACTAGCGAAAAAATCAGTCAAATTTATAAATTTCCACTTCTTCATAGACTTGATAAAGACACAAGCGGCGTGTTGCTTCTTGTAAAAAATGATGAATTCGCAATGCTTGCGATAAATGAGTTTAAAAAGATGAAGGTTGAGAAAATTTATGTGGCCGCAGTTAGAGGTATCATGAGCGAGGAAGTGGTCGTAAATGAGCCGATCTTGACGATAAAAAATAAAAATGGCGCTTTTTCAAAGATATCAAAAGAGGGCAAAGAGGCGATCAGCAAAATTTCACCACTCATGGTTGTAGGCAAAAAAACGCTTGTAAAAGTTGCCATAAAAACAGGCAGGACACATCAGATAAGAGTGCATTTGGCTAGCTTAAATTTACCTATCATTGGTGATGAGAAATACGGCAAAAATAGGGCAAATAGAATGTTTTTGCATGCCTATTCTATTGCTCTTTTAAACTATAAATTTAAAGCGCCGATCCCAAGAGAATTTAACTCTCTTGGATTTGAGCTATCTAATAAATTTGAAATTTAAAGAGCAATAAAGAAATTATTTAGTAATATACGCCCTTTAATAACAACTTAGAAAGGTGATTAGTGTTCGAACAAATTAGCGAGTCTTTTAGATTAGCTGTTAGCAAGATACGTTTTGTAGATGACGAAAAAGCTCTAAAAAACGCACTTGACGTGCTCAAAAAAGCTCTTTTAAAAGCTGATGTTCACCATAAAGTCACCAAAGATCTACTCGCGTCTATCGAAAGCGAGTTAAAGCAAACTGGCGTTGGTCAAAAGAATTTCCTAGATGCGGTCAAATCAAATTTGACGACCATTTTAACAGCTCCTGGTAACCAAGGCTTTGTCTATGCGCCAGTTGCACCAACTATTGTTTTGATGGCTGGCTTACAAGGTAGCGGTAAAACAACGACAACTATTAAGCTTGCAAACTATCTAAAGTTAAGAAAGAAAAAAGTTTTAGTTGCGGCTTGTGATTTGCAAAGATTGGCGGCAGTTGAGCAGCTAAGACAGCTCTGTGTTGCAAATGAGATTGATCTTTTCTTTATAGAAAATGAACATAACCCAATAAAAGTAGCAAAAGAAGCATTAGAAAAAGCAAAAATTGGTCTTTACGATGTGCTTTTAGTGGATACCGCTGGTCGTCTTGCGATTGATGAAAAGTTGATGCAAGAGATAAAAGATGTAAAAAATGCTATAAATCCACATGAAATTTTTTACGTAGCTGATGCTATGAGTGGTCAAGATGCTGTAAAAACAGCTACAAGTTTTAATGAAATTTTAGGAATTTCTGGAGTTATCCTTTCTAAATTTGATTCTGACTCGAAGGGTGGCGTAGCTATTAGTATTGCAAAACAGCTAAATATTCCACTTAGATTTGTCGGTACTGGCGAGAAAGTAGCTGATATTGAGAGTTTTATACCAGATCGTATTGTAAGTCGTATAATGGGTGAGGGTGACTTGGCCACTTTGGTTGAGAAAACATCGACAATTATTGATGAAAAAGAGGCAAAACGTCTAAATCAAAAGATAAAAAAAGGTCAGTTTAACTTTAATGACTTTTTAGATCAAATGGAAAGCGTTAAAAAGCTTGGTAGTATGAAGTCTTTAATGGGGATGATACCTGGTCTTTCAAATATTGCAAATCAGATAAAAGATATAGATCTTGATAATTCAAAAGAAATTTTGCATATTAAGGCTATGATAAACTCTATGACACAAAAAGAGCGTGAAAACCCAGACCTTTTAAATAATAGTAGAAAAAGACGTTTAGCGGCTGGTTCTGGACTTTCTCAGGTAGAAGTAAATCGTTTTTTAAAGCAGTTTGAAAATGCCTCAAAACTTGCTAAGAAATTTTCAGGAAAAGGTGGAGCAAAAGGACTTGCAAATATGCTTTCTCAAGCAAATTTAAAAAGACCTGTTTGATAAAAGGGTTTAAATTTGGATATTTGTTATCTAAATTTAAGCTTTATTTAAAAACAAGAGGAGAAATATAATATGGCAACAGTAGTAAGACTAACAAGAATGGGACGTAAGAAAAGACCTTTTTATCGTATAGTTGTTACAGATAGCAGAAAAAGACGTGATAGTGGCTGGATAGAAAGTATTGGCTATTACAATCCTATGGTTGAGCCAAATGTTATAAATTTCAACAAAGAGAGATTAGATTACTGGAAAAGCGTTGGTGCTAAACTTAGCGATAGAGTTGTACAAATTACAAAATAATGGTTAAAAATTTTTTATACGAATATGCCAAGTTGATTGCCGATTTTCCTGATAAAGTAAGTGTTGATCGCAAGGAACTTGGTGAAAATTTTGCTGAGATAATCATAAGTGCTGATAAGGTTGATACGGGAAAACTTATCGGCAAAGATGGCAAAATGATAAACGCTATAAAGACCGTTATTATTGGTTGTAAAGCCAAAGATAATACAAGTTATAGGGTAACGGTAAAAGCTATTGAATAGTGATATTGTTGAAGTCGCTACCATCGGAAGATGTGTTGGTTTAAAGGGCTACTTAAAGCTTCACAATAAGAGCGACTTCCCAGAACAGTTTAAAAAAGGTGCAACCTTTTTTGACAAAAACAATGATCAGCTGACTATAAAAGACTATAATAGACAAAAAGAGCTGGTTTTATTTGAAAATTTTGATGACTTAGATCTTGCTAAAACGCTTGTAAATAAAACTATATATACCACAAAAGAGCTCACTAGAAAAAACTGCAAATTAAAAAAAAATGAATTTTTTCAGTTTGATATTATTGGCTTAAAAATTATAGAAAATGGTGAAATTTTGGGTATTGTAGAAGATATCCAAGATAATTTTGCAAATTCACTTTTATACATAAAAACTGATGAAGAGCTTACCTTAGGTGGTAAACCAAAGAATTTTTACATTCCATATTTAGAGCATTTTATTATAAGTGTAAATTTAGACAATGAAGAGATTTTGGTAAAAGGTGCTAGAGCTATTTTAGAAAATTCATGAAATTTACGTTTATTACACTTTTTGAAAATTTAGTTAAACCTTATTTTTGTGATTCTATTTTAAAACGTGCAATTGGTAATAAATTTATTGAAATTGATTTTATGAATCCAAGAAATTTTACTGAAGATAAACATAATAAAGTTGATGATTATATGATTGGAGGCGGAGCAGGACTTTTGATGTTTCCACAGCCTTTGGATGAGTCGATCAAATTTCTAAAAGAAAAAGATAAAAATGCTCATGTGATATTTTTAACGCCAGCTGGTAAAAAATTTAATCAAAATGATGCAAAGAGGCTTTCTAAAAAAGATCACATTTGTTTTGTTTGTAGTAGATATGAAGGTCTTGATGAACGAGTTGTTGAGCTTTGGGCAGATGAAGTTTTTTGCATAGGCGATTTTGTTTTAACTGGCGGAGAGCTTCCTGCGCTTTGTATAAGTGATGCAATATCAAGAAATATACCTGGAGTTTTAGGAAACGATATGAGCCTTGAAGTTGAGAGTTTTGAGGATAATTTGCTTGAAGCTCCATCTTTTACAAAGCCTGATAATTTTAGATCAATCTTTGTGGTTTCAGAGTTTTTAAAGGGTAACCATGCTAAAATCCACACTTTAAAAAATAAGATGGCTCACTGCAAAACAAGGTTCTTTCGCCCTGATTTATATCAAAAGCTTAAGCCACATAAATAAGGAAAAACATGAGAAATAAATACATTGAAGCATTTGAAAATGCTCAAATTGCTAGTAAAAATATTCCTGACTTCCGTGCAGGAGATACATTGCGTGTTGCTACTCGTATTCACGAAGGCGATAAAACTAGAATTCAAAATTTTGAAGGTATTTGTATAGCTAGACGTGGTAGCGGTACCGGCGAAACATTTATCATTAGAAAAATCGGTGCTAACAGTGTTGGTGTTGAGAGAATTTTTCCAATTTTTAGTGACTCAATCGAAGAAATAAAAGTTCTTAGAAAAGGTCGTGTTAGAAGAGCTAAATTATTCTATCTACGTGATCTTCGTGGTAAAGCTGCTAAAATCCGCGAACTTAGAAAGTAATCTTACTATCTGTCCTGAAGTCTATTCAGGACTTTTAATCTTCTTTTTAAATTTAATTTTTTTAATATTTTTTTTGTTTTTTAATATTAAAAAATCTATTTATTTTTATTGTTTTTACCGCTAGGCTATAAAAATTTAAAATATATAAAAAATTTCTATATAAAGTTTCAGATACCTTATATACTAAATTTATTTATTTTCTACTTCTTCTTATTTGTATACCAAAATAAAAAAACAACACAACAAAGAATTACTCCAAGCATTATTGATACAACTATCATAGTGGCATTTTTAGTTTCATTAAATGGTAAGCCTTGTGTATTCATGCCAAAAAACCCAGTTATCAGATTTAATGGCAGCATTACAGCTGATATCATTGTTAAAATGTAAATGTTTTGATTGATTTTGTCGTTTTTTATGCTTTGTATAAATGTATAAATATCATCGATTCTGCAGGCATATTCATTGGCCATTGTTCTAAAAACATTTGCCTCATGAGTACTATTTTTAAGCTCTTTTTTTAAATTTTGTTGCTCACTTTGGCAAATCGAAAGTGTCTCATAAAAGTGAGATATCTTGTTTTGAAATTTTCTAATCTCATATTTTAGAAAGTGGTGTCTTTTGATAAATTTGTTAAAGTTTTTTCGACTAGCATAAATTTTTTCATACTCATTTAGCTCATCTTGATGCTCTAAAATTTTATTTGCATATTCATTACATAGTTTTTTAAGAGCCGCTTCAAATTCGCTCTTATCGCATTCATGATCAAAGTCTTCTTTGTAAATTTTGCTATTTTTAAATAAAAATTTATAGCTTTGCTTTTGCGTGAAAGAAACAAGTAAAATATAGTCGTATTCATCGCCATAAAAATATCCACAAACTGAACTTTTATAGCTCATTTTTTACCCTTTTAGCATAAAAATTTTTCTTAAATTTGGCAAATTCGCTAGCCTCGATCGCCTCTCTCATCTCTTTCATTAAATTTAGATAGTAATGCAGGTTGTGAAGACTTGCTAGCCTAAAAAATGTGAGCTCTCTTGCCTTAAAAAGGTGATTTAGGTAGCCTCTGGAGTAGCGCTTGCAGGTATAGCACTGACACTGCGGGTCGATTGGCGTGTGGTCGTTTATAAATTTGGCTGATTTTATATTTATCTTGCCAAAGCTGGTAAAGAGTGTGCCGTTTCTTGCATTTCTTGTTGGCATGACGCAGTCAAACATATCAACGCCTCGCTCCACGTTTTCCACGAGATCTTCAGGTGTGCCAACGCCCATTAGATAACGCGGCCTTAGCTCATCCATAAATGGCATAACCGCCTCAACTGTGTCATACATCGCCTCGTTGCTCTCACCAACGCTTAGACCTCCTATCGCAAGGCCATCAAATGGCAACTCATTTAAAGCTTCGGCGCAAAATTTACGCGCATTATAATCAGTACCTCCTTGAACGATGCCAAAGATATTTTGCTCTAAGCCAATACCCTTGCTTTGCATAAATTTATGGTAATCAATCGCCTCTTTTGCCCATTTTATCGTTCGTTTTATGCTTAGATCGATCCTCTTTGGCTCAGCAGGTAAGGCGACTAGATCATCAAGTATCATCATGATGTCGCTACCTAGATCGTACTGTGTGTCAAGGACGGATCTTGGCGTAAAATAGTGCGTGCTGCCGTCGATATGGCTTTTAAATTTTATCCCTCCATCGTCGTTTTTGGTATTTGATCTAAGTGAAAACGCCTGAAATCCACCGCTATCAGTTAAAAACGAGCGCTCAAATTTAGAAAATCCATGAAGTCCACCAAACTCGCGCACGACCTTGCTACCAGGACGCAAGTACATATGATATGTGTTTGCTAGAATGATCTTTGCGTCTAAAATTTCACTCATATCAAAGGCGTCTAAGCTTTTAACCGCGCCAACCGTGCCAACTGGCATGAAAACTGGCGTTTGTATAACGCTATGGGCAGTTGTTAGGATACCACGTCTTGCATTTCCATCTTTTTTTATAACTTCAAATTTCATCTAAATCCTTAAAATTTTTGATTTTTTATTTTAACAAAATTTATAATATAATCCAGAAATTTTAAGGCAAAGGAACTTTTTGCAAAATAAAAATGATGTCATTTTTGTAGCGGCAAATGGCACTCAGACTATAAAATTTATAGGTGAGTTTAGCTACAAAGACGCAAAAAATTTACAAAGCATTTTTAAAAAAATCCAAAAACTTAGCGGCAATGTTAAATTTGATTTTAGTGAGCTAAAAAGCATTGATTACGCTGTTTTGATACTTTTAAGAAATGCGCTAAATGGTAAGAAATTTGAGATCATTACAAATGATGAGAAGATAAAGGCAATGGGCGATCTTTTAAATGATGAAAAGATTGATTTTAACTACATGCCGCCGCACAATAGTCTAAATTTCTTCTCACGACTCGGTGAAAAAATCTGTGAAGGTTTTGTAAATTTAGCTGAGTTTGGCACGTTCTTGGGCGAATTTTTAATAAAAAGCATAAAAATTTTATTTAATCCAGCCAGTCTTAGATTTAGAGAATTTAGTAACTATATAAAAGATGGCGGCGTAAATGCCGTTTTTATCGTTTCACTCACCGCTTTTTTGATAGGTGTTGTGCTTGCCTATCTTGGTAGTGCGATGCTTGCAAGCTTTGGGGCAAGTATATTTATAGTCGAGATCATGGGCATGCTAACGCTTAGAGAGGTCGCTCCGCTCATCGCCGCTATCGTCGTGGCGGGCAGGTCAGCCTCCAGTTTTACCGCGCAAATTGGCGCTATGAAGCTAACTGAAGAGATAGACGCGATGAAGACGATGGGCTTTGAGCCCTTTAACTTCTTGGTGCTGCCGCGCATCATCGCCATGGTGCTTTGCGTACCTGTCATCATCTTTATAGCTGATAGCATAAGCATTTTAGGGCAGATGATCATTTGCCAAACTATTCTTGATATCAGCTTTAGCGACTATCTCAATAGATTTCGCGAGATGGTTGAGCTTAGGCACTTTGCTGTTGGTATGATAAAGGCTCCATTTTTTGGCGCGGTGATAGCGATCATTGGGTGCATGAGGGGATTTGGCGTTAGTCAAAACGCCCAAAGCCTTGGAGCGATGACAACCGTTAGCGTTGTAAATGCGATATTTTGGGTCATTGCGCTTGATGCATTTTTCGCGATAATTTTTATGTGGCTAAAGATATGAACGAGATAATAGTTGGAAAAAACATAACGACAAGTTATGGCGACAAGATAATGCACGATAATGTGAGCTGGAGCGTCAAAGAGGCTGAAATTTACGGCTTCTTAGGCGGCAGTGGCACTGGCAAAACGACGCTTATGAAGACGATGATATATCTAAAAAAGCCAAGCGAGGGCGATATATTTTTTGATGGCGTCAATATGTGGAAAAGTAGTCAAGAGAAGCAGCAAGAGATCAAGCTAAAAAGTGGGACGATGTTTCAATTTGGCGCACTTTATAGCTCGATGACGATCCTTGACAATGTGGGCGTTTTGCTTCATGAGTACTCTAAATTTAACAAACGTCAGATCGATGAGATAGCGATGTTTTGGATACAAAAAGTGGGGCTAAAAAAAGAGGTCTCTATGCTCTATCCAAGTGAGCTAAGTGGAGGTATGAAAAAGCGTGCTGCGCTAGCAAGAGCCTTGGTGCTAAGCCCTAGGGTGCTATTTTTAGATGAGCCAAATAGTGGCCTTGATCCTGTTAGCTCACGCCAGATGGACGCACTTATAAAAGAGCTTCGTGATAGCATCGGCGTAACTGTCGTCATGGTGACGCATGATGCGGATAGTATTTTTGATATTTTGGATAGATTTTTGATAATAGATAATAAAAAAATAGCCTTTGAGGGAAATATAAAAGAGCTTGAATATCTTAAAAACAACCCACTTGAAGAGCTATTTAAAATGAGGAAAAAGTAGATGGAAAATAGAAATTCTTATACTATTGTTGGCATGTTTTTTATGGCTTGCCTTACAGCATTTGCGATATTTATCTGGTGGATGACTAGTAAAAATAATACAAAGGTTGATTTTAAAGAGTACTACATCCACACGACTGAGCTGCCAAGCGGTCTAAAGGTTGATTCTACAGTTAAATTTATCGGTGTGCCAGCTGGAAGTGTTAGTGATATAAATTTTGTCGATGATAAAAACGCTCTTATAAACATCACAATGAAAATTAGAGAAGATCTGCCGATAAAGGCCGATAGCGTGGCAAGTATAGAAGTTCAGGCTATTAGCGGCGTTGCTAGTATCAATATAAGCCGTGGTACAAAAGACTTTGCATCAGGTCAAAAGCCTATCTTGCAGCTTGAAGAGAGCCTCTTTTCAAAGCTTGGAAACAACGCTGAAAACATCACCTTAAAGATAAATCAAACACTTGATAAAGTCGATAACTTTTTCTCGCCTGAAAATATCGCTCACGTAGAGTCAGTCCTTAAAAATATTGATAAATTTACACAAGTTTTAACAGACGAAGAGGGATTAAGCGAGGTTGATAGTATCGTTAAAAATGTAAAAAATTTTACAGATACTTTAAACAAAACCGATACAAAAGAACTGGTTAAAAATTTAAATAGACTAATTTCAAATGCGAACCAAGTTTTTGTATCGGCAAATTCGGCTATCACCGGATATAATTCGCTGCAAGAGCTCATCACAAAAAAGGCTAAAGATGGTGAATACGACCTTAGAAATACGGTTGGGCCGTTATTAAGAGAAGCGAGTGATTTTTTAAATGGATTTGACAAGACGCTTCGTGAATTTAGAGGCGCGCTTCAAAGACTTGAAGATAATCCTTACGAGTTTTTCTTCACAAATCCAGTGCCAAATGACAAAGGAGATAAAAAATGAGAAATTTAATCTTTCTAACGGCTACGCTTTTATTTCTTGGCTGCTCGCTAAAGACGGATGTGCCAGTTGCAACGATGTATGAAATTCACTATTCAAATAAGGCTTGCTCAGCTGAAAACAAGCAAAAAGAGCTAAAAAATGTCTTCATCGAAAATGTAAGCGCTCTTGATATGGTCGATACTAGAAAAATTTTGATCGTAGCTGAAAATAATAAAATCAGATACCTAAGCGACGCTAAATTTGTATCTGAGCCAAGCGAAATGGTTTATAAATCGCTTGTAAAAGGGCTTTATTCAAACTGTGCTGCTAAGCCGATATTTTCGCCAAATGCAAAAGATCTTAGACTAAAAGTAAGCATCATCTCTCTTCAAATAAGAGGCGATAAAGCCGAAGTCTCGCTAGCTTACGAGCTGTTTAATGCAAACACTTCGCTAAAATCAGGCATGATCACAAAAGAAATTTTTTGTCCAGATCCAAGCTCAAGTACTATTTTTGATACGATAAATAAGGCTACAAATTTAGCAATCGATACACTAATCTCTGAAATAATTTCTTAAATTTTCTTGGCTGTAAATTTCTAAATTTATAGCCAAAATAGCTTATTTTAAAGACCTTTTGTTATAATGTGAGCTTTAAAATACGGAGAATTGATGAAGAAAATTTTAATAATCGCAGATGGAACTTTCGCAAGAAATTTTTTAAACAGACTGCTTGAAACAAAATCAAATTTGCATCACTATATCGTTGTTTCAAGTGAAGATTACAGCCAAAAATCAAATTATGAAAATTTTACATTTTACCAGTTTGACCCAACTAGTCTTTCAAAGCTAAAAAGTGTGAGCGATGGCTATTTTAGCCAGTTTTGTATAGTTTGCGATGATAAAAATGAGGCGGTTGCTGTTTATGAAAATTTAAGACAGATCAGCACAAAGACCGAGACTGTTTTTATGAGCTCATGGGAGCTTGATGAAAAATGCAAAGAAACATTTGCAAGCGATAAACACTTAAGTGTGGTTGATATCAGAGATATTGCATCATCAAGGCTTATGGACTATTTACCAGATCTGCCGGTTTTAGCTGATAATATCGGGCTTAGTGAGGGCGAGATCATGGAAGTTAAGGTGCCAATAGGTAGCTCTTATATGTATCGTCACATTGGCTCAGTAGCTCAAAAAAAATGGCGAATAGCCCTCATATATCGAGGCAGCGAGATCATCTTGCCAAAGCCAAATGTAATGATACAGCCAAGCGATATATTACTAATCGTTGGTGATCCAAATGTGCTTCAAAATGTTTATCGCTCGATCAAGCGTGAAAGTGGGCAGTTTCCAAGCCCGTTTGGTAGCAATATTTATGTGCTGATTGATATGATCTCAATGGATAAAGAACGTGTTAGCAAGCTCATAAAGGATAGCTTGTATTTGCATTCAAAGCTAAATAATAAACGCCTTTTTTTTAGAGTGATAAATCCAACTTTAGGTGAAAATTTAGATACTTTAAAAGCGATAAAAGAGAAAAATATCATTGTTTTGATGGATTATTTTAATAGTGATAACAAATCTATAAAATATGATGTTTTAAAGCACGATATCGGCCTAATCTTAAGCGATGATAAATACTTTTTTAAATTTAAAAAGCTATTTTATGAGCTAAAACTTCCAGTGCTAAAAACAGGCAAAATTTTGCTCTCAAATATAAAAGAGGGCGTTATACTAGGCGATCAAAGTCAAGAGGTGGAGAATCAATCAGCTGTGATAACAGACTGCTGTGCACAGCTTGATTTGGAGATGAAATTTTACTATTTTGATAATAAGCATAGCGATGATGAGGCGTTAAGAGAGCATTTTGAGAGCATTAGCGCGCTATTTTCTAAGCGTATAAAGATAGAAAATCACAATCTTAAAAATCCACTTGTAAAACTAAAAAATACAAAAGATCTGCTTCATTTTGTGATGTTTACTAAAAGCGTGGCAAATGGTGGAACATTTGCCTTTTTATCGACAAATTTAAATAGGCTTTATAAAAAACTAAGCCAAAATGCACAGCTTTTTGTGCCAGTAAGTGAGTAAAAAATGCAGATAAATTTAAACCTTAAGGAAAAGGCGTCAAGCTATAAAATTTATATAAACGAGCTTGAGAGATTAGAGCTAAAGGGCAAGGTCGGCATCGTCACAAATGCCAAAGTGGCGGGGCTTCATCTTGAAAAGCTACTTAGCGTTTTGAAGTGTGATGAGAAATTTATCATAAGTGTGCCTGACGGCGAAGAGTATAAAAATTTAAAGACGTTAGAGCAAATTTTAGAGCAGCTTTTTGTGAGCAAATTTGATCGCTCATCTACATTAATCGCTTTTGGTGGTGGCGTCATAAGCGATATGACTGGCTTTGCGGCGAGCATCTATGAAAGAGGAATAAATTTCATAAATATCCCAACTACGCTTCTAGCGCAAGTCGATGCGAGTGTGGGCGGAAAAACGGGTGTGAATAATAAATTTGGTAAAAATTTAATAGGCTCTTTTTATCAGCCAAAGGCGGTTTTTTGTGAGATAAATTTCTTAAAGACATTGCCAAAGAGAGAATTTGCAGCTGGCGTGGCTGAGGCTTTAAAAATGGCGATAACTTTTGACAAAGAGATGTTTGATTGGCTAAAAAGCGTAAATTTAGATGATGAAAGCTTAGCTAAGCTAGTTGAAAAGTCGGTAATTTTAAAAGCAAAGGTGGTTGAACAAGATGAGAAAGAAAAAGGGCTAAGAGCCATCCTAAACTACGGACATACCTTTGCTCACGTTATAGAAAATGAGACAAATTACAAAGAATTTTTGCACGGCGAAGCGGTGGCGATAGGTATGAATATGGCAAATCGCCTAAGCGTAAAACTAGGTCTCATGAGCGAGGTAGATGCCGAAGAGATCAGGCAGGTTTTGGTAAAATTTGGCCTTCCAGTAAACTACAAAATAGAAAATGAATATGCATTTTACGAGGCATTTTTTATGGATAAAAAGACAAAAGATGATAAGATAAATTTCATCATTGCAGATAAAATCGGCAGTGCGATCATCAAAAATGACGTCAAAAAAGAAGATGTTTTAAAAATTTTAAGAGAATTTAAATGAAAAAGATCCTAGTTTTAATACTTTTTTGCTTTGCCCTTTATGCTGAAGAAAACGTTACGCTTGAGCAAAATGGCTCGCAAAATTTACAAAATAACGAGCTTATAAAAGATATTTCAAATCTAGATAACTCCCTAAAAAACAATATCTGGATTACAAGGTATGCTAACTATAACACTTATCAAAGGCTTATTGATGAGCTTGAAAAAAATGAAAATGAACTAAAGAAACTGGATAAAAGCTCAAGAAGAGGCAGCGATATCATAAAAAGAATCCAAACTCTAAAAGAGCAGATAAATTTACTAAAAGAGTATGAAAAAACGCCATTTTCAAATATGCTAGCAGCTCCTGAAATGGATACTCCACCAAGGATAACAAGTCCTGTTGCACTTATATCTGGCTTTTCGTATATCAAAAAGATAAAGAGTGATAAGATCGAGTATCAAAGGCATATAAAAGAGCTCGATACGCTTTTAGAAAAGCTTGAAACAAAAGAAAATTTATTAAATAGACTAAATTTGATCGAAGAAAATGAGCAAAATAGAGAAAGCCTAAACTTGGTAAAACAAGAAATAGGCGACTTTAAAGCGGCAAAACAGATCGCTGATACAACTTATAATGTCTATGAAAAAAGGGCTGATGAGGCTATAAATTTAACCACCTCTGATATAAAAGCTCAGTTTTTAAGTATGGGCTATACAGCTATCATCATCCTTTTGACGATCGGACTAACATTTATCGCTAAATTTATCGTTAAAAGAACGATTACTGATAATGAGAGATTTTACACGGTCAATAAATTTTTAAACGTTTTAAATATCACCGTTATCATCATAATCTTACTTTTTTCGTATATCGAAAACGTCACATATTTAGTAACCGTGCTAGGTTTTGCTTCGGCTGGTATCGCCATTGCAATGAAAGATATGTTTATGAGTATGCTTGGCTGGATGGTGATCATGTTTGGCGGCTCTATACATGTGGGTGACAGGATCAGAGTGCTTCATGATGGTAGCGAGTTTGTGGGTGATGTGATCGATATCTCTTTGCTTAGGCTGACTGTTTTTGAGGATGTTAGCTACTCGACTTATAAGACGAACCGCCGTGCAGGTAGAATTATCTTTGTGCCAAATAACTATATCTTTACCGATCTCATCGCAAACTATGCTCATTATGGTATGAAGACCGTTTGGGATGGTATAGATATCGTTATAAGCTTTGATAGCAATCATAAAAAAGCTGTGTATCTAGCAAGAAATGTCGTTAAGAAATACTCAAAAGGCTACACTGATATCGCAAAACGCCAGATGAATAAATTAAGAAGTCAATACAGCATCAAAAATCCAAACGTCGAGCCAAGAATTTATACATTTTTTGAGCCTTATGGTATAAATGTCTCATGCTGGTATATGGCAAATTCTTATGCGACTTTGGCTCTTAGAAGCACTATTAGCGCTGAGATTATAGAAGCATTTTTAGCTCAAGATGATATAAAGATCGCTTATCCAACACAAACTATGTTTATAGGCAAAAAAGAAAATCCAAGCGATCATACCGCTCACAGCGAGCAAGAGAGTGAAAATTCTTAATGCAAAAGATATTTTTTAAAACATTTGGATGTCGCACAAATATCTATGATACTGAGCTTTTAAAAAGCTATATCAAGGACTACGAGATCACAAATGATGAAGAAAGCGCTGATATCGTGGTCATAAACTCGTGCACTGTTACAAATTCTGCCGATAGCGGTGTCAGAAACTACATAAACGGTGTAAAAAGGCGTGGGGTAAAGGTGGTGCTGACTGGATGTGGAGCGGTTAGTAAGGGCAAAGAGCTATTTAATAGCGGTATATTTGGTGTGCTAGGAGCTAGCAAAAAGAGTGATCTAAATGAGCTTTTAAAGCAAGAAAAGCCATTTTTTGAGCTTGGGAATTTAAACTCAGTCGATAAAAATATAGTTACAAATTATGAAAATCACACAAAGGCTTTTATAAAAATTCAAGAAGGCTGCAACTTTAGCTGCAGCTACTGCATCATCCCTTCAGTTCGCGGCAAGGCTAGAAGCATGGATGAGGCTATGATATTAAAAGAGGCAAGAATTTTAGCCCAAAACGGCTATAATGAACTCGTACTAACTGGCACAAATATAGGCAGTTACGGCAAAGATACAAATAGCTCTCTTGGTAAGCTTTTGGCAAACTTAGGTAAAATTTCTGGCATAAGGCGCATTAGACTTGGAAGTATTGAGCCAAGCCAGATAGATGAGAGCTTTAGAGAAATTTTAAAAGAAGAGTGGCTGGAGCGTCATTTGCACATCGCACTTCAACACACGAGTCAGGCGATGTTAAAGATCATGCGAAGACGAAATAATGCATTTAGCGATTTGGAGCTTTTTAATGAGCTTAGCTCACTTGGCTTTGCCCTTGGCACAGACTACATCGTGGGTCATCCTGGTGAGAGTGAGGAGATATGGGCAGAGGCTGTGGAAAATTTTAAGAAATTTCCTATCACACATCTGCATGCTTTTGTCTATTCGCCAAGGCGTGATACGCACTCAGCTACACTAAAAAGCGATGTTAGCGGTGATGTGGCAAAAAGTAGGCTAAAAATTTTACAAGGCATAGCTTTACAAAATAATGAAAATTTTAGAAAAAAACATAACGGAGCTTTGAAAATTTTAGTCGAGCAAAAAAATGGTGAGTTTTACGAAGGTTTTGATCAGTTTTACAACAAAGCTAAAATTTTAAGCCAAAAAGATATAACAAAAGAGTGGGTGGAGGTAAGCGAATATGAAGTTAAGCCAGATGCCAATTATGCAAAAATTTAAATTTAATAAGAAAAATATCCTAATAATCGCAGCTGTCGCATTAATCAGTGTGCTGTTATTTGCTGTTAGCAAAGAGCCACGAAATATCACATATTCGCAATATATGCAGCTAATGGATGGAAATTTTATAGACCGCGCTGTAATCGATGACGATGAAGTCGTGCTTTATGCACAAAACAATCGTTTTTCTATTATAAAAGAGGGCATCGATCTAAAAGAGCTTATAAAAAAGGTGCCTGTTGAAAAGACTAAGCAATATATCACTCCTGGCATGATCTGGGGATTTACCATCTTTGTCTGCTTTGTGCTTTGGTACGCTTATATCTTTAGAAGTATCAGGAAAAAAGAGGAGAGCTTGCTTGGCAAAAAAGAGGGCGCATTTGAGATAGAAAGCGTGCTAAATCAAAACACTATGCCAGTTATCTCAAATGTGAGATTTAGCGATGTGGCTGGTATTAGTGAGGTCAAAAGTGAGCTTAGTGAGATAGTTGATTTTCTAAAAAATCCACAAAAATATAGAAATTTTGGTATCAAAATGCCAAAAGGCGTACTAATGATCGGCCCTCCAGGCGTTGGCAAGACGCTTGTGGCAAAGGCAGTTGCTGGCGAAGCAAATGTGCCATTTTTTTATCAAAATGGTGCAAGCTTTGTGCAAATTTATGTCGGCATGGGCGCAAAGAGAGTACGAGAGCTTTTTAGTAGAGCCAAGTCCTATGCTCCGTCTATTATCTTTATCGATGAGATAGACGCTGTTGGAAAGAGCAGGGGTGGGACTAGAAACGACGAGCGAGAAGCCACGCTAAATCAGCTACTAACCGAGATGGATGGCTTTGAAGATAACTCCGGTGTCATAGTAATAGCTGCCACAAATAGGATCGAAATGATCGATGAGGCGCTACTTAGATCAGGGCGTTTTGATAGGAGAATTTTTCTTTCTATGCCTGATTTTAACGATAGGGTAGCGATCTTAAACACATATCTAAAAGATAAAAACTGCGAAGTGGCGGCTGAGGATATCGCTAAAATGAGCGTTGGCTTTTCAGGTGCGGCACTTAGTACACTTGTAAATGAAGCTGCGATAAATGCCCTAAGAAACGGCGAGAGCGTGCTTAAAATGAGGGACTTTGAGGCTGTTTTAAATAAGGTCTTGCTCGGCAAGAAAAAGGTGCTAAGCTATAGCGAAAACGAAAAGAAAATTCAAGCCATTTATCAAGGAGCAAAGGCGCTAAGTGCTTACTGGTTTGATGTGAAATTTGAAAAAATTTCTCTTATAGAAGATAGATTCATGGCTACAGAGCAAGAGATTGAGTCAAAGTCACAGATGATATCTCGTATCAAGGTACTTATAGCTGGTATGTGTAAGCTTGAGATAGATGAAAATGACATCTTTTCAAACTCAAGTAGTGATCTAAATTTAGCCAAAGAGATCGCTTCAAAGATGGTTTATGAATATGGTATGGGAAGCTCTTTTGTGCCAAATCCAAACGATGTAGAAGAAATTTTAAAGCAAGCAAAAGAGGAGATCACATCCTTTTTAAAAGGCACAAATGAGCAAATCGCAAAGATAAGCTCATATCTGCTAGCATACGAGAGCGTAGATAAAGAGACGCTAGCGAAAATTTTAAATGAAAACTATTAAAAGGTAAAAGATGAAAACAAAGATAGGAATTTTAACATTATCAGATCGTGCAAGTGGTGGCATTTACGAAGATAAGTCCGGCCCAGCCATACGTGAAGTGCTTGATAGCTGGATAGTGAGCGAAAAAGAGTATTTTTGCGAAGTTATACCAGATGAGTTTGAGCTAATAAAAGAGAGGCTCGTGCATATGGTAGATGTGCTTGATTGCGATCTTGTGCTAACGACTGGTGGTACTGGACCAGCTCTTAGAGATGTTACTCCAGAGGCAACAGAGGCAGTTTGTGAGAAGATGATGCCAGGCTTTGGCGAGCTAATGAGAGCGACTAGCTTAAAATACGTCCCAACAGCGATCCTTTCACGCCAAACAGCAGGTATCAGAGGTCATGCGCTAATCATAAATTTACCAGGCCAGCCAAAGGCAATAAAAGAGTGCTTGGAGCCAATTTTTCCAGCGGTGCCATATTGTATCGATCTAATAGGTGGTGCATTTATAGAAACCGATGAAAACGTGATGAAAGTTTTCCGCCCAAAACAAAAGAAAATCTCGTAAATGAGTTTGACAGATAGCCTAAATTTAAAAGCCACTGCCTTTGCAAATAGGTGGCGACTTGTTATTAAAATTTGGCTTGTTTTTTCTTTTTTATCCTATGCGCTGGCCTACTATCTTGGGTTAGGGTTTTTGGCTTTATCTCTGCCATTTCTATCTTTGGCTGTGTTTGCCTGCTAGCCTTTAGCTCACTTCTTTGGTTTATCGCTAGCCTTGTATTTTTGCAACCTTTGGTATTTTTACTACTTGAAAAATTTGATGAAAGCATTACTGTTTATGCTTTAGCCTGCTCAATTTGGCTGCTTGGCTGGATCACTTTGTCGCTTGTGGTCGATGATAAATTTGCAAGACTGGGAAATGACATCTTGCTAAAGATCACTCGCATAGTTCTTGTTAGCGAGTTTGCCTTGCTATATTTTTTTAACTACAACAGCAGCTTTGACATAGAGACTTTAATAAAGTCAAATTTGACAAAGTCGCTGCTTTTAGTGCTAAACTCCTATATGCTGCCATCGCTTGTGACGCTACTTATATTTGATATAAAAACATATATCGCTAGCAAAAATGAGTAAAATTTTACGTATTATTTTATGTAATTTATACTAAATTTAGCCGTTTTTGCTCTCTACTATCTTTTTTATAAGCTCCATATCACCGTTCATTGCTAAACTCATGAAGCAGATTCCGCTAGTGCCTGCTTTTATTGCCTCTTTGTAGTTCCCGCTATCTAGTCCGCCAAGAGCGTAAATTTCTTTATCAAAGCTTTTTAGCTCGCTTATAAAATTTAACCCCTTTGGCTCTAAACCAGCCTTGCAAGAGGTGGCAAATATATGAGAAGCAACCAGCACATCAGCGATAGAGGCTGAAATTTTAGCCTGCTCTAGATCGTGAGCTGGGGCGTAAATTTTAGCTGTTTTTCTAAATTCTTCTAAAAAAACGCCGTGATTCTTAAAAAAATCAAGCTGTGCCGAAGTGAGCCAAAAGTCGCTTTTTAGCTTGCAAGCTACGTCAAAAAATTGATTAATGATAAATTTCTTGCGGTAGTTTTCACAAATTTGAGCCACAACCCTAGCAAGGTCGTAAAAATTAGCTTCACTAAGCCCCTTTGCACGAAGCAAAATTTCATCCACGCCAGCCTTGCAAAGTAGCTGAATTCTCTTTAAAAAGTCATCGCCATCATAGCTTTCAAAGTCAGCCACGCAGAGAATTTTAAACATAGACATACTCGCTCATTAATGGCTCTAGGCCGTTTGCTTTTATCATAGCCTTGATCTCATCCACGCTTCTGTCGTCGCTTATCTCAAACTGCTCGTCGCCCTTTTTCTCTTCGCCGTGAGCGCCGATGCTTACTTTTACGCCAGCGCTTATCTTATTTGCAGCTATCTTTACGGCGTTATCGCGAAATTTAGCTTTTTCTCTGGTTGAGATCGTTATGCTGGCTGTTGGCATGAAAATTCTATAAGCACAGATCACTTGTAAAAGCTCGCGCTCTCCCACGTCACGGGGATTGATACGGTCGTTGTTGATGATAGGGCGAAGTCTTGGGCACGAAAATGCGATCTCAGCGTGCGGATACTTTTTTTGAACTAAGCTCGCGTGAAGTGCGGTCGCAAAGGCGTCAAGTCTAAAGTCATCTATGCCAAGAAGTGCGGCAAAGCCAACCCCTCTCATGCCTCCAAGAAGCGCTCGCTCTTGCGCATTTAAGCGGTATGGAAAAATTCTTTTATTGCCACCAAGGTGGATTTTCTCATATTTTGTGGGATTGTAGGTCTCTTGAAAGACGGTCACGTAGTCTGCGCCACTTTTGTGAAGTAGGGCGTAGCCATCTGAGTTTAGTGGGTAAATTTCAACCCCAACGACTTTAAAAAATTTCTTTGCCAAAGCGCAGGCATTTGCGATGTAAGTGACACTTGAGTTGGTCTCGCTCTCGCCAGTTAGGATCAAAATTTCTTCTAAACCGCTCTTTGAAATTTCTCTTAGCTCCCTTGTGATCTCCTCGTCGCTTAGCTTTGCCCTTTTTATATTATTTTTGGCGTTAAAACCGCAATAAACGCAGAGGTTATCGCAGTAGTTTGCTATGTAAAGCGGGGTGAAAAGCGTGATGTTTGAGCCAAAATTTGCCCTTGTTTTTGCTTGAGCTAGCTGGGCGATTGGCTCTAAAAATGGTGCTGCAGCAGGCGAGAGTAGGGCTTTTAAATTTTCAAGTGAGCAGTGCTTTGCATTAAGAGCTGCCTTGACGTCAGCTTCGGTGTAAATTTCAGGCTTGTAATTCGCGCGCTCTTTTAAAATTTCATCCATAATATCGCTGCCAACATCCTGCATATGAGGTAGTAGCTGCATGTGGTTGGTTCTTGTAAATTTCATCAGTCTAAAAATCCAGTGAGCGGAGATGAGGCGTTTGCACTTTTACTCTTTGCGCCAAGGCCTGCTAGATAGGCGTTGCGACCAGCGATGATCGCCTCTTTGAAGGCTCTTGCCATGAGCGGGATATTTTTAGATGAGGCGATAGCTGTATTTGCCATGATCGCAGCCGCTCCCATCTCCATGGCCTCACACGCTTGTGAGGGCCTACCGATGCCAGCATCTACGATGATCTGCGTGTCAAGCTCGTTTATCAAAATCTCAATAATATCTTTAAAAACTAACCCTTGGTTTGAGCCAATTGGTGCAGCTAGAGGCATGATGCAGCTAGCTCCTGCGCTTAGCATCGCTCTTGCGGCATTTAGATCTGGAAACATATATGGCATTGGCACAAAGCCGTCATTTGCCAAGGCTTCGCACGCTTTTATGGTTTCAATATTGTCTGGAAAGAGAAATTTAGAGTCAGTGATGATCTCTATCTTAACAAGCTCGCCGCACCCAAGCTCACGTGCGAGCTGGGCGATACGAACAGCCTCTTTGGCATTTCTAGCGCCACTTGTGTTTGGCAAAAGCGTCACGCCTTTTGGGATAAAGTCAAGTATATTTCGCTCTTTGCTCTCGTTTATGCGCCTAAGAGCAAGGGTTAAAATTTGCGCTCCAGCCTCGTTTATGGCTGAGTCGATGAGCTCGTGCGAGTACTTGCCAGAGCCAAGGATGAAGCGGCTTTGAAACTCCTTGCCGCCAAGGATCAAACTATCACTTTGCACTTACGCCTCCAAGCCCATAAGTAGCCTAATGGCCAAATTTGCCTCGTGGTTTGCGCAGACTGCGACGCGTGGTGCCATTAGTCCTTGACCGATCTTAGCTTCGTTTGTGAGATCGCCGCAAAGATAGACATTTTTGGCAAATTTTATGGTTTTTATGAGATTTGAGCTAAAGTATCCTGCCATACCAGAAGCGCCGATGATCTTTTTATCTTTTAGACTAGCACCTGCTTCATTTAGTATCATCGCCTTTCCAGCGACATTGTCAAAGGCCTCGCATAAAATTTCGCACTCGCCAAAGACGCTAGCTACGTTTTTTTCATCTAAAAATATATCGTGCGTTTCGACCTCGACAAAGGGATTTACATCATTTATCAGCTCTTTAAGTGCCTGCGTCTTTTTCATGCCGATGTGGCGGACGAAATACTGCTGGCGGTTTAGATTGCTTGGCTCAACGACGTCAAAGTCGGCAAGCACTAGCTTTTTTACGCCAACTCTAGCTAGGCTTAGCGCGATATTTGAGCCAAGGCCACCAAGTCCAGCCACGCCGATCACTGCCTTGCTTAGGGCTAAATTTAGCTCAGGGCTGTTTCGTGAAGCGATCATCGCGCGTAAAACTTCACGCTCAGGCATCACGCCACGCCTTATAAATACGACGTTTGAGCCATCTTTTAGCTCGCTATCTTCTTTTATAGCAAAGCCATCAACGATAAAAATGTCTGGCTTTGTCGCGTTAAATTTCTCTAAAAATTTATAAATTTCACTCTCTTTATCGCCAAGCGCAAGCTCTTTTAGCTCGCCAAGGCTCTTTACTGGCACCTTAAATTTTGCGCCATTTAATACAATCTCTATCATTTTCTCCTCATCCACCGCCAACTAAAGTGACGATCTCATAAGTTTTGCCCTCGCTCATAAAGCTTTCACGCCAAAGCTTTTTTGGCAAAATTTCTCCGTCTCGCTCAAGGGCTATAAATTTAATCTCATAGCCATTTTGAGCTAAAAATTCATAAACATTTATATCATTTTCAAGCTCGAAAATTTTGCCATTTACTCTAAATTTGATCATTAAATTTTGTAACTTTTTACAAAATTTGCGATCCTCTCGATCGCTTTTTTTATGCTCTCGATGTCTGTCGCAAAAGAAATTCTAAAATATCCCTCCATACCAAAGCCCACACCTGGCACGGTTGCTACATTTGCCTCTTCAAGCATTTTTTTGCAAAATCTAAGTGAGTCGCCGTCTACCTCTTTGCATTTTACAAATAGATAAAACGCACCATCAGGTTTTACGACACTTAGCCCAGGGATAGCATTTATCATTTCAACTGCCACGTCGCGTCTTTTTTCATACTCTTTTCTCATGTTTTCGATATCTTCGTCAGTTTCGCCAAGAAGCGACGGGATAGCGCCTATTTGCACGATCGAGCTGATGTTGCTTGTGCTTTGACTTTGAAGCTTTTTGATGCCAGCAATTAGCCAGTCCATCGAGCTTGCGATATAGCCAAATCTCCAGCCAGGCATCGCGCCGCACTTGCTTAGTCCGTTTATCGTGACCGTTCTTTTGAAAAGATCCTCGCTTACAGAGGCTACGGCGTGAAATTCTTTGCCGTAGATCACTTTTTCATAAATTTCATCGCTTGTGATGATAATGTCAGTGCCCTTTAAAACCTCGCCAAATGCCGCGATCTCCTCTTTTGTATATACGGCTCCAGTTGGATTTGTCGGGTGATTTAGCGAAAAGACCTTTGTTTTTGGTGTGATCGCTTTTTTTAGCTGCTCGGCTGTGACTTTGAAATTTGTGCTCTCGTCTGCTTCGATAAAGACAGGCACGCCGCCACAAAATTTAACGATCTCAGGGTAGCTCACCCAGTATGGAGATGGGATGATGACCTCGTCACCTGGGTTGATAAGCGCTTGAAATACATTAAAAAGTGAGTGTTTTGCGCCGATGTTTGTGACGATTTGATTTGCTTTGTAGTCAAGTCCGTTATCTCTTTTTAGCTTTGCTCTAATGGCCTCTATGACCTCAGGCAGGCCTGGTACTGGCGTGTATTTGCCGCTTTTGCTATCGTTATCTAGTGCGTTTTTTACAGTTTCTCTTATCTTTTTTGGAGTCATAAAGTCAGGCTCACCAGCTGAAAGCGAGATCACGTCGATACCAGCAGCCTTCATCTCTTTGGCTTTTGTGCTGATCGCTATTGTGATAGACTCGCTTAATGTTTGCATTCTGTTTGCTAGTTGCATTGTTTTCCTTTTTAATTGATTGTCTTTAAATAGCTATTATCATTTAAAAATAGATAAAGTTCGCCCAAAATTTGCTTCTTTTGTGTTTCGTTTATCAGAGTTGATTTTACTAAGCGCTCGTTTAGAGTGTCTTGGATCTCGTAGATATCATAGTCCATGTCCTCCATGATATCAAGGATCGACTGGCTCTCTAGTAAATTTGTGATCTTGTAGCCATCACTTGTTAGCTCTATCGTGGCCTCTGTCGGGTGGGTAAAGAGGTTGTGTTTCATACCGATCACCTCTTGATATGCGCCAACTAGGAAAAATCCCAAGAAATAATCTTCTTTTTCCACGTCCACGTCGTGCAAAAGTAGTGGGTTTTTCTCGTCATCATAGCTAATCTCGCCGTCGCTATCGCATGTGATGTCCCAGATCGAAGCTGGCAAAGTAGGGCGCTCATCGAGCCTGTCAAGTGGCATGATAGGGAAATTTTGCTTTAGACCCCAAAAGTCAGGCAAGCTTTGAAAAATAGAGAAATTTAGCAGGTATCTCTCTTGAACCTCTTTTTGAATTTTAGTTAGATCGCTTGAGTTGCTCTTGTTGCCAAGCATCACGACAGCTTTTTTGCTAATGAGCCTTAAAAGCACCTCTGCGTTTGATCTATCTTGAAGATCAACATATCCTAGATCAAAAAGTGTTAAAACGCTCTCTGTGTGATGGATGGCGTCGTGTAGGTATTCTAGGGCGTTTGAAGGCTTGATTGACTTGTAAAGATCAACTAGCTCGGTTATTAAATTTGGATTATTTTTCTTTAAATTTAGCTTCTCTTCGGTGTATTCTTGAGAAAATAGCTCAAGCACAGGGGCGACCAAAAGCGCGTGAGAAGCGGCGATGTAGCGGCCTGACTCTATAAAAATATCTGGCTCGATCTCCTTTTTTTGCTCACTTATGGTTTTGAGCATATAAACAACGTCGTTTGCATATTCGTTTAGTGTGTAGTTTCTGCTGCTTTCTTCTTTAAACTGCGAGTATTCTATCGCAAGACCACCACCTAAATTTATCGCTTTTAAATTTGAGGCACCCATTTTTCTAAGCTCAGCGTAGATATTGCCAGCCTCTATGAGAGCTTTTTTGAGTGGATGTATCTCGCTTATTTGAGAGCCGATGTGAAAGTGTATCATCGTGAAATTTTCAAGTAAATTTGCCTTTTTTAGCATCTTTACAGCTTCTATTAGCTCTGTTGATGTTAGGCCAAATTTAGAGTGTATGCCACCACTTTTTGCCCAGAGCCCCGATCCTGTCGAGTGCAGTCTTACTCTAAGTCCGATCTTTGGTTTTGGTTTGAAGCGCTCTTTTGCGATGGCAATTATCGCTTCAAGCTCGTTTAAGCCCTCAATCGTTAGCGTGATATTGTGTCCCATCTCAGCGGCGATAAAGCCTATATTTATCATCTCCTTATCTTTAAAGCCATTTACGGTTATTGGAGCTTTTTCGTTATTGTAAGCCATAGTTAAAAGTAGCTCAGCCTTACTACCAGCTTCAAGGCCGTAGTTGTAGGGCTTGCCAAGACGCACTAAATTTTTTACAAAGCCAGGATATTGATTCACTTTAAGTGGAAATACGGCATTAAAGCTGCCTTTGTAGGCAAATTCTTTCTTTGCTTTTGCAAAGCTTGCGTGGATCTGCTCGATCTGCTTTTGGATAAGATGCGGAAAACGAAGCAGTAGCGGCCCTCTATATCCATCGTCTCTTATCTCTTTTACGATGTCGATGATTGCTGGCTTACTGGCTGCATTTATACAGACTTTGCCATCTTCTATAACAAAATTTGAGTTACCCCAAATGCTAAGTCCAAAATCATTCATCCCAGCTCCTTTTCAAGCTCATCTAAATTTATCGTTTTTTCGTCTTTGGTCTCTAAATTTTTATACCAGATTTTATTCTCTTTCATCTCATTTTCGCCCACGCAAAGGAAAATTTTTACATTTTTATTGTCGGCATTTTGTAGATGTTTTTGAAGTTTTTTGGCTTCATAAGAAATTTCAACCTGATATTTTTTGCGAAGTTTTGAGCCAAGCGCATAGATAAAGTCTAAATTCGTCGCATCAAGCGCACAAAGATAAATTCCAGCTCGCTCATCCTCAGCTTCACCTAAAATTTCCATTATCCTCTCAACGCCCATCGCAAATCCAACGCCATAACTTGCTCTACCGCCAAGGTACTCTACGAGCCTATCGTATCTGCCTCCGCCTGCTACTGCACTTTGTGAGCCGATCTCATTGCTAATAAACTCAAACGCCGTCTTGCAGTAGTAGTCTAACCCACGAACAAGCTTAGTGTCTATCTCGAATTTAACGCCATTTGCCGTTAAAATTTCTTGCAATTTTACAAAATCAGCCTGCGCCTCATCGCTTAGGCTATCAGTGATGACAGGAGCGTTTTTGTAAATTTCTTGGCAGCTCTCGACTTTGCAGTCAAGCACGCGGATAGGGTTTAAAAGTTTGCGTCTTTTGCAGTCCTCGCAAATTTTTTCACTGTTTTCATCTAAAAATTTAACAAGTTTTTCTTTGTAAGACTTCATCGAGCTCTCGTCGCCAAGAGAGTTTATTTTTAGGGTTGTTTTTATGTTTAGTCTGTTAAAAATTTTGCTCACCATCAAGATAATGCTCGCATCCTCGTAAACACTGCCCTCGCCAAAGCACTCGCAACCAAACTGGTGAAACTCCCTTAAACGGCCTTTTTGTGGGCGCTCATAGCGAAACATCGAACCATGATAAAAGCAGCGTTTCGTCACATTTGCTCTGTCAAGTTTTGCCTCGATAAACGCTCTAACCACGCCAGCTGTGCCCTCAGGACGCAAGCAAACGTCGTTGCCGCCTTTGTCTTCAAACTGATACATCTCTTTGCCAACAATGTCACTGCTCTCGCCGACACTTCTTTTAAAAAGTGCTGTCTCCTCGAGGTGTGGGGTCAAAATTTGCTCATATCCGTAGTTTTTTGCGACTTCCTCGCAGGTTTTGATTATCCGTGCGTAAAGTTTAGCGCGAGCTGGAAGCATATCTTTCATGCCACGAAGTGCCGTTATCATCGCATTATCCTTTTTATTTTTTTTTGTGATTTTACTTAAAATTTATAAAATTTTCTATCTCTTTTGAAATTAGCTCTATGCTTTTAGATGCGTCTATAAAAAGCGTTTCAAAGCCATTTTTAATGAGAATTTGCTTCATCAAACTTTGCACTTTTAAAAGATACTCTAGCCCACGAGCCTCGATCTTATCGCTTGTGCCTCTATTCTTTAGGCGCGAGCTTATTAGCTCAGCACTTGCTTCAAAAAAAATAATCTTATCTGCAAATTTATCATTTAGTGCAAATTTATTAAGCTCTAAAAGCACGTTTTCATCTAAGTTTTCATCATTTGCTAAAGCGTAGGCGATACCTGAGATAAAGCCTCTATCGCTAAGTATTAGCTTACTTAAATTTGGAGTGACCAGCTTTTCAAAATGCTCAGCTCTGTCAGCCAAAAAGAGTAAAATTTCAGCTCTTTTGCCTATTTTTATGCTTGAGTTTAGTAAAATTTCTCGTAAATTTTCACCAAGCTGCGTACCGCCTGGCTCTTTTGTGACGATGGCATCGCTAAATTTAGAAGCTAAAATTTCTATCTGCGTGCTCTTGCCAACGCCGTCAATGCCCTCAAACAAAACATACATTTTACGCCTTTAAATTTTTTAGAATTTTTGCTGGCACTAGGTTGCTCACATCGCCGTCGTGGCGCAAGACTGAGCGAACGATGGAGCTTGAGATAAAGGCGTTATTTAAGCTTGGCATAAGATAAACTGTCTCAAATTCATCCCAAAGTGCAGCGTTTGCATAGCCTATTTGTAGCTCATACTCAAAGTCGCTAACTGCGCGAAGGCCCCTGATGACGGTGTTTATGCCGTGCGATTTAGCAAAATCAACAAGCAAGTTATCAAAGCCAAGAACGCTTACATTTTTTAGCTCACAAACTGCCTCTTTTGCCATCTCTATGCGCTTTTCTTGTGCAAACATCGGCTGTTTGCTGTCACTTTTTGCAACTGCGACTATCACTTTGTCAAAAATTTTTGTAGCCCTTATGATGACGTCTAAATGGCCGTTTGTGATCGGGTCAAAGGTACCTGGATAGATGCAAGATTTTTTCAAATTTGCCACCTTTTGTAAAGATTATTTTCGATTTTTAAGGCATCAAGCCACTTGCCGATGATGAAATTCTCCATATCATGAAGGCTCTTTATACCTGCGTAGTAGCCTAAGACTGGCGGAGCGATGATAGCTCCAAGAGATGATAGAAGCTGCATCTGAGAGAGTGTGATCGTGGAAAACGGCATCTCTCTAACTCCCAAAACTAGCCTTTGCCTTTCCTTTAGCGCGACACTTGCAGTTCTTGTAATGAGCGTGTCGCTTATGCCATTTGCGATTTTAGCCAAAGTATTAGTAGAGCAGGGCGCTATGATCATCGCATCCGTACCAAATGAGCCAGAAGCTGGGCCTGCGCTAAGGTCTTGATCATCATAAATTTTTACGCCAAGATCATTTAAATTTAGCTTCAAATTTTCTTCAGCCTCCAAGACTTTCAAGGCATTTTTACTAACTATGACGTGCGCCTCGCAACTATCTTTGGCAGCCTTGACAAGCTTTAAAAAGAGTCCAGCCCCGCTTGCTCCAGTGGCTGCAAATACTATCTTTTTCATCTTATCACTGCCTCGTCTTTACCTGAAACTGTGGCCTGTAAAATTTTATTATCTTTTGTTCTTATCTTTATCATATCACCTAAATTTCCATCCTCAAGTGCCTTTACTTCAGCTATTATCTTAACGCCATCCTCGCTCAAAACTGCATTTAGCATTTGACCTTTTTTGACTAAACTTATAGCATTAAACTGACGCTTGGTTAAAATTTCACCGCTTTTTATCTGCACTTTTGTTATAAGAGCCAAGCTATTTGAGCTAGAAAGTGCATCTTTTGGCCATTTGCCAAACTCAATCATCGTTGGCTGATAGTCAAGCAGGCTTAAAATATGGTTTGTATTCATTGAATTTATTGCTATAAAGGCTGGCATCTTAGCGTTAAAGCTAAATTTAAAATAGATACTTTTTAGACTCAGATCAACATCCTCAAATGATGCTCTAAATGTACCTTTTTGACTATTTTGATCACCTAAAAAGATATTTTTTAGGACGAGCTCTTTGAAATTTGCTGGAAGTTTATTTTGTGGACTGATGCTAAGATCGCTTATGCTGATACCAGGATATTCATCGCTAATTGATCTTAAAAATTGCATTTGAATCTCATCCATAATAGAGCAGTTTTTTACAAAAGCAACGCTTCCACCACTTTTGTCTTTATATGTTTTAAAATTTGCTGTTAGAATTTCATAGAGTTTTTTGCTATCTATCTTGGCTGCTCTTTTGCCCTCTAGGTTTAAAATTTCATTGTCTTCGCCTTCAAAGCCAAAAGTACTAAGTGAAATTTGATCATTTAGAACGCAATACATCGGATAGATGTTGACTTCATTTGCAAAAAGTTTTGTGGAAAATAAAAAAATGAGCATAAAAAAGATGGAGCGGGAAACGAGATTCGAACTCGCGACCCCAACCTTGGCAAGGTTGTGCTCTACCCCTGAGCTAT